>DATCDK010000090.1:0-13119 GCA_036510735.1 Acidothermaceae bacterium | reverse complement strand
CGTACACGCGGCCGTTCGCCACCAGGATAGCGCCGCGCTGCTGGTTTGCGATCGCGCTGCCCGACATCGGGTCGAGCGTGCGATGGAAGACGATCGTGCCTGTCGCGAGGCTCACACCGGCGAGGATGTGATGGCCGCCAGCGGTTTCCGCGACAGCCAGGACGAGTCCGTCACTGGGGTCGTAGGCAGGAGTGCCGGTGATGCCGAGCGGATCGATGTCACCGCACGGAAGCAGCGATTGCGCGATCGGGTCAGCAATGTGCGCCCGCCAGAGCACCGCACCGGTCGACAGCGACAACCCGTATAACGAGCCGCCCTCGGTCGCAGCGACGACTGTCGTTCCGAGCACGATCGGTTGGCCGTACACCGCGCCGTCCAAAGACGCATTCCAGCCTGCAGAGAAACCGGCGAATGCCGGCGTTGCCGTTGCGAGGCCGGTGCGTTGCGCATCGTGGTGATACGTCGGCCAGTCGGTCGCACCGCCGACGACAGGTGCGGGTGGCGAGGTCGGCGGGTTACCCGAACTAAGGCCCGATGCGACAGCAGCGTTGATCGCACTCGTGCCTCCGAGCACGACCGCGCTGGGTGCGGCAAGCGACCGGATGGTCTGCCACGTCTGCGGCGTGATGTATGACGACGGCGCTAATAGCAGCGGCCGATCACTCTCACCGGCCCATGCGGCGCCGGCGAGTGCGTCAGGGAAATCGAGACCCGTCGCGAGGAGAACGCCGTTGCTCGCCGTCGTCCCGCCCTTGACTGCTACGAGCACCGACGCGACGGCGTCAGCGGTCTGGTAACGGTCGGGACCCTGCAGGCGCGACAGTGCCGCTCCATGAGCGGCTGACACTGCAGTCGCCGCAACCTGAGCGCTGACCGCGTTCGTCCCACCCAGCACGACGATCGCCGATGGATGCAGCCGGATGATCTCGTTCACCGTCTCAGCGGGCATCGTTGTCGGATCGGTCAGCAACAGCGGGCCACCCGCGACGGCAGCGAGCGCCGCACCTGCGAGGGCATCGGGGAAGTTGGTACCGGTGGCGAGATACGCCGTCGTCGCACCACTCGGATAGGTCGCCTGCGAGACCGCGACGGCGGTCGCGTATCGGTCGCTGCCCTGCCAGCGCACGACGGTTGCACCGTGCGAGGCAACCTGTTGCGCAACCGCAGCACTGATTGCCGACGTACCACCAAGCAGCGCAACCTGGGCGGGCTTGAGACGATCGATCTCGGCAGCAGCGGACGACGAGAGTGAGCCGCTCGCGGTCAACAGCAGTGGGACGCCGAGATGTCCGGCTGCTGCGGAACCGGCCACTGCATCGGGAAACGTAGACCCGGTGGCGAGCAGCAAGGTGCTGTTGGCTGGGAGTGCATTCGGCCAGCCCGCGTCGGCGACCGCCGCGGCGGTGGCGTAGCGATCAGCCCCAGCTACCCGGGTGACGGCGAGACCCGTTGCGCCGGCAGCGGTCGGCACGCTGGTCGAAACGGCGACGAGCGGCGCGCCCAACGCGAGGGCTGCAAGCGCGCTTACCCAGTGAGTGCGGCGGGGGGTGCGGACCATAGTTGGACCTTCACGCATGGGTGCCCCTGTGTTTGCTGTCAGATGCGTGTTGGCTGTCAGATGCGAGTTGGGTGTCAGAGTGCGACCACCTTAGACAGCGGAGGGTCACCCCGGTCAACCTGTGTGACTTCTACCACGGTGGCTGCTACAACGCGGCTCGGTCCAGCCGCTCGAGGCGCACCCGCCACCGTCGTCCTTGTGTTGCGACGGCCGCCACGTAGCCAGGGTCGACATCGACGTGCCGAAGCCGCCAACCGCGTGCCTGTGCGACAACGGCGGCTACCCGCGCCGGATCGACACCTGGATCGTGAACGCCCCACCGCCCCTCGCCGACCGACACCCTTCGACCGACCGTGACCCAGCGCAACGGAAAGTCGAGACCAAGGCCGAGCGCCTTGCCGTACGCCTCCTTGCGAGTCCAGACCCGGAAGAAGCGCCTTTCGGCGGTCGCGCTGCTCGAGCGCGCGATCACGTGCAGCTCCTGGAATGAGCAAACCCTGGCCGCGACCTGCCGAAAGGAAGCCACCTGCCGCACCCGTTCGACGTCCACCCCAACAGGGCGATTCGCTACAGCGACGACGACGTACGAGCCGCTGTGCGCAATGCTCACGAACAACTCGCTGAGCGAGCCTGCCAGGACGGGTCGCCCGCTCGGCTCGATGCGAACGACGACATCATCGGGTGAGATACCGGCCAGACGCGCAACCGCGGAACGCAGCAATATTCGGCCGAGCACAAAGGAGCGTCGTCGCGAATCGAGCCGCATACCGGCTGCGCGCAGCTGCTCCGGTTCGGGCAGTCGCACGATGAACGCGTCGAGCTCGGCGGCGGACATGCCCTCGGACGAGGTCGCTGCGACGGTGACCATGTCACGCATCGAAGCCTCCAGTGCGCGCCCGCTGACCGCACGTCACGGCCATCCGCCATCTTCTCGCACGGCCGCCCACACAAACGGACGGCGGCGCTGCCTAATCGACAGTGCCGCCGTCCGTTTGAGATTGGAGCTATGAACTGACCTGCGCGGTGCTGAGCGTCGCCTTCACTGTTGTCGGCGAGCCGTTGCGCGTGATGCCGATCGTGACCGTCGTCCCGGACTTCTCCGACCGGATCGCCTGCTGCAGCACGGTTCCGTCAGCGATCGCCTTGCCGTCGACCGAGGTGATCAGGTCGCCTACCTGGATTCCGGCGGCCGCGGCAGGACTGCCCGCTTCGACGGCTTGCACGAGTGCGCCGCCAGTTGCGTCGGCCACTGACACCCCGAGGAAGGTGCCGCTCTGCGTCGTCTGACCGCCTTGGCTGTTGGCGCCCTTGCCCGCCTTCAGCGAGGGAAGGTCATTGACCACGGTGTTGCTCGGAATGCTGAAGCCGATGTTCTGTGCAGGCTCAGTCGTCGTACCCGATGCGACTGCGACGTTGATGCCGATGACCTGACCCGTGCTGTCGACCAGCGGTCCACCGCTGTTGCCGGGGTTGATTGCGGCATCGGTCTGTAGCAGGTTCGAGAGGTTGTCGTCAGTGCCCGTGAGGGTGCGGCCCTTGGCCGACAAGATGCCCTCAGTCACCGTCGGCGCGCCACCGTAGCCGAGCGCGTTGCCGACTGCGAGAACGCTGTCGCCTACTGCAGCGGTGTCGGAGTTGGCGAACGTCGCAGGCTTCAGGTTCGTGACACCCGAGATCTTGATGACTGCAAGGTCTTGCGTGGTGTCGATTCCGACGATGGACGCCGGGTGCGTCCCGCCGTTATTCGGCAGCGTCACCGTGATGGCTGTCGCGCCGTTAACTACGTGAGCGTTCGTCACGATCTCACCGTCTGCGGTGATGATGATGCCGGTGCCGGCGCCACTCTCCTGGAAGCCGCCAAACCCACCGAAGCCGCCGAAGCCGCCCTGACCACCCGCGCCCGACGAGGTGATCGTGTCGTTGATGAGGACGACCGACGGCTCGATGCGAGCGAGCGCCGTCTTTACGTCGGCGGTGACCGCTGCGGCCTGCGGCAGTGCGCTGACGGCTGGAGTTGTTGCGGCCGCGGTCGACTTGCCGGAGTGGTCGTCGACAATGTGGACCACAGTTCCGCTAGCCGCGGCGGAGACGACGACAGCTGCGACGACAAGTGCAGCCGCCGTGCGGACGCCGCGGCGTGGCTTCGCGCCGTCCGCTATTGCTGCGTCACTCGTTGGGGTGTCGGTTCCGCCACCACCGGCGATGACGTCGGCGGGTGCGACTGCGTAGGGCGCTGCGGGGTCGTACGGCGCTGCGGGGTCGTACGGCGCTGCGGCGGCAAACGAGGCTGTGTCATATGGGGGCGCCGCAGCAGCCGCGGCGCCGTCCGCCGACGCGGTGTCGTCGGCTCGTACTTGGGTGGGTGCCTCGTCCATTCGCGACCACCACGGGGTGGCCGGCGTGACCGGAACGGCCGGGGTGGCCGGGGTACCTGGCGCGAAGGGCGCGAAGGGCGTCGCTGGTTGCTCAGCCGTCACGTCGGGCCTGATCTCGTCGCGCTCGCCGTGCGGCCTGATCTCGTCGCTGGAATCCACGTCCGCTCCTCATACTCGTCACCGTTTCGATGTCGCCGCGAGAACAGACCGGCGACCGCTACGACTTAACGTGCCCGCAGAAGCTGGAGGTTTCCTGTGACAAACATGAAAGCCAGCGAAGAAATCCAGCCTCGGCTGGAGGAAGCGCCGCCTCGGTTACGCGTGCAGTTGTGCACATGCTGCAGATTCGTGCACAACTTTCGGGGCTCGAACGTGTCTGCAGAAAGTGTCAGTGGTCACGAATAGCTTCGTTGCATGTTGATCGCTGAGGCCGATGTCGACGTCTATGTCGATGACAGCGCCGCTGCCGCGTCGTTGTTGCCGGACGCCGGCGCGGGGTGGTCGGTGGAAGACCTGCTGGAATTCGAGCCAGGTCGCTTCATGGTCAGCTACTTGTCGTTGCTGGACGTAGACAGTCTCGATGAGAGGTCTGCGTCGGTAGCGTTGACGTTGGTGGAACGCCAGCAGGCGTGGCTGGCCGAGTTGGCGGTGCGGCTGACCGCCCAGGTCGCTGGTCCGACCCCACCACCGGATCCGGACAGCACGGATCCGTTGGGCCGGGACATCATCGACGGCGGGGTGAACCTTGTCGCGGCAACGTTGGGGATGACCACCGGCGGCGCACAGACCCGAGCCGGCGTGGCCCGCAAGATCACCGAGTCGCTGCCGCACTGCCAGGCAATGATGGCGGCCGGATTCATGGGGTATCGGCAGGCGCAGCTGGTCGCCGAGGCTGTCAACGACGCCGGGCTGGGTCAACTGGGCATCGCCGCGGTCGACGCGAGGGTCGCGTCTCGCATCAAGGGCCAAAGCTGGCCGGCGTTTCGCCGCACCCTGCGCCGCGCCGTGGTGGCCGCCAACCCTGATCTGGTGCTTGCCGAGCACGCGGCGGCGCTCAAGCACCGTTGGGTGGAGAAGGTCGACTTCCACGACACCGTGATGAGCCAACTGCAGATCAAGATATCCGCTATCGACGCGCAAACGGTGTGGCTGGCCATGGATGCCACCGCGATGCAGCTGCAAGCCGCCGCCAAGACCGCCGGCCTCATGGATGAGGGCATCGACGCCTACCGCGCTGATGCGTTGGTCGTCTGGGCTAACCACGCGCTGGCTGATCCGAAGGCACCCCGACGGCACGGGCGGCGCCATCAGGTCCAGTTCGTCACCGACCTCCCGAGCCTGCTCGGGTTGGCCGACAACCCTGCTGACCTCCTCGGCTTCGGCCCCATCCCCGCGGCGCTGGTCCGCGACAGATCGGCAGCGGCGGACTGGTTGCGGCTCGTCGTCGACCCTGTCAACGGCTACCTGCTCGACTACGGCACCGTGATCTACCGGCCACCGGCCGAACTCGCGGATTTCGTGATGGCCCGTGACCGGCGCTGCCGGTTCCCCGGCTGCAACACACGCGCCACCGTCTGCGACATCGACCACAACATTCCCGCCCCGCGCGGCGACACCTCGGCGAAGAACTGCTGCTGCCTGTGCCACCGCCACCACCAACTCAAAACCTTCGGCGGCTGGACAGTGCAACTCAAACCCGACGGCTCCTGCCTGTGGACATCACCCGGCGGCCGCGAATTCGTCTCCGACCCACCACGCCAACTCGATTGAAATGTGGGCGGAACGGTTGCCATTTTGGAATCGTCCTCGGCCGGAATCGCCGTCAGTGCGTACGGTCGTCGCCCGGAACTCGGCTACCGACACAACATGGGGCTACGGCCACAACATCCGGCTACGGCCACAACATCGTGTGAGTCCAACGGTCACCGTCGCGTCGATATTGCACGCGTACGTGTTGTCGGTCTTCGTTGGCCTGCCAGAACTCGACGGTGTCGGCGACCACTGCGTAGAGCGTCCACGTCGGGGGGCGATCTCTGGCATCGCTTCGAACGGTCGGCGTCGTGTTCAGACCGGCGGCAACGGGTCGTACTGGATCCCGCGGCGCACCTCGCGCGCGCGATCCGCACCGGCTAGCCGGGCAACCAGGTGAAGCGCCATGTCGATGCCCGCAGACACGCCCGCCGCAGTGATCACATTGCCGTCGTCGATAAAGCGTTCCTCGGTGCGAACTTCGATCGTGGGATCGATCTGAGCAAGGAGGTCCAACGAACCCCAGTGGGTGGTCGCGGGACGACCTGTCAGCAGACCGGCGGCGGCGTACACGAGCGAACCGGTGCAGACACTTGTTAGTAGCGCGGTGTTCTCGCGCTGCGTGCGCACCCAATCCAACTGGGCCGCGTCCTGCAAGTGAGCGCGAGTTCCCATGCCTCCTGGGTAGATGAGCACCTCCAAGGGTGGCGTCGTGGCGTAGGAGTAGTTGGCCTGGACGACCAGACCCTTCGCGCACCGCACCAATCCGCCGTCCTTGGATAGGCAGAAGACGTCATACCCATCTTCTGGATGCTTCTGCGTCCACCACGAGAGCACCTCCCAGGGGCCGATCGCGTCGAGCTCCTCGACCTCGTCGAACAGCAGGATCCCAATGTGCTGAGGTTCAGCGCTCGTCATGGACCCATTCGATCATCGATCCGCCCAAGCCAGCGACCAGTTAAGCGAGGAAGGCGCGAAGGAGCGCGGCGGTGCCGTCGAGATGCTCGGCCATCGCGTCGCGCGCGGCCTTCGGATCGCCTGCAAGTACGGCCTGCACGATCGTTGCGTGCTGTTGGTTCGAGTGGACGATGTTGCGCGGCAGCAGCGGAATCGCGTCGAGAAGATCGTTCACGCGCACTCGCGCGTCAGCAACCGCGGATGCCAACGACGGCGACCCCGACAGCTCGGCGATTGCCAAATGCAGCCGCGAGTCGACCGGCCGGTAACCGGCAAGCGGAGCCTCGAAGCACGCGTTCTGCAGGCGCAGGAGTCGAGCCCGCTCCCCCGCGCGAAGGCTTCGCCGTGCCGCACTTTGGGCGGCACCCGACTCGACGGCGAGCCGAAAAGCCAGCGCATCTTCCAGGTCGTTGCGAGCGGCAGCTGACGGCTTGAGACGCCGACTTCGAGCGCCCGGTACGGAGTCCGTGACCACGAACGTGCCCCCGCTGCGCCCGCGTCGAGATTCGAGGTACCCGGCCTCACGGAGTGACCCGATCGCCTCGCGCAGAGTCTCGCGGCTCACCCGCAGCCGGTTCGCCAGATCGCGTTCCGCAGGCAGCCGCTCGCCTGGTCGCACCACGCCGAGCTTGATGGTGTGCAGCAGCCGCTCGACGGTTTCTTCGAAGGCATTGCCGCTGCGGATCGGCCGCAGAACCGGAGCAAACAAGGACAGCTCGGTCGACGAGCCTGCGTCGGGTCCCGGCACATCGGAGCGCGGAACGTCGACGGCCCGCGCGTCGATCTCAAGTGGCGAGACGTCGAGAGCCGCTGATGCTGCGGCCCTACGCGACAGGCTCACCTTCGCATCCTAGAGCGGCGTTACGTAGGCGCCGCTGATGCCACCGTCGACGAGGAACGACGACGCGGTGATGAAGGACGAGTCGTCGCTGGCGAGGAAGGCAACCGCGGCCGCGATCTCCTCGGGCTCGGCGAAGCGACCGACCGGGATGTGCACCAGCCTCCGCGCTGCCCGCTCGGGATCCTTGGCGAACAGTTCCTGCAGCAGCGGGGTATTGACCGGCCCCGGGCAGAGAGCGTTAACCCGGATCCCTTCACGCGCGAACTGCACGCCGAGTTCGCGGCTCATGGCCAGGACGCCCCCCTTGGACGCCGTGTAGCTGATCTGAGATGTCGCCGATCCCATCACGGCAACGAAGGACGCCGTGTTGATGATCGACCCGCCGCCGCGCGCCTGCATGTGCGGAATCGCGTACTTGCAGCACAGATAGACGCTGGTCAGGTTTACTTCCTGCACCCGCCGCCAGGCATCGATCTCGGTTGTGAGAATCGAGTCGTCGTCGGGTGGCGAGATGCCGGCATTGTTGAACGCAATGTCCAGGCCGCCGAACGTGTCGACCGCCGTCGCGTACATCGCCTGCACGTCGGCGTCGGCCGTCACATCGGCATGCACGAAGATGCCACCGACGTCGTCCGCCGCCGCTTTGCCGGCTAGATCGTCGATGTCGACGCAGACCACCTTCGCGCCTTCGGAGGCGAAGCGACGTGCCGACGCAAGCCCAATGCCACTACCGGCACCGGTGATCACGGCGACCTTGTCCTGCAAGCGACCCGTCACTTCGGCTCCTTCGTCGAGATGAACACGTTCTTGAGATCGGTGAAGGAATCGAGGGCGTCCGGGCCGAGTTCGCGACCGAGGCCTGACTGCTTGAAACCGCCGAACGGAGTGCTGTAGCGCACCGAGGAATGCGAGTTGACCGACAGGTTTCCCGAGTCGACGCCGCGAGCAACGCGCAGCGCGCGACCGATGTTCTGCGACCAGATCGACCCCGACAACCCGTAGTCGGTGTCGTTGGCGATCCGGATCGCCTCTGCTTCGTCGTCGAACGGAACCACTGCGACCACGGGGCCGAACACCTCGTCGCGAAACACCGGCGCCGTATGGTCCTTCGGGAGAACGACGGTCGGCGGGAACCAGAATCCTGGGCCATCGGGCACCGAGCCACGAAACGCGACCTCGGCGTCGTCGACGTAAGCGGCCACCATCGCGCGTTGCTCAGCACTGATGAGAGGTCCCATCTCACTCGCCTCGTCGCGTGGGTCGCGCACCTGCACACCCGCAACCGCTGGTTCGAACAGCTCCAGAAAGCGATCGAAGACGCTGCGCTGCACCAAGATTCGCGACCGCGCACAACAGTCCTGACCTGCATTGTCAAACACCGCATACGGTGCAGTCGCGGCCGCTTCCGCAAGGTCGGCGTCGTCAAACACGATGTTCGCGCTCTTGCCGCCTAGCTCTAGCGTCACGCGTTTCACCTGCTCTGCGCAGCCGGCCATGATCGCCTTGCCCACCTCGGTCGAGCCGGTGAAGCAGATCTTGCGCACCGCGCGATGGGTGACAAACCGTTGCCCGACAACGGACCCACGGCCCGGCAACACGGTGAAGACACCCTCGGGGATCCCGGCCTCCAGCGCGAGCTCACCGAGCCGAATCGCTGTCAACGGTGTGAGTTCAGCAGGCTTCAAGACGACCGTGTTGCCCGCTGCCAGTGCGGGTGCGAAACCCCAGCCGGCGATGGGCATCGGGAAGTTCCACGGCACGATGACGCCGACAACACCGAGCGGCTCGCGAAACGTGACGTCGATGCCGCCCGCTACCGGTATCTGCCGCCCGAACATCCGCTCGGGCGCGGCGGAGTAGTAGGTCAGCACATCTCGGACGTTGCCGGCCTCCCAGCGAGCATTGCCGATGGTGTGTCCTGAGTTCGCTACCTCGAGCTGCGCCAACTCTTCGAGAGCGCCGTCAACAGCGTCGGCGAACCGGCGAAGCAACCGCCCACGATCGGCCGGCGCCACCTCGCGCCACGACTCGAAGGCATCAGCCGCAAGGTCGATTGCGGCGTCCGTCTCGTGCAGGCCCACCAGTTGAACCGTCGTGACCAGCTGTGCCGTCGCAGGGTTGATGACGTCGTGTTCGATTGCAAGCTCCGACGCAGCACTCGTCACAGTCGCTCGAATCCCCTGACGCGCTCCCAGTCGGTCACCGACCGCTCGAACGCCGCGAGCTCGACGCGCGCGTTGTTCGCGTAGTGCGCAACCACCTCGGAACCGAACGCCGACAGCGCCAGTTCGCTCTTCTCCCACAGCTCAAGGGCGCCGCGAAGTGTCGACGGCAATCGAGGGAGGTCGGCGACGTACGCGTTACCGGTGAACGCGGGCGGCAACTCGAGTTCGTGCTCGATGCCGTACAGGCCTGCGGCGATCATCGCGGCGACCGACAGGTAGGGATTGGTATCGGCACCCGGCACTCGGTTTTCCAAGCGAAGGGACGACGGGGAGTGGCCGACGATGCGTAGCGCGCAGGTCCGGTTGTCACGACCCCAGGCGATCGCGGTCGGCGCGAAGCTGCCATCGACGTAGCGCTTGTAACTGTTGATGTTCGGTGCGTAGAACAGCGTCAGCTCGCGCATCGCATACAGCTGGCCGGCCAGAAAGTGCTCGAACACCGAAGAAAAATTGTGTCGATCGCTCTGCTGGTCTTCGTGCCCGTCGCCAGCGAACACCGCCCCGCCGTCCATCTCACGCAATGACAGGTGAATGTGGCAGGAGTTGCCTTCGCGCTCGTTGTACTTGGCCATGAAGGTCAGGCTCATGTCCTCCTGCGCCGCGATCTCCTTCGCACCCGTCTTGTAGATGCTGTGGTTATCGCAGGTGACCAGAGCCTCGTCGTACAGGAACGCGATCTCGTGTTGTCCGAGGTTGCACTCGCCCTTGGCCGACTCGACCCGCATCCCGGCGCCCTCCATGCCGTTGCGAATGCGCCGCAGCAATGGCTCGACCCGGCTGGTACCCAGAATCGAGTAGTCGACGTTGTACTGGTTGGCCGGAACGAGGTCTTGGTACTTCCGGGAGAACGCGTCCTCGAAGCTGTCGCGAAACACGATGAACTCGAGTTCGGTGCCGACCATCGCCCGCCAGCCACGTTCTTGTAGCCGATCGAGCTGCGCCCGCAAGATGCCACGAGGCGAAGCCACGACCGGCACACCCTCGACATCAAGGAGGTCGCACAGCAGCAGAACGGTGCCTTCGTGCCACGGCACCCGTCGCAGCGTCGAGAGGTCGGGTCGCATCACGAAGTCGCCGTAGCCTGACTCCCACGACGACATCGCATATCCGTCGACCGTGTTCATCTCGACGTCCACTGCGAGCAGGTAATTGCATCCCTCGGTGTCGTGCTCGACGACCTCGTCAAGGAAGAAGCGCCCGGTCAGGCGTTTGCCCTGCAGACGGCCCTGCATGTCGGGCAGCACGATCAAGACTGTGTCGATCGTGCCGGCGTCGACCTCGATGCGCAGTTGCTCGACGCTGATCAAACCTTGGCGCGGGGAATGTTCAGACACCGCGAACCTCCTGACTGTCGACGCCTCATACCCGACCCTGCCGTCTAAGCAGTCAGGCCGTCTAACCGGGCGGGCAGACACCCTTAGCCGAGCGACGAAAGTTCCGCCTCGATCGCCGCGAGTTCCTCCGCAGTTCCCTGCACCTTCGGTCCGGTGAACCACTTGCGGGCAGAGACCAGCCAGTAGATGCCAGCAAATCCGATGACCGCGATCACCGCGACTGGAGCGAAGTTCCAGCTGTTGACCCCGGCCGGGTGGAACTGCGGCAGCATCAGCGGGAAGCAGATGATGACGACCCACACGACAGCGGTCCACCCGATGATCGGGCTCCACTTACCCAGCTGCCACGGACCAGGGGCGAAGTCAGACCCACGCATCCGGCGCAGCAAAACCGGAATGACGTACGAGACGTAGAGACCGACGACCGCAACGGACACGATCGCGAAGAACGCAACCGAGTAACCCTTGTTCTGGTACAGCGACGGCAGGCCGAGGATGAACGCGCCCACCACGGCGAACCAGATGGAGTTCGTTGGGGTGCGGGTGCGCTTGTTCACCTTGTGCCATAGCCGCGAGCCGGGCACTGCACCGTCGCGGGAGAAGGCGTAGATCATGCGCGAGTTCGCAGTCACCGACGCCATGCCGCAGAAGAACTGCGCGACGAGGCAGATCAGAATAAGGAACTCGGCGGCATGGCGACCGATCGAGGCGACCCACAAGACTCCGGGTGCGTTGATCCCTGCTCCGGCAGCCGCAACGTAGCTGTCGCTGCCGACAGCGTATGGAATGGCGTAGGTGAGCCCAATCATCAAGACGAGACCGGCGACGACCGACACCCAAATCGACGTCATGATGCCGCGCGGCCCACTAGTTGAGGCGTCACGGGTTTCTTCTGTCATGTGAGCGGACGCGTCGTACCCGGTCAACGTGTACTGCGCCATCATGAGGCCGACGAGAACGACCCAGATCGCGTGCCCACCGAAACCCCAACCGAGACCGTCGTAGTACTTGGTGAAGACGCTCGATATGGCCTGGTGCTTGTGGGCGTCGGGCAAGATGAACAGGGCGCCCACGATCACGACGACGCCGGTGAGGTGCCACCACACGCTGATGTTGTTCAGCATGGCGATGATGTTGAGGCCCAGCGAGTTCAGGATTCCGTGTGCGATGAGTACCAACGTGTAGATCCCAAACAGGCTCTTTGCGGTTCCCTGGAACCCGGTCGTGAGGTTCAAGAAGAACCCGCAGAACGTCGCCATGGCGAAGTCGATCGACGCGGTGACCGCAACCTGGCCGAGCATGTTGAACCACCCGGTGAACCAACTCCAGACCGGAGCCTTGCCCTGTGGCGCGAGCTTCGCCGCCCAGTAATAAAGGCCGCCCGCGGTCGGGAAGCTCGAGCACACCTCGGCCATCCCGGCGCCGACCAGCATGACCATGCCGCCCACGAAGAGCCAGCCCCACACGATGACTCGTGGGCCACCGGCGACCATGCCGAGGTAGTAGGTGGTGATGCCGCCGGACAGGATCGAGATGATCGTGAACGAGACGGCAAAGTTGGAGAACCAGCCCATGCCACGATGCAGCTCCTGCGCGTAGCCGAGCTCGTGCAACCTCTTCTCGTCGGCACTCAAGACGGCAACGCCGGGCGTACTGGTGGGACGAGACTCCGTGAACTCGGACATCCCGCTTCCTTCCTCGCTGAGAGGGGTGGCTTATTGGTCTGGTAGCGGACCATAGACCCGCTCACCCTCAACGGCAAGGGGTACCAAAAACGCAAACGTTCGCACGGACAGACGACAGCCAGACAAGCGGCGGGGACGTCGGCGGCGCGCGCGGCTATGCGGCTGCTACACCGATGTCGACGGCAACGCGGCCGCACGGTTTGCCGCGAGATCAACGAAGGCTTCAAAGAGCCTGCGGTCGTCGAGTTGCTCCGGATGCCACTGGACACCGAACACCGGTCGGCCGTCTGCAGCCTCGAGCGCTTCCGGCGTCCCGTCGTCGGCTCGTCCCACAATCCGAAGCCCCTGTGCAACCCGGTCGACGGCCTGGTGATGATGGCACGCGGTTGGCACGC
>DATCDK010000089.1:0-17442 GCA_036510735.1 Acidothermaceae bacterium | reverse complement strand
CATGGTCGCGTTTCGGGAAGCCCGTTTCAGTAACCCGCCGCGGAGTTCCCGAGCACGATGTTGAGATTTTGTCGGTCTACGTGTCCGCTTCACGCATCCCAAAAGCGCCTGTACGTACTGAGAGCACCCTGCTCTCCCACGAGGAGGCCACCCGCCCCGACCGCCAACTTTGCGAGACCAGTCGAAGCTGCTGTTGCACAGCTGTTGCCCAAGGGCAAGAAATGGCACCCCTAGAGGTGCCCGCAACCGGCGCCACACCGGCGCTGACCTGCGGTTATGTGTGTAGCCCCGACGGGATTCGAACCCGCGCTACCGCCTTGAGAGTGCCATCCCACAGTGATTGAACATCGTTGGAAACCATTTAAAACCCTTAGTCCACAGGGATTTCATCGCTTGTCATCGTTGACTAGCGTTGGCTGGATTTGACTGTCGGGTTGCCCATCTGTTGCCCGACAGTGATCAACATCTCCCCCACCGGTCCCCGCCAATCCCCGCCCCAGCTACGAGGAATTGGCCGGTCGCTTCGCTCCGTCACCGCTCCGCGTTCGGGCAGTCTTTGCGCCCACCGACACCCGTTTCGCCGCAGCTGCCCGGGCAGCCTTCGCCGGACTACCCACAGGAGCAGCTTTGGCCAAGGTAGGCCGCCAGCGCCTCCCGGATGATGCCACTCGCCTTGACATGGCGATCCGCCGCCAGGACCTCGATGCGGCCATCAACGTCGGCAGCGACCCGGACCTGCCGGACCCGCGCGTGCTGACCCGGCTTCGCGTCAGGGTCGATCGAAACGCCAACCACCCAACGCCTTCGCAAGAACCTCACGTCCGCGCTTGGCCGCATCAGTTCCGCGGAGCGCAGTCGTCGAGCCGGGCTTCAAAGTCATCGCGTGCTCGGCCCAGTCGGCCGCGGCCTGGTAGTCCTGCGCGTTCGCCATCAGCTTCCGCGTGCCGCTAGTTGTTGTAGGTACCCTTACCGACCGGTGTTCTCGTCGCCACGATCGTGCGCTCCTCAGAACGCGCGTGTCCTTCACGTAGCTGCGGGAGTAATCCCGGGGCATAGTGGTTGCGCCACGCGGACCGCGGCTGCATCCCGGCAACGTCTCGAACAAGCGCGCGGATCGCTACATGCGATCGGTCGCATCCGCGGCGTCGCGACATCCGTCGCGTTGCAGAGCACATCATGCCACGATGTAGATATGACTGGGCCTCACGAGTCCACACTCGCTTTGCCGACCGATCAGCCTGTCCCTGTCGATGACGGCGCCGCCGACCACTTGCGAGGCCTCGTCGTACCTCGTTTGGCGTTGCCGTCGACCGACGGAGAAAGTATTGACCTGTCGGCGCTGCGGCGCCTAACGGTCATCTATGCCTACCCCCGCACCGGCGTACCAGGGTACCCCCCGCTGGTCCCCGAGTGGGGATCAATACCGGGCGCCCGCGGGTGCACCGTTGAGTCCCGCGGGTTCGGAGGTCACCATGCCGCACTGGCCGCGCTCGGTATAGACGTGTTTGGAATCTCGACCCAGACGACGGACTATCAACGCGAAGCGGCTGAGCGGCTGCAGCTGCCGTTCGCGCTCCTGTCGGACGCCGATCTGCGGCTCGCCACAGCACTACGGTTGCCAACCATGAAGGTGGCGGGTCAAACCTTGCTTCGGCGGTTCACAGTCCTGATCGACGCCGGCGTCATTACGCACGTCTGGTACCCGGTGTTCCCGCCCGACACTCACGCGGCCGATGTGGTCGCCTGGGTGTTGTCGCGCTCCTAGGACACCACGCGACTGGCCGCGCATCGCGTCGCTCCGAACTCCGACGAGCGCAGATAACTCTTAGCATCCTCAGACGTATGATCCTGCACACGACGTCCACATGGAGATGCCATGCCGAAGTTGATCGCCTCCCGATGCGCACGGAAGATCGATCGCACCGCGTTATTCGTGCCGAGGCCTCCCCTCGAACGGATCGCAGCACGAGCGGGACATCACCGGGTCCCGGCATCTTGAGATGAGTGAGAAGCACCGCATCACAGGCGAGTCCGCAACCCGCATTCACACAGCTCGCTCCTTCCTGTTCGTGCCAGGGAATCGACCAGACCGGTTTGATCAGGCGGAATCCAGCGCAGCGGACGTCGTCATTTGTGACCTCGAGGACTCCGTTGGCACCGAGGACAAGGACCTGGCGCGAGAGTGCGTGTTGAAGTGGCTCCGTAAGGGACATCGCGCGATCGTCCGTCTTAATGCCGCGGACACACCGCACTTTTCAGCTGACTGCGACGCACTTAAGGAGTTGCACGGCGTCGGCGGCTTAGTGCTGCCAAAGGCAGAGCCGGATGCACTCGTCGCCCTAAGTGAGCGGGGTTGTCGTGATATTCCAGTCGTCGCGCTGATTGAGACTGCGCGCGGTGTCCAGAACGCCGGAATGATCGCTACTACTCCCGGCGTCGAGCGTCTGGCGTTTGGCGCGGTTGACTACAGTCTCGATATCGACTCGGCGCAGGACGACCTCGCGTTGCTGTTTGCTCGATCGAGTCTGGTCGTCGCGTCGCGGGCGGCACGGATTGCGGCGCCAGTGGATGGCGTCACCCTCAACTTGGACGACGCCGACGTCGCCGGCGCGGACGCGCTCCGTGCCCGCCAGCTTGGCTTCGGTGGCAAGCTGTGCACACATCCGAACCAGATCCCTGCCGTTAATGCGGCGTTCGCCCCGACGAGTGAGGAGGCGGACTGGGCCCGTCTCGTCGTCGCAGCAGCAACCGACAGCGGCGCCGGCCGTCTGGGGCACTCGATGATCGACCGCGCAGTCATTGAACGAGCACAACGGATCTTGCGGTGGACTGCCCCGTGAGAGGCCGTGGAGCATGCACTGGTGGACAAACTACCTCGGCACCCAGACCGCAAATCCCACGGCGGCACTTAGGAGCAAGATGAACCCTCGTGGAAGTATCCGGCGACCGACAAGCACGACGCTCGCTGTGAATATGAGCACCGTTGCGAGATCAACTCCATATGACCTGAGCGCTTCGGCGAGTACCGCCATCACGCTGCCCGCCGCCGCCAGGATCAGTCCGAAGACAAATCCCTCGACCGCGCGGTGATTCGCCAGTCGCCGATACAACCGGTCCATTGGAAGCGCAAGGAGAGGCGGGATCGTGATCGCCCCTGCTGCAAGCAAAGCACCCGATGGCCCGCGCGCCAGATACCCGAGGGCCACTACCCAAAGGCCTGTCGGCCCTGGGGCGAGTTGCCCAATCGCTAGCGCCTCGACAAATTGCCCCTCGTGAGCCCACTGCCGACTGATCAGATCCTGATGGACACTCGGCAGATTGGCCAAACCGCCTGAAGACAAGAACGATGCCTTCAGAAGCAGCAGGAAGAATAAGAGGTTTCCGGCCATAGCTTCAGTGAGGCTTCTGGATCCAGAGGGCCGACATAAGCGCTGCACCGCTCAGCAATACGTCCACCACGGGAACCCACTGCTCGGCCACAATCGCCGCAGCAACAACGGGGATGGCGACGGACGCAGCTAGTGCGATCCTGCCTCGCGCTCGCGCGGCCTTCACGATCGGCCGACCCACGCGCCAATTCAACACGAGCGCGGCACCCACAACCGCGGCAAACATGCCGCGGAGCGCCGCGTGCACCCCCGCGAACTGAGCGATCTGTGTGTAGGCAGCGGAAATGAGGATCGTTGCTGCAACGCTTGGTGCCATCAGTCCAGCGAGTGCGGCCAGGCTGCCCGCGAGGCCTGCGACCCGCAACCCCGTTAGTGCGCAGACTGCAATAACGTTAACACCGGGCACGATCTGGGACAGTCCCCACAACTGCGCCCACTCGTCGACTGTGAGCCACTTCAGCTCGTTGACGATGTGTTCGAACGCGTAAAACTGAACGGCCTGACCCCCGCCGAACGACTTCACGCCAATCTTGGACCACAGCAAGAACACGTCGGTCGGTCGGGGTGGGCCGCCTTGGCTGCGTGTCAGGACTCCGCGGGGCAAAGCAAACTCGTGATTTCGCCGAGGGCTGGTTGGTCTTCTAGGTTCCCGACGAGTTCTGCCGCACGCTCTGCCGCGGACGACGAGATGTTGCCGACCTCGAGACAATCTGCAAATTTGCGAAATAGCTCTTGCTGCGTCATGGGGTTGGCTGGGCTGCCCTTTGCAAAATCTGCCCGGCCTTGGAGGACCGTCCCATTGTTCAGGTGCACGCGGACGATGCTCGTCATGTTGTTGTAGCCCGTTCCGTCGGCTTCTGGGTCAACCTCGAACCGAACCCGCTCGATCATGGATTGGATATCCGGCCGCCGCACAACCTCGTCGGTGAACTCCGCCAAGCCCGCACGTCCGTCGACCACCAGCGCGGCCATGCAGAACTCCATGCTGAACTTGGCCGCTAGGTGATCGGCCGGACGATGGTGGATCAGCGCATTCGGCATATGCCGGTTGGTGCCGACATACACAAGCTCGACATCGCTCGCCTGCACAGCGTTGTCTCGAAGCAACTCTGCCATCACGGTCATCGCCGGGTGGGTCAGTGAGCCCGACGGGTAGGGCTTGATTGAAACACCCGGGTCGCTAAAGGTCCACGGGTCGCCCAGTCGCTCCATTGTTGGACGATCGAAGCCGCCGCCGGCCGCAGAGAAAAACCCGCGGCGGGCCTCGAGGATGTTGTGCGCGGCCGTGAAGCCCTTCGCGGCGAGTTGCGCCGCGAGCACGCCGCTCTCAGCAGCCCGACCGGCGTGTAGTGGCTTCGTCATTGTGCCGAAGTTTTCACGCAGCCCTGCGGCGCACGATGCGGCGATCCCGAGGGCGACCTCGGTCCGTTCGACGTCCAGAGCTAGGATCCGCGATGCCGCAGCAGCTGCCCCGATTGCGCCGGCAGTCGCGGTCGAGTGGAATCCTGCGTCGTAGTGCCGAGGGTCGATTGCCTCGGAGATTTTCGCCTCAGTCTCGACGCCAACGAGATATGCGAGGAGAAAGTCCGACCCACTTCGCCCGAGTCGCTCGCCAAGAGCGAGAGCTGCGGGCAGAACGGGAGCGGTGGGGTGGGTCAGGAGGCCGTAGACGCGATCTGGGAGAGTCGCCAGCTGCGTGTCGTCAAAGTCGTCCGCATGAATCGCTAATCCGTTCAAGAACGCAGCGAAGCGGCTGGGTAGCCGGACCGAGGAGCCGAGCACCGAGGAATCGGTGACAGAACAGCCGTAGGAATCGACCTCCGCGGCAGCGAGTTGCGCGACCAAGCTGGCGTGCCCTGCCACAGCGAGCCCGAGCCCGTCGAGGATTGATCGCAGTGCGGCGCCAACCGCGTCGGTGGGTATGTCGGCTAGCTTTGTTTCGACAACAAATCGGCTTACGGCCGCGGTTATTTCGTCCACCATTCTGACTTTCTCCCTAAATCGGTCTTACTTGTTGGCCTGTTGGTGCGATCACGCTTGTTGCGAGTCTTCTCGGCCGAGAAGACTTGCATCGGCGGACGTCACGCAGCGCTGAGTGCTTGAATCACAGCGTCCGCGACTTCGTCAGTACTCGCGCCGCCGCCGAGATCGGCAGTCAGGAACTGCCCGCGGCGAGTCACGTCGGCGACGGCGCGCTCCACCCTCGTTGCCGCCGAGGCTAGTTGGAGATGCTCCAGCATTAGCGCTCCCGTCAGAATTGCTCCGATCGGGTTGGCTCGGCACATCCCCGCAATGTCCGGTGCCGATCCGTGGACAGGTTCAAACATCGACGGGTGCTGTCGCTCCGGATTGAGGTTGGCGCTGGCGGCCAGCCCGAGCCCGCCCTGAATGGCGGCGCCAAGGTCGGTGAGTATGTCCCCGAAGAGATTGGACGCGACAACCACATCGACGGTGTCCGGCCGCGACACCATTCGCGCAGCCATCGCGTCGACGTGGACTCGTTGCACCTCGACATCCGCGAACTCGGCTCCAACCGCTGCCACAACCTCATCCCACAAGACGTAGTTGTATCGGCTAGCGTTCGACTTTGTGACGCTGATCAACTGGCCGGATCTGCGTTGGGCGTGCGAGAACGCCACGCGTGCTACGCGCTCGACAGCCGTGCGGGTGAACACCGGCACCTCGACTGCTAGCTCGTTGGCAGTCCCCATATGAACTCGCCCACCTGGGCCGGAGTACTCGCCCTCTGTGTTCTCGCGGAGGAACAACATGTCGATGTCGTCGGCTTGCCTCCCTTTGAGCGGGCTCGTGACGCCAGGGAGCAGCGTGACCGGCCTCAGGTTGACATACTGCTCGAACGCCTTGCGGATGGGGAGCAGGAGCCCCCACAAGCTCACGTGATCCGGAATCGTCGGCCAGCCAACGGCGCCCAGGTATATGGCGTCGAAGTTCGACAGTGTCTCCAACCCGTCGGGCGGCATCATTGAACCCGTACGGGCAAAAAAGTCGGCCCCCCAGGGGAACTCCACAAAGTCGAGACTCGCCACTTTGGAGAGCACGCGAATGCCAGCCGGGATGACCTCTTGGCCCACGCCGTCGCCTGCAATAACCGCGATCCGCGGGTTCGTCATTTGGTCGCTCCATGTATGCGCCGATTGCCGGGTGTTGGTCTAGCTAGTCCGTGTTGCTCGAGCACTTCGGAGGTGTGCTCGCCGAGGGCAGGGACGGCCAGCATCGACGTGTCATGGCCCATCGCATCGAGCGGCGACCTCAGCGCTGACGCAGGTCCACTTGGCGTGTCGACCTGAGTCCAACGTTCCCGCGCTCGCAGTTGAGGGTGATCCAGCAACGCACGCACGTCGTTGACCTCGGCCCAAGGAATATCCGCGTGATCCAATGCCGCAAGGGCCGTTGGCAACGGCGTATTCGCCAAGCATTCATCGATCAGGCTTTCGAGTTCAACCCTATGATGAACCCGTGCTTCGTTCGATCGAAATCGATCGTCGTCGATCAGGTCCGGCCGTTGCATCACGAAGGTACAGAAAGCTTGCCACTGCCGCTGATTCTGTACCGCGATGATCACGGTCGCCTGTCCGCCCAGGCGGTACGGGCCGTATGGGCAGATGGTTGCATGCATGACACCTTTCCGTTCCGGCTCTTTACCCGTGTACTCGCAGTGGTAGAGAACGGGTGTCATCCACTCCGCCAGGCAGTCGAGCATCGCGATGTCGACACGTGTTCCCAGGCCCGTCGATGTCCGCTGAAATAGCGCGGCCAGCACTGCGCTCAGGGCGTACATGCCCCCAGAGATGTCAGCTATCGGTAGGCCCACTTTCGCAGGCTGCTCGGGCGTACCCGTGATCGCAAACAAGGCGGCCTCACCCTGCACCAAGAGATCGAATGCCTTCCGATCACGCAGTGGGCCTTCCGTTCCGTAGCCCGTGATCGTGCAGGAGATCAGCTGTGGCCACCTGGTGTGAACCGTGTCCCATCCGAGGCCCAGTCTCTCGAGGGCGCCAGGTCCAAGGTTGCTCACCAGCACATCGGCGGACTCGAGGAGCGAGTCCATGGCAACACGATCTTCCGCAGACTTCAAATCCAGCACCACGCTGCGTTTTCCGCGGTTGAGCCACACAAAATACGCGGACTCACCGTGCACCACGGAGTCGTACGAGCGAGCGAAATCCCCTCCCCCTGGCCTCTCAATCTTGACTACGTCAGCACCCAGATCGACAAGGTGCCGCGTGCATAGTGGACCAGCAACCGCTTGCTCGAGCGCCACAACGCGGATACCTCTCAGCGGCGCAGCTCTTAGCCTGGCCAGCTGATCGCTGCGCGGCATCGGCTTCTCCACTACCGGACGGCGAGTCGAACGAGTTCCCCAACCGACTGGAGCTCCCAGATATTTTCGATCGTGTGCATGAGGCTCTCTGCCCGGGATACGCCGAGGCTCGGGCTCGCGTTCGAGAGAAACTTTGCACGGTGGTCGTCGGCCGAAAAGGGGTTTCCCGGACCTCCGCGTTGCGCTGGAATGTCGTACGAGAAGTGGCGTCCGTCGCGTGTCTCAAGACGAACCCTGGCGGGGAAGCGATCCGGTGCCATGCGCGGGTCTGCCTCACAGTAGACGCGCGATGCCAAATCGGCGATGTCCGGATTGGTATGCACCTCGGTCGTGTAGTCGTCCACTCCTGCGTGGCCAAGCACGGCCAGGATGGCGACTGAGTAAGGCAAGCTGAACTTCATGTGGTAGGGCGTCACCGGTTGGATCTTGGCGTCCCGCGGCTCGCACACGACGGGTATGCATTCCGGTGGCACGATGGCGTCCACCCGTGCGATGTCTTTGTAAGTCAGCGATTCGGCCGCCATGATCGCGGCGACCCCGTCCATTGCAGAATGATTCCATGCCCCGTTGCTGTACGGCTTGTAAGTCGTCTCAGGCAGCAGCCACTCGGTGCCGAGTCCGTTTGTCAGAACGTCGAAATCCACCGGCTCCGAGTCGCCATGGAGGAGTACTGCATACAACGCCCAACCGCCCTCGAGAACTTGTGGCGGCCCGAGGTAGCCCTGCTCGGCAAGAAGCGCCGCCGTGATCCCCCCTTGCACAGCCCAGCCAGGGTGCAGCCGTTTGACCCAGCTCCCGTCGTGTAGTCCCTGAAGCAACCCCGCGGCCTGGCTGCCCGCTAAACCGAGGCCGTTGCTCAGTCGGTCGACGTCAAGGCCAAGCAACTTCCCCGCCGTCGCTGCCGCGGTGAACGGGCCAACGACGCCGGTGGCGTGGAATCCGCGCATATGGAACCTGTGTGGTGCGGCCGCGCCGATCCGGAGCCCAACCTCGGCGCCGGCTACCAAAGCTGTGAGCATGTCCGCACCAGTGGCACCGGTACGTTCGGCCATGGCAAGTGCACTCGGCACGGCTAGACAGCCGATATGGACCATCGCAACGCTATGCGTGTCATCGAAGTCAGGGCCGTGCGCATAGGCAGCATTCACGAATCCGGCGGCGGGTGCAGGCAGTCGTTCACCGCCGCCGATGACCGTCGATTCCCCCCGGCCGGCCAACTCGACGAACACTTTCTGGATGGGTTGCGCATAGTCCATTCCAGAACCTACGAGTGACACGCCGATCGTGTCCATTACTCGCCAGATCGCATCCTGTCTCACCGCCGTCGGCAAATCATCCGGGCGAAGCGCACTTACAAACTCAGACAACCGTTGCGAGCGCGTCTGCGTTGCGTCTTGACTTGTCGTCACGTTCTCAGTCACTCCCTGAATTGGATCGGCGGTCTTTTCAAAAAATAAGCATGCTTAGCCTACGAGGATGCGAGCAACCTCGTCCCGATGACGAAGCTCTGATGCTGGACCGGACATCACATTCCTGCCCTGTGTTAGGAGATAGACGATGTCCGCGTGGTCCATGGCGACCGTCGCATTCTGCTCGACAACGAGCAGCGCCACACCTGCGTCACGAATCCGGTCGATGTGCGTCCAAACGCGCTCGGCGTACAGCGGTGACAACCCCGCCGTTGGCTCATCGAGAATCGCCACCACCGGCTCTGTCATGAGCATTCGCGCAAGTGCCAGCATCCGCTGCTGGCCCCCCGACAGCACGCCGGCCTTCTTGTGTCGATCCACTGCGAGATCGGGAAAGAAGTCGAGCAGTTCAGAGATTCGCCGCTGGAGGCTCCCCTTGACGGTGTAGCCGCCCATTTCCAAGTTCTCGATCACCGATAGTTGATCGAAGACGTTCATGAGTTGAGGCAAGTACGCGAGGCCCGCCTTGACGAGCTTGTGCGGGCCCTGACCCGTCACTTCATTGCCCTGCAAGAGAACGCGACCCTTCTTTACGCCGAGTAGGCCGATGATCGCTTTGGCCAGCGTGGACTTGCCGGCACCATTCGGGCCTAGGATGACGCACGTCTCGCCAGCATTCGCGGTAACCGAGACGTCGTCCAGAATTGGTGGACCGTCATAGCCGGCAGTAATGGAGACTGCTTGCAACTCATTCACTCGCTTACTCCCTGAGCGGTTGTGGGGCCCGTCTCGCGTGAGCCGGCAACAGCGGTTCCGAGATACGCCGACACCACTCCTGCGTGCTCACGCACAACCTCAAGTGGCCCACGAGTGAGGACCCTCCCCTCGGCCATCACCACCACATCGTCGGCGACTGCGGAGAGGAATCCCATGTTGTGGGCAATGAGCAGCACGGTCACACCTTGGGCGGCAATTTCGCGGATCCGAGAGGCGATCAGTTGACTCGTCTCCGGAAACACGCCAGCAGTCGGCTCGTCCAAAAGCATCAGCTTCGGGTGTGCCATGAGCGCACGGGCGATCTCCATTAATCGCCGCTGCCCCCCTGACAACGTCCCTGCTGGGCTGAGCAGGTGATGTCCAAGGCCAAGCCAATCGAGAAGGCCGGCCGCTTCCTTCCGCAGTTCCTCTTCTTGGCTCCGCCAACTCCCGCGAAAGAACAATGCCTTCAGCGGGTTCTCGCCAATTTGGCCTTGGGCGGCTAACACCACGTTCTCAATCACCGGAAGTGCGGCGAGGACTCTCGCGGTTTGGAAGGTGCGCGCGATTCCCTTGCGCGCTACCTGTACAGGTCGGAGGCCGGTTATGTCGGATCCATCAAAGTGGATCTTGCCCTCGCGCGGCGTCAAGGTACCGCTGAGCATTTCGATCATCGTCGACTTTCCCGCGCCATTCGGTCCTATGAGGCCGGTGACTTCGCCGCTGCGAACAGAGAAGCTGCAGCCTCTGACAGCCCACACCCCGCCATACGCGTAGCCGACATCTTGCACGTTGAGCAGGTCGCCCGAGGCCTCGCTGCTCATCGTGCGCGCCTCGCGGCTGCGAACCTCGCTCTGCGGAGAACCGGCTTCGCGGGCGGCCGATACCAGTGCAGCCAGCGTTCAGGAATAAGGCCGCCGCGCCGGTACCGCAACATGAGGATGAGGACGAACCCGATCACGATCGCACGGATCGCACCGACGTCTGCACCATTACCAAAGCTCGGAAGGAAACGCGACAACTCGGCGAGCCCTTCGATGAGGACGAAGGCTCCTAGGAGGGCACCCCAGTAGTTACCCGCGCCGCCCACAATCAGCGCGGCAAGCAGAATGAACGACTCAAGTGGCAAGAACGCGTACGGGCTCCACGCCGTGATGTAGAACACGAAGAGACCGCCGGCGATCCCCGCGATGAAACACCCGATCATGAAGATCCACAGCTGTGGTTGCCAGGAGGTACGGCCGAACGCAGCCGTCACCGCTTCGTCCTCCCGCATGGACCGCAGCAATCGGCCAAACGGGGAACGGAAGATGCGACGAGAACCCCATACGAAGATGGCGAGAATGCCCGCGGAGAGGGCCAGCATGATGAACCCATACCGAGTTGTGCTCGTCGAGATGATGTTTGGCACGTGGTACAACCCGGTCGCGCCGTTGAAGAGTGGCTCGTACGTGTTGATGATGTTCCAGAAGATGAAGGCAGCGGACACCGTGACGATGGCAAGATAGTCACTTCGGAGCCGACGGACGGTGAACCCGAACACGACAGCGCCGAGTATCGCGGCGACCACCCCACCGATTAGCAGGCCGACGTACCAGGGCAGGGTCCACCCGAGGATGTAGGTCCCGCCCCCTGCCATGGCGGTGCGTCCCATGGTGGTGACAGCCGCAACGTACGCTCCGATGGCGACATACGTGTAGTAGGCGAAGTTCAGAAGTCCGGTGTAACCGTATTGCAGGTTGAGTCCGACGACCATGATCGAGTTGATGCATCCAAGAACGAGCAAGTCCGTGAGGTAGTAGACCATCAGCTGATCTTCCCTTTAGTAGCAAATAGTCCTTGGGGCCGGAAGAGGAGTAAGACGATCACGACGCCGAACGCAATCGAGGTCTTGTAGGCGGCGTTGAGATAAGCACCGGAAATCTCAGTGAGGAGCCCGATTGCAAGTGCGCCGAGCATGGCGCCATAGGGGCGTCCGATCCCGCCGAGGATAACGGCGCCGAAAATCACGAACAGCTCCGTGAACCCGGTGGTCGGATCGAGGGTGCTCTCCTGCAGCACCAAGCCCACACCCGCAACGGCGGTCAATAAGCCCGCTAGGAACCAGGTGATCGAGACAACCCGCTCGCTGTCGATACCGCATGCCTTCGCGAGATCTGAGTTGTTGGACGTCGCACGCAGCGCCTTGCCGAACTTGGTGTACGCCAGCATCACGTGCAGCAATACGAGGAGAGTTACCGACGTGCCAAACATCACGAGATCTCCGGGCGTGAGCAGGAACGGTCCCACGTGTAGGGAGTTCCCGAGGGTCACGTTGAACCGCACCGGCTCCGCGCCCCAGATCACTGTCAGGGCGTTCTGGACGATGAACGATAGCCCGACCCCGGCAATGAGTAGGGTGACCGGCCGAACGCCTTGGCGCATGAAAGGACGGAAGACGAGGATGTTCGCGAGGACGCCGAGGAGCCCGGTCGCGATGCCGCCCAAGATAATTGCGGGCACTAAGTTGATGCCGTGTCGCGTCGCGCTCCACGCGATGTACGCACCGAAGGTCATGAAGTCGCCGTACGCGAAGTTGATGAAGTTGGTGACGCTCACTTGCAACGAGACGGCGACAGCGGCGAGGGCTACGACGGATGCTGTCGCCAAGCCGAACCCGACGGCGACAAGGAACTGACTCAAGATCGGGCCTCTCGGATTCCTTTGGGGGTCGAAGATGGTGTGGTGGGTCCGACATCCAGTGAGATACCGGACCCACCACACGTGTCTTACCTGAGGGTCGTTACCCGTTGCTCAGGGCTTGCTGAATCTGCTGGGGAGTCAACTCCGAGAGCGAACTGCTTGATCCGTCCGCGTTGTAGTGCAAGATGTCGAACGGACCGAACACATTGTGGAACTTATCGAAGTCGACGCTGCTCGCTGCGCCTTGGTAGTTGATGGCTTTTCCGGTCTTCAGGAGCTGAAGACACGTTGAGTAGTCGTAGCAGCTCTGACCGGGCCCGTTTGCCGCCTTAGCGATTCCCTGCTCGATGGCTGGCGAATCAGTGGTTCCTGCGATCTGTGCTCCAAGCGCCCAGACGTTAACCCCGTCGTAGATGTACGACTGGCCGTTGCTCGGCTGGTTTGAGCCGGTCTGTTGCTGCAGGACGTTCAGGAACGGCTGGTATCCCTGGTTCTCAGCGCCAGGGTTGGCGATGTAGATGGGCCCCGACGCGATGGCTGCGCCAACCGACGTGACGAACTCCTTCGCGAACCACAGGTTGCTTGCAACCCACGGGGTTGACAACAGACCCTGCTGCTTGAGTTCCCCGAAGAGCACGCCCGCAGACGGGATATCGAACTGTCCCAAGACGGCCTGCGGATGCGTCGAGAATAGGGTCTGGATCTCGCTGCGGAACGACGTCGCTCCCACCGCGATCGTGACGGGCTTGTCGACCGTCATTCCGAGCGCCTTCGCCGCATCTTGGAGCCCCGGCACCAGGGACTGATCACCGGACGTGTTGCCAATAGCTATAGCGATGTGATTCCACCCCTTGCTATGGGCGTAGACGACCATGGCATCCGCCTGCTCAGTATCCGACGGCGACAGCCGGAAGAAGTGCGGGTCGGTGATGTTGTCAAACGCAGATCCGCCGCCCCACATCAGGTCGGGAATGTTTGCCTTCGCTGCGATCGGCCAAACGACGGACGCGGTTTGCGAGATAGGTCCGACGATGCCCACCACGTGGTCGGCCTGAACCTCCTTTTGCACGGCGGGTACTGCATCGGCCGGGTCGGCTGCGTCGTCCTGCACATCGAGGTTGACATGGTGTCCCAGCACCCCGCCCGTGGCGTTGATGACGCTTAGGGCAATCTTCGCGCCGGTCTGCATGCCCTGGCCGAGATCTGCCCGCGCACCGGTTAATGGGGCTAGCAACCCAAGCTTGATGGATGAACCCGTGGCGGCCTGGCTGGGAGCCGGAGCTAGGCTGGCTGACGCCACCGCGCTCGACGAGCCAGCCGACACTGCGCTCGCGACCGGCGACACCCCTCCAGATGCGCTCGCACTCGTCGCCGCGGCGGAGCTCGTGGACGCGGGGGAACTCGTCGAACTGGCTGAGGGCTTCGAGCTGGAGCACGCGGCGAGCACCAGCGTCGCCACCGTTCCAATACCGATGGCGACCCCTGTCGCGTGACGGCGACCTCGCACAAACCTCACGAACATGGGGCGTCTCCTTTGGTGAGAGCATCGACTATTCGGGTCGCCCGGGCGGCGGTTGCCACAGAGTAGGCAACCGCTCCCACGATGGACAAGGGATTCGCCTATAATTTATTCTTCGTAACCTATATGTGACCAAACTGAGCGACAGGTGAAACCATGCGATCTCCCGGCGGCCCTGCGATGCTCGCGCCCAGGCGAGCCACGATGGGCGGATCCGCGCCGACAGGTCTGTGGGAAGGACCTGAAACCGTTCGCTTCCGCACACAAGATGGCGGGCACCTGACGGCGGACGCAGCTGGAGCAAGCGCAGGGAATACGGCGCCTTTCAACTCCGTTGGCACGGCGGCTGTCCCTCGCGACGGCGTTTCGATCGGCGGGGGGTTCGGGCTGCTCGTCCAGACCAAGCCATGCTAAACGCCATCCAGAGAGGTGGATCGCCAGTGCAAGCGCGATACACGAAGCCAACTGAACGCGCGTGGCGAGGGCCACGACACGGCCTCTACACTGTCCGCGTGAAGAGGCCAGCGTCCATCGTCGGCTCACGGTGGCACCCGCCCAACACTGTCAAGCCTCGAGATGCACTGTGAACGCGCAACGCCCTGTGCAGACCCCCCGACGTGAGACAGCAAGCCACGGTGACGGCGTCACAAGGCTGGTGCCTTCGGCCTACGAAGCGCCGATCGACGGACCACCGGTGACAGCGAGCACTTACGTCGCGAACGCCGTGAGGACTGAGATCTTGCGCGGCGTGTTTCGGCTCGGTGCTCGCCTGGACCAACAAGCACTTGCGCAGCGTTACAACGTGAGCATCATTCCCGTAAGGGAGGGCCTGAAGCTCCTCGAGGCGCAAGGCCTCGTGCGCACAGAGCAGCGGCGCGGCACCTACGTCGCAGAGTTGTCGGTGCAAGAGCTCACGGAGATCACCTTGATACGCGAGCGCCTCGAAGGACTCGCGGTAAGCCTGGCGACGCCCCGCATTCCGGCTGCGACTCTTGACATATTAGAGGAACTGAACACCAGGATGGACAACGTTCGCGACGACGATCCGCCGTCAGTGTGGCGCGACCTCAATCGCGAGTGGCACTTCGTGATTTACAGCGCGTCCGGTGCGGCGCTCCTGCTTCAGATGATCGGCACGCTTTGGGACCGCACCAGCATCTATCGTGAGGTTCTGGCGAATACCCCAACCGTGCGATGTGCCTCGGTAGCTCAGCACGCGGAGGTACTGGGCGAGCTGAGGCGGGGCGATGCCGCAGGCGCCACACGGGCTATTAGGCGGCATGTTCGGAGAGGCCAGCGAGATATGCGGGTGGCTGAGATTGGATTTGGCACGAACGAGAAATAGAACTGGACCGAAGACTTGTACCTGCCAGTGGAAGAGGCCTAGCCATGTCGGACGCCGCCCAAACCCGGACGGAAAACCTTAGTTTTGGGGGCACGGCGTTTGAAGCCGAAATCCAAAACGTGACCGAGGGCGCACCTGGAGCGGACATAGGAGCGCTGTTACGAACGTCCGGCCTTGTCACGTACGACCCGGGGTTCGCGAACACCGCTGTTTGCCGATCGACGATCACCTACATTGACGGCGACGCGGGTATTCTTCGCCATCGCGGATACCCAATCGAGGAACTTGCTGCCCAATCCTCCTTTGTGGAGGTCGCATATCTGCTTATCCATGGAGAGCTGCCGACTCCCCTGCAGCTGGATGTCTTCGGTTCCCGCTTACGGGAGCGGAGCGAGTTGCCCGAGCCGCTGCAACAGTTCTTCAACTCGTTTCCCAAGGACGCGCATCCAATGTCTGTCCTGGCATCCGCAGTCTCCGCGCTGTCGACGTTCTATCCCGACTCGTTGGATCCGCTTGATCCCGAACAAGTTGAATCGTCGACCGAACGCCTGCTGGCGCAGGTCCCCGTACTCGCTGCGTGCGCGTTCAAGCGGTCACGGCAGCAGCCGTTCCTGAAGCCCGACCCATCCCTGGGTCTCGTCGAGGACTTCTGCCGGATGAGCCTTACTTCCCCGGCCGCACCCGAGGTCGACGATCAGGTCGTACGGGCGCTTGATTTGCTCTTCGTTCTGCATGCCGACCACGAACAGAACTGTTCGACTTCTACTGTGCGGTTCGTGGGTTCTGCTCACGCCAGCCTGCACGCGTCGATCTCGGCCGGCATTGGCGCCCTGTCAGGACCGCTACATGGCGGCGCCAACCAGGCTGTGCTTGAGATGCTCACGCAGATTCGTGACAGCGACGATGACGTAGCCTCATTTGTGCGACGGGTTAAGCAGCGTGAGAATCACACACGCCTGATGGGATTCGGACATCGCGTGTACAAGAACTATGACCCGCGCGCAGCAATCATCAAGAAGACAGCGGATGAGTTGCTGTCTTCACTCGGCAAACGCGACGAGTTGCTCGACATCGCTCTTGAACTCGAAAACGTGGCGCTGTCAGACGACTACTTCGTGGATCGCAAGCTCTACCCTAATGTCGACTTCTACACTGGACTGCTTTACCGGGCCATGGGCTTTCCTCCTGAAATGTTCACCGTCCTGTTCGCAATCGGTCGGCTCCCCGGCTGGATCGCTCAATGGCGAGAGATGATCACGGATCCAGAAACGAGGATCGGACGACCGCGCCAGTTGTACATCGGGCCAGCCGAGCGCCCTTATCCCATAACGGTTTAAGGATTGGCACTTGCGGCTACGCATCCTGCGATCCCGAACCGCGGGTTGCATCGATTACAGGCCGCCACCAAGCAAACGTTGTCGACGACAGACTGCCACCGCCACTTAGGGCCGAGCCTGCAAGCACGTCAATGGCAACGCGTTTGGTGTGGTCAAAATGTGGTCAAGATCGCTAAGCAGTAGCGGTTCCGACGAAGCACAGGCCGTCTGACCTGGTCTTTTAGTTGTAGCCCCGACGGGATTCGAACCCGCGCTACCGCCTTGAGAGTGCTATCCCACAGTGATTGAACATGGTTGGTTACCGTTGAAAACCCTTAGTTCACAGGGTTTTCATCGTGTGTCGTCGTTGACTAGCGTTGGCTGGTTTTGACTGTGGTGTTGCCCATCTGTTGCCCGACGGTGATCAACTTCTCGGCAGGTGAGGTCTCGTATGCACTTCTCCGCGGCTCGGCGCTTTCGGAGAAAGCTCACCCGGCTAGGCCCATCGGCTCAAGCTCCTTGCTTCCGTCGCTCTTGGGTGACTCGCTGACCGTACGTGAAGATGACTTTGTGCAGCCGAGCTCGGCGAGATCGGCACTCAGCACATCACCTGCCTTCGGCATAGGCTCGGCTGATGCCGATATGTCGGGCGGCCGGCGCAATGACCAAGTTCGGAGCCTCAAC
>DATCDK010000088.1:0-2146 GCA_036510735.1 Acidothermaceae bacterium | reverse complement strand
CCAGCTGACACCTGGTGCGGCGAGGCGGCGGGTTGATGCCGATACCGCGCTCGCTGATCATCCGGCTGTCGCTGAGGCGTACGGGGTTGGCACGATTTCGCAGCCACACGTCGCCGAAATCGTGCTCGCGTTACAAACACTCCCCGCCGAAATCGTGATCGACGCCGAACCGGTACTCATCCAAGCCGCAGAGCATCTCGACGTTCACCGGCTGAAGCAGACAATCAGACGACTACGCGCTATAACCGATCCCGATGGCCAGGCAGCATCTGGTCTTGCCCGTGACGAGCAGCAATGGCTCGACGCACCCTTGGGTTTCGACGGGAGGGACTGCCCCCAGTTTGGATGCTCCTATTGGTGTCAAGCGGCGTCGGCGAGGGTTAGTGCGTTCAGCCATGAGCGGTAGACGGCAGCGAATTCGTGGTTGGGTCTGATGCCTCGCTCGGTTCTGGAGATGGTCGTCAGGCTGACTCCCAAGTGGTCGGCGGCGGCTTGCATTGGTAGTCCGAGTTGCAGTCGTACCGGCCGCAGATCATGGATTCCGATGATTGGCCGTGGTTGGGTCAGCAACCGGTAGATCTCGCGGGCTATGTGTCGTTTGAGGCAGCGCAAGATCTCGCGGTCTGTTTTTCCTTCGGTGCGGCGACGGTGGGCGTAGGCCTGGGTTTTGGGGTCGGTGTTGAGCCGGATCATGGCGATGCGCCACAGGGCGCTGTTGGCCTGGCGGTCGCCACCTCGGTTCAGGCGATGTCGAATGGTCTTCCCGGAGGAAGCTTCGATCGGGGAGGCGCCGCAGAGCGAGGCGAAAGCGGACTCGCTGCGCATGCGCTCGGGGTTGTCGCCCGCGGTGACGAGCAACGCGGACGCGCTGTCGACCCCGACGCCGTGCGCGGACATGAGCTCGGGGTTGGCCGATTCAGCGAGCTTCGTGAGGCCGGCGCGGAGCTGGCCGAGTTCGCTGTCGAGTGCTCGGATTTGGCGGGCCAAGGTCCGCATTGCTTGTTTTACCGCGTGCTCGGGATCAGCTGAAGGCACAGCGTCGATCCGCAGCCGAGCACAACGAGCAAACAGCGCAACCGGCGTCAATGACTCGAGTTCATCGCGGATTTTGGGTGGGGCGGTGACGAGCATCGACCGCAAAGTGTTGATCAACGCGGTGCGGCTCTTGCGCAGCGTCGTTAACGTCACACGATGAAGACGGATGGATTCCACGATCCCGTCATGACTCTTCGCGGCGCCGCGCGCGTGCCCGTTCAACGCTGAGCGGGCCGCAGCTTCGGCGTCGATGGTGTCGGTCTTGCCATGGCGTCGACGTAGCTGACGGTCAGGCCGATTGACCTCGACGATATCGAGGCCGTGACCAGCGAGCAGCGCAGCGATTCCAGCACCGTAGGACCCGGTGCCTTCGATCCCGACAACGCTGACCCGACCGTGGTGGACGAGCCATTCGTAGAGCTCGTGGTATCCCCTCATCGTGGTAAGAAACGCAGCCGTGGCGATCAGCCGGCCGATGCTGTCTATCACCGCCACTACATGGGTGTCCTTGTGAGTGTCGATACCGGCGTAGTTGAGCCCGGCTGAGTCTGACGCCATCTAAAGCCCGTTTCTTAAGGAGCGAGTCCGGCGTCGGGCTGGACGGAAGGGCAGAACATCAACGGTGAGAACAAGGCTCCTATCAAGCCACACCCGCCCGAACCCGGCGACGTCGGCGTGCTCGGCGAGCACGCCGGCCCTGAAGCCCGAACGGCCGACATATCCAAACAAGGGCACACACGAGGCCAGTTGACATCTCGAGTCAAACCGTCGGACTTCAGGGCACTACCAGTATTGATGTTGACTCCTTGCCTGTGAGGATTCGTCCTTGTTGGAAGGATGTTGGTCATGCCGAAAGCGTTCCCGCTTGAGTTTCGTCGTGATGTGGTTGCGGTTGCCCGTAAACGTGAGGCGCCGTTGGCTCAGATCGCGAAGGATTTCGGGGTCTCTGAGTCGTGTTTGCACCGTTGGGTTCAGTTAGCTGACATCGACGACGGGGTTCGTCCTGGCGTCACTAGTAGTGAGTCAGCTGAGTTGCGCGAGGTGAAGAAACGTAACCTGCTGCTAGAGCAGGAGAACGAGATCTTGCGTCGGGCGGCGGCGTTCTTCGCGA
>DATCDK010000087.1:0-3033 GCA_036510735.1 Acidothermaceae bacterium | reverse complement strand
CCCAAAGAGGTGCGCGAATTCGACGGCAAGAGCTACGTGCTCGAACGCGGCATCGTCACCGACTTTGCTTTGGTGCACGCGTGGAAAGGCGACCGGCACGGCAACCTCGTCTATCGAAAGACCGCGCGCAACTTCAACCCGCTGTGTGCAGCGGCCGGTCGCATCACGATCGCCGAAGTCGAGTTGCTCCTCGAGCCTGGCGAGATCGACGCCGATGAAGTCGACACACCCGGCATCTTCGTGCAGCGCGTCGTGCACACGCCGGACATCGTGAAGAACATCGAGCGTCGTACAACGTCTCCGGCTGGTGCGTGATGGCGTTCGATCGGGACGGTCTTGCGGCCAGAGTTGCTACCGAACTTCATGACGGCCAGTACGTGAACCTCGGCATCGGTATGCCGACGCTCGTCTCTAACTATCTGCCCGCCGGCGTGACCGTCGTCCTGCAAAGCGAAAACGGAATCCTCGGCACCGGGCCATATCCGACCCCAGAAAACGTCGACCCAGATTTGATCAACGCGGGCAAGGAAACCGTCACGGTTCTGCCCGGCGCAAGCTTCTTCGATTCCGCAGCGTCGTTCGGCATGATCCGCGGCGGACACATCGACGTAGCAGTGCTCGGTGCGATGCAGGTCAGCGCCCAGGGCGATCTCGCCAACTGGATGATCCCCGGCAAGATGGTCAAGGGCATGGGCGGAGCGATGGATCTCGTCCACGGCGCAAAGCGCGTCATCATCATGATGGAGCACCGCGCGAGGGACGGCAGCTCGAAGATCATGAAGCAGTGCACGCTGCCACTGACAGGCCGCGGTTGCGTCGATCGCATCATCACCGACCTGGCGGTCATCGACGTCATGGCCCAAGGTCTGCTCCTCGTGGAGACCGCCCCCGGCGTCACCGTCGACGAGGTCATCGGGGCCACAGACGCTCCCCTCGCCGTCCGGCCGAATCTTTAACCCTTTCGGTCAACACTCGCGCGCCTGCCCAAATTCGACCCGTTTTGCGCCGATAGTTGGGCCTAGTCGTGGCGCAGCTTGCCCCCTAGGGTCTTGAGGACCGACGGGGAATCGGCAGCGTGAATACGCCTGTGTAGTGGGGACGGCTTTTGAACAGGGCGACACGTCCGTGGGGGACGCGATGACAGCACGTGCCGGCGGCACGCCGTGACACTGACCAGTCACAAGACCTATGAGGACCGGATCGTCCGGCTCCACGAGCTGGTGGATTCGACGGCGGCACCGGTCCTTGAGGGCTATACGTTTCGACGCTGCAAGGTCAGCGGGCCAGTTGTGCTGTGGCTCGATCCGACCGGCAGCATCCAGATCGAGGGCTGCGGCTTCAATGCGCCCGATCTTGAATCCATCCTCTGGGTGAACACGTCGCAGGTTGCGTTCGTCGGTGTGACCGCCGTCCGCAACTGCTCGTTCATCAGCTGCGAGATGGATCGGGTCGGCTTCGGTGGCAGCCCTGCGCAGATCAGCGACCTGCGGCGGATCCTCAGCGGCACAGTCAACGGCGCGGCCGGTCCCGACCGCCGCTCCTGACCTGCTCGTTCGCTCGTCGTGCAACTTCTGCGGTGGGTCGAACGTCCACTGAATACGGCGTCGCATCCGCTCACCCCGGGCCGGGCGTCGAGTGGCCCGGACGCTTCGGCGTCCGGGCCGCGACCAAAACGAGCAAGTAACCTCTGAGTTGTGCCTGAGACGACGCTCGCCGACGTCGTGGCGATCATGGAGGGCCTGTACCCGCCGTCGCTCGCCGCGTCGTGGGACGCCGTGGGGCTGGTGTGCGGTGATCCCGCGCAACCGGTCAACAGGGTCCTGTTCGCGGTCGATCCCGTCGAGGTCGTCGTCGACGAAGCGATCTCCCGCCGTGCTGACCTGCTGGTCACTCACCATCCGTTGTTCCTGCACGGCACGTCGTCGGTCGCGGCGACGACCGCGAAGGGACGATCCGTGCACCGGCTGATCCGTGCTGGCATCGCCTTGCATGTCGCGCACACCAACGCCGACCATGCGAATCCCGGAGTGTCTGACGCCCTCGCGTCCGCGCTCGGGCTCGTCGACACCCGTCCGCTCGAGCCGCTGCCGGCACCGCCGCTCGACAAGGTGGTCACGTTCGTCCCCGAGGCCGACGCCGAGAAGCTGCTCGACGCGCTCGCGGCGGCCGGCGCCGGTGAGATCGGCGACTACGCCCGCTGCGCCTGGACTGCAGCCGGCGTCGGCACGTTCCAACCGTTGCCTGGTGCGAGCCCGACCATCGGCGCTGTTGGCGAGGTGACGCGGGTCGATGAAACCCGCATCGAGATGGTGTTGCCGAGGGCGGCGCGCGACGAGGTCATCCACGCGTTGCGCACGGCTCATCCCTACGAGGAGCCGGCGTTCGACGTGTTCGAGTTGGCGTCGTGGCCCGGCGACGCCGGCACCGGCCGGGTCGGCGAACTGCCGAGCCCGGTCACCCTGCGGGAGTTCGCGATCGTCGTCGGCTCGGCGCTGCCCTCGACCGCGGGTGGCGGGCGGGTCGCGGGCGACCTCGACGCCATCGTCCGCCGGGTCGCTGTCTGTGGCGGCGCCGGCGATGCCTATCTACGCCAGGCATCGGCGTCCGGCTCTGATGTGTTTGTCACTGCTGATCTACGTCACCACGTCGTATCTGAACACCTCGCGGACGGCGGCTGCGGGGTCGTCGATATGCCGCATTGGGCCACCGAATGGCCGTGGCTGAGTGCGGCCGCCGATGCCGTGCGCGCGGCCCTCGCGCAACGCGGCACTACGGTGAGCACAGACGTCTCGATGGTGCCCACCGACCCGTGGGTGGCCCGGGTGGACGCAGGAACACGAAAGGACCCGCACTGAACGCCGATCCCGCCAGCCAGGCCCGCCTGCTCGACTTGCAGGCGCTCGACTCCAGCCTCGACCGGCTCGACCATCGGCGCCGCACGTTGCCCGAGTTGGCGACCATCGACGAGCTCACTTCGCGGCTGCGTGAAGTCAGCGATGCGTTGGTGACGGCGGAGACGCTCGAGTCCGATCT
>DATCDK010000086.1:0-5175 GCA_036510735.1 Acidothermaceae bacterium | reverse complement strand
GATGCCACTGGACACCGAACACCGGTCGGCCGTCTGCAGCCTCGAGCGCTTCCGGCGTCCCGTCGTCGGCTCGTCCCACAATCCGAAGCCCCTGTGCAACCCGGTCGACGGCCTGGTGATGATGGCACGCGGTTGGCACGCCGGCGCCCAACGTGCGGCCGATCCAGCTTTCGGGGTCGAGTGTGACGGCGCGCGTGCTGAAGATCCCGCTGCCCTCTGCGTGCGGCAAAACCCCTTCAATCTCAGGCAAATGCTGGATCAGATCTCCACCGAGCGCCACGTTGAGCACCTGGAGCCCGCGGCAGATACCAAGCACCGGCACACCCGCCTCGACCGCCGCACGGACGAGCGCAAGCTCGGCGTTGTCGCGGTCGGCCCGAAACGGCCCGGCGGCTGGGTGCGCTTCCGCGGAATACGTAGCTGGGTCGACGTCTGCACCGCCGCTAATCAACAAACCGTCGAGTGCAGGCAGCACGTCGAGCACTCCAGAAGCGGCGGGCGGCACCAGAACGACCGCGCCCCCACTTGCGGCGATGGCGTCCGTGTACAGCGTCGACTGGATGTCCGCCAACCGGTCCCACACGCCCCAGCGCGCGTTCTCACGGTACGTCGTGAGCCCGATGATCGGTCGTCTCATGACCCTTGTCCTTCGGTTGCTCAAACTGCCACGCACGTTCCCTCAAAAGGTATCGCAGCAGACCATTCAGGTCTCAAGAATCAGCTTTCAAGAATCGTGCCGAGCCCGGCCGGCAACGGCTCGCTGTGCACGATCCGCAGGCGCTGGGTGGGGCGGGTCAGCGCGACATAGAGGTCATTTGCGCCGCGGGCCGATGCCGCGAGGATCCGAGCCGGCTCAACGAGCACCACGGCGTCGAACTCCAGACCCTTGGCCTGGCTCACGACGAGCACACCCACGGGCGCGTCGAGGGCGCCGTATCCCGACGCCACCACCCCGGCCGGCAACGACGCGGCTAGGGCGAGCTGAAGGGAGCCAACCTGCGTAGCGGGGGCGATCACGGCGAGCCTGCCCTCGCCGAGCACGTCGAATTCGGCACGCACCACGTCGACGATCGCGTCGATGTCACCGGGCTCGACGCGATGAGCCGTCGGCGGCACGTCACCGTCGCGCACCGAACGCGGGGCGGTCGCCGTGACGCCGGCAGCCTCGAGCATCGCCGATGCCAAAGCCATGACCTGGGCAGGCGTGCGGTAGTTGACCGTCAACTCGGTGAGCCGCCAGCGACCCTCGACGTACGGATCCAAGACCTCCGCCCACGAATGAGCACCAGCCGCCGAACCGGTCTGCGCAATATCGCCGACAAGTGTCATCGACTTCGCGGGACACCGGCGCATCAGCAACCGCCACGCCATCGCCGACAACTCCTGAGCCTCGTCGACGACGACGTGCCCGTACGCCCAGGTGCGGTCGACGGCAGCACGCTCTGCAGCGCTCAAGATCGGTCCTTCGTCGGCGAACCGACCAGCGAGTGCCTCCGCGCTGACGAGCCCCCCAGCGCCGCCGGAAATCTGCAGCGCACCTTTCGCATATTCGATTTCGGCCGACCGTTGCTGAGCCGCCTGCCGCTTGAGCTCGTAGCCACCGGTGTCGTCATCGCCTAGGAGTTCGGCAGCCTCGTCGAGCAACGGAACATCGGAAATGGTCCATGGCGCACCGCGATCGCGGAAAAGCTTCGCCTGCTGCGCGTCGTCCAGATGCGGTGCTGCTGCGGCCAACCGTTGCGGCTCGGCGTACAGACCTTCAAGCAAGCTTTGCGGCGTCATCGGCATCCAGGTGAGGTTGACCTCGCGTCGCACGTCCGGTGATTCGCGCAGGTCCGCGAGCAACTCGGTGCGGTTGTCGGCCGAGAGTTGGACGCCGAGCAGGCGCGCGTACTGCGATGCCAACCCGTCGAGAATCTCCTTCACATACGACACGCGCGCGAGATTGTGCGGCCGACGATTGCGGCGCGCGTGGGCGCGGGCCGCAGCAACAACGTGCGGGCGCAATACCAACTGGTGACCTTCGACATTCAGCATGCGCGGGCCATCAGGAATCCGCTGGCGCTGCTCGACGGCGGCCGCAATCACGCCAGCCATGCGGACATCGCCCTTCAGCGCGACGACCTCGGCCACGTCATCTGTCGTCGCGACGACGCCGGGCAACAACTCCCCTGGTGTCACCATCACGACGCCTGTTTCGCCCAGCGACGGGAGCACTTTCTCGATGTAGCGCAGGAAAGTCTGGTTCGGCCCGACCAGGAGCACACCGCTTCTGGCCAACCGCTCGCGGTGCGTGTAGAGCAGGTACGCGGCGCGATGCAGCGCGACAGCGGTCTTCCCGGTACCAGGACCGCCCTGAACGACAAGCACCCCGGGCAGTTCCGCCCTGATGACGTCGTCCTGCTCGGCCTGGATCGTCGCGACGATGTCGCCCATGCGGCCGGTGCGTTTCGCGTTGAGCGCGGCGAGCAGCGCGCCTTCACCCGACAGCGTCGAAAGATCACTCGCCTCGAGCCCGTCGAGATCGAGCACCTCGTCCTCGATCGCCGTCACCGCTCGGTTGCGCGTCGTCAGGTGGCGACGCCGCACCACGTCGCCGGGAGAGGCAGCAGTTGCCTGGTAGAAGAGCCTCGCGGCGGGCGCTCGCCAGTCGATGAGCAGCTGGTGGCGATCCTCGTCGGACAACCCGATGCGCCCCACATATCGGCGTCCCTCTTCAACGGTGTCGAACCGACCGAAGACCAGCCTGTCCTCGACGGCCCGCAGCTGTGACAGGCGCTGCTCATAGAGGCCCGCGAACGAATCGCGCTCAGAGCGGTTCTGATGGGTACCCGAAGGAGCAGTAGCCCGGACGGCGATCAGCTCGCGTTCGGTGCGGTCGCGCAGCTCATCGAGCCTGGAGTACAAGCGGTCAACATACTGCTGCTCGCGCACGAGTTCGGTCTCTACGTCAGCCACCGAACCCCTTCCGATCGTGCATCACCGCCGATCGTGCGGCGTCTACCCTACCGGGCGGGCGCCAGCCACGCGCAGGTGACATTTGTCTGCGGTGTTCCGGGCGCTCCCCCGATACCTTGGGTGCTAGCTCGATTGCACACAGACGAGGGAGGACCGAGCGTGATCGAGGCGCGCGATCTCAGCAAGAGGTACGGCGACAAGCTCGCGGTCGATCACCTGTCGTTCACCGTGCAGCCAGGCACTGTGACCGGCTTCCTTGGCCCGAACGGTGCAGGCAAGTCGACGACGATGCGACTCCTCCTCGGACTCGACCGTCCCGATACCGGCAGCGCAACGATCGACGGTCGGCACTATCGCGACCTCGCCGAACCGCTACGAGTGGTCGGCGCGCTGCTCGAAGCGCGCGCCGTTCACAGTGGTCGCAGTGCGTACAACAACCTGCTCGTGTTGGCACAGAGCCAAGGCTTGCCGCGTAAGCGCGTTGACGAGGTCATCGAGCTCGTCGGCCTGAGTAGCGTCGCCAAGAAGCGGGTGAAGGGATTTTCCCTCGGCATGGGCCAGCGGCTCGGTATCGCCGCCGCGCTGCTCGGCAACCCCGATGTCCTCGTGCTCGACGAGCCGGTGAACGGACTCGACCCCGAAGCGATCCTCTGGATCCGGAATTTGCTCAAGCGACTCGCGTCTGAAGGACGAACGGTCTTCGTCTCGAGTCACTTGATGAACGAGATGGCCGTCACGGCCGATCATCTGATTGTCATCGGCCGCGGCAAGTTGATGGCCGACTGCACCACAGAGGAGTTCATCGAACGAAGCTCCGAGAAGTCGGTCTTGGTGAAGTCTCCCGACGTGGCCCGGCTGGCCGAGCTCATCACCGCCGATGGCGGCGTCATCGCGAAGACGGACGCCGACGAGGTGACCGTTCGTAACCTCCTTGCCCCGCGGATCGGGCATCTCGCCGCAAGCGCCGGGATCGAACTCCATGAACTCGCTCCACAGGCAGCATCGCTCGAGGAGGCGTTCATGGAACTGACGCGAGGTAGCGCCGAGTACGAGGGGTCGATCGGCGGCGCGCCCGATCCGTCGTCCGCCGAAGGGAGTGCAGCATGACGACCGCAACGGCAGTACCGTCGGCCGTGACAGACGCTCCGTCCACTGGGGTCAAGACGGCGCGGCTGCTGCGCTCAGAGTGGACCAAGCTCGTCACCGTGCGTTCGACGTTGTGGTCGCTGCTCCTGCTCGCCGTTCTCACCCCAGGCTTCACCACGCTGCTCGTCTGGCTGAACGAGCACAACTGGGCCAAAGCCGACCCCTCACAGCGTGCCGACATCCTCGCCGACCCGACCAGCTTCATTCTCGGTAGCGGCTTAGCGTTCAGCCAACTGACGATCTGCGTGCTCGGCGTACTCGTGATGGCTGGTGAGTATTCGACCGGCTCTATTCGCTCCAGCCTGCTTGCCGTTCCGAAGCGCACGCCTATGCTCGCGGCGAAGTGTGCCGTCTTCGCCTTCAGCATCTTCGTGCTTGGCGAACTCGTGGTGTTCCCGTCGTTCTTTCTTGGCGCGAAGATCATTCACAACCATGCACCGGTCTCGCTCAGTGACCCTGGTGTATTGCGAGCCGTCATCGGCGGCGGCCTTTACCTCGCGGTTCTCGGGCTGTTCGCGCTCGCGATCGGCGCTCTGGTGCGACACACTGCGGGCGCCATTACCGGTGTCATCGCGTTTGTGCTGGTGCTCGCGCCACTCGCCCAACTGCTGCCGGGCAGTCTCGGCAAGCACGTCCACGCATACATGCCGTCAGAGGCTGGCCACTTGATCGGGCAGGCGCATGAGAGCAAGACTGACCTGCTCTCGCCGTGGCAAGGGTTTGGTGTCTTCTGCTTGTGGACAGCAATTCTGTTAGGCCTCGCGGCCTGGCTGTTGAACCGTCGGGACGCCTAACACCCACATATCAAAGACCAGGGGAGCACATGTCCGAACCGACTGAACCCACAGCTCAACCGGCATATCAGCTGCCGCTTCCGCCAGCTCCTGGCTACGGCGCAATGCCGCCTGCTCAGTACAGCCCGCCCGTTCCGGTCGGGCCAGCACCTTCGTCGGTGGTCAACGCAGTGCGGCTGATGTTCGTCGCCGCAGTTCTCGGGCTCGTGTCGTTGGTCGTTGCCCTTTCAACCAAGAGCACCCTGCGCGCCGACATCGCCAAGAAGAATCCCAACTT
>DATCDK010000085.1:0-13244 GCA_036510735.1 Acidothermaceae bacterium | reverse complement strand
GAGTTTTATTGCCGTCCTGGAAGGATTCGCACTCCGGTGCGGTGTCAGAGTGACAAGTTTCTTGTGGGGGCTATGCGTGGTGGCAGGCGTCGGCTTCATCGGGGGTGCGGCCCTCGGACTGTGGCGTCGCCGACGTCGGCGTTGATCGCAGCCGGGGAGCCTCGCCGCGTAGGCCAAACAGGTCGGCAGCGAACGCGCACATTTGGCGATTACGCGCGTCCTACCTTGCCAATCAGCGGTAGGACTACTAGTGGATGGGCGGCCCGGCTTCGAGTGCGCCCGGGTCTCCCTAACCGAAGAGGCGCTTCGCAGCCTGCCGACAAGAAGGATCCCGCGTGGTTCAATCTCTAGCCCGCCGAAGCATCGGCGTGCAACTGACGTTAAGGGCGTGATCTGGGTGCGGAGACGGCCGTGAACCACCGCCAATTTGCCTCCCGCTCATCTTCAGAAGCCACGTCCGCGCAGAAATGTCCTTTGCGCCGTTGAGGCCGCAACGCACTTAGGGGGCTAAGCCACCCGCTGGGCTAGATCGTTGACGAATACGCGACAGAAAGCATAAATTCGGTCTGCGGGCCGACGGTCCATTTCGGGGGTGGGCCATGCACCCCGATCGCCGCACGTCTGGACCGACAGGCAGATCCGATTGCGCGACGTTCGCCGTGAGTGCGGTACTGCTCCTGCTCATCGGCGCGTGCACGCCCGGTGGGACGTCGCCGGGGCCCAGTGTCGGGCGGCACTCCCCGACCACGACAGCCACGCCAACGGGCAGTCGGCCACTGCCTGCCAGCGCGCCCGCGCAATCGGTGGCAACCAGCCTGCCTCCTGCGACAAATCTAAGCTCGCCTGGTACCGACCCCCCACAGCCCGTTGTTCCTACCACGTATCAACAGGCCTGCGCGAACGAGGTCGTCTGCACTGACAACGTTCGCGGCGCGGTTCCTGCCACTTTGATCCGAGCGCTTCATCTCCCGGCGGTTCAACCTGGGCATCGCTGCCCAGCCACCTCCGGCGGACCAGCAAACACGTCATTCTTTGACGGAACCGCGCTGGGAACCGGCCTCGTCCGCCCGCTGATAGCCATGGCAGGAGACCTGGCGCACGGCTCAGTGGATCTCGACACAGGAGAAGCGCCGGGCTGGTTGGCGTTCAAGACTCTGTGGTTCAGCGTGCCCGCTTATCAGGGCCCGTTTCTCATTCGGGCGGCCCCTTTGGACGGCAAGGGTGTCATCAGGATGGGCGGATCCCCGAGTCTGACATCTCTGGTCGTGCCACCAGGCCCGACAGTCAACTCCGGAGACGGCTATCGAACCGTACCGGGAGAGACCTGGGTCACCGTTCCGGGATGTTATGCCTGGCAAGTCGACGGTCTAACGTTCAGCGAAACGATCGTATTCAGCGCCGTACTACCGGCAAGCGGAGCGAAGTGAGCACTCAGGCCGCGATACAAGCAACGAGGTAAGCCGTGCAAGGCACGGACTGGTCTCCTCGACTAGGCGAACACCTCGAGCACCAGCGTCAAGTCACCTGTCGTTGCCACAGATTGCGGGGCCGGGGCGGTCCTGGCAAACACGGCACGTCAAGGGCGCGCGCATGGCCGTTGCGTCAACCTTCTTGATGGTAGGCGCGGTCGAGTGCGTCGGCGGTTTCGTGGTTTTGGTGGGGGAACAGGTGTCCGTAGGTGTCCATGGTTTCGGTGATGGATTTGTGCCCGAGCCTGGTCTGGATGACTTTGGCGTGCAGGCCTGCGGCGATCAGGGTGCTGGCGTAGGTGTGCCGCAGCGCGTGCATCCCGTATGTGGTGGGCAGTCCGGCGCGGAGCAGTGTTGGTTTCCAGACGGAGTCGTTGAACGCGCCGCGCCGCCACGGCCCGCCGTGCGGGTTGGTGAACAACGGTCGGTCGTCGGCTAGTGGTGCGCAGTTCTCGATGTATTCGGTGAGCGCGTCGACGGCGAACCGGGGGAGCGGGATCACTCTCCTGCTGGCAGCGGTCTTCAGCGTGCCGGTCAGGTAGGGCATGCCAGCCCCGGCCGGGGTCAGGCATTGGGTTTCGACGGCGAGTTCGCGGCGCAGCAGATTGACGCTCGAGAGTCGTAGGCCCAACAGTTCCCCTTGTCGCATGCCGGTCCCGATCGCGGTCGCCAAGACAGCGCGGTGCTGCGGTTTCGCAGCAGCGAGGATCGCACCGATCTGGTCTGCGGTGAACACGGTGAGGCCGCGGGCGGGGATGGGTGGCAGTTTGATTTTGAAGCAGGGACTGGCCGGGATCAGCCGGTCGTAGGTGGCGGAGCGCAACACCATCGCCAACACCGTGTAGGTGGACTCCACCGTCGTGGGGGCGAGACCTCTCGCCGACAGTTCGGCGACGCAGGCGACGATGTCGGAGCGGCGCAGCGACCCGACCGGCACGTGACCCAGCGCGGGCAGGATGTGCTTGCGCAACGATAGTTGGTAATGGTGGCCGGTGGATTGTGCGACCTGCAACCCGGCGATCCACCGTGTCGCGTAGGTGCCCAACGTGATGCGCGCTTCGGCCGGCGCCAGGTGCGTACCGGCGCGGATCTGGGTGCGTGCCTGGGCCATCGCGTCCAAGGCCGCGGCGCGGGTGGGAAACCGGCGCCGTACCATCCGACCGTTGATGCGGTAGGTGATCTCATACGACGTGCCGCGACTGTGGATGAGTTTGCGTGGGCTCGACATGGCGACTGGTTACGCTCGCTTCCGGTAGTGACATCGGTGTGACACCGGAACCGTGAACATGCGCGCAACCTAGCCCTGACCTGCGGCAACTCAGCGCGCAAGTTGCAACGGAGGCGCCCCGGCCTATAGGCCGACTCGTCCGCCCTTCGGGCTCGATGGGGTCGCGTTAGCTGCGGCTGAGCGTCATTGTCCAGTTGACCTTCCAGGTGGCACCTGAGTCGTACGAGAACGACTGTTCCCACACGGGTGTTGACGGGTCGGCGTGCCAGTTGAAGCGGAGCATGAGATCTCGCCCACCGACCGTGTCGCTGCCCTCGAACACACCGTGGCCGTCGGTGAACCGCCCCGTCATGGGTGGGTCCAACCGCCCCGGCGTCCGCGTGCTGCTCCACCACATACGCCAGACCGCGGTTACGGGGTCGAAGAGGCGCAACGTAAAGCCCTCGAAGGGCTCGCCATCTGGAGGATCTGGCACGTAGATCCGGTCTATGTGTCCGAGCGTCTGAGGTATGGGAAACGTTTCGCTGGTCGCGTCGAACTCGACCCAGTCTTCGCATTCTGGGTCGGTGACATCGCGCAGCTTCCTGTTGTGCACGACCCAGTGGCCGTAGATGAAGTCAAAATCGTGTGCTTCGTTTGAAGTCATGTCGTCAATGTTGCAGCGGCCTATGACATTGGGAAACGGATGGAGCACGAGTCGAGAAGCCCTGCAGCCTGATCCTGGCGACTCGTCCGCCGTCCGAGATATTCGGGGGCGGTTGTCCAAGCGTCCACGTAGAATTCGCGGCCATGCTCACGCGACCCGCCGATCTGCAGGATCTCGACGTGATCGAGGCGTTGCGTACTGGCTGGGCGCTGGAGCCGGTTGCCGTTGAGTATTCGGCGGTTGGCTTCGGTAGCCATCACTGGCGAGTAGTTGACGATGCAGGCCGACGTTGGTTCGTGAGCGTCGACGACCTCGAGGCGCGACGACGCTCGGCCGACGACTCACCCGACGACGCTTACGAGCGGCTACGTGAGGCGTTGCTTACAGCTAGTGCCGTCCACGACGGCGGTGCGGCGTTCGTGGTGGCACCTGCCAAGACAATCGACGGAGACGTCGTACGACGGATCCGGGGTCAGTATGCGGCGGCACTGTACCCATTCGTCGACGGCCACATTCATGACTTCGGCGACACCTTTCCCGAGGCCGAGCGCGACCAGGTGCTGCGGTTGATCGGGGCGCTTCATGCGTCGCCCGCAGTCTTATGGGGCACCGCGCACGTCGAGGATTTCGCGCTTCCGCAACGCCACGAGATCGCCCATGCGCTCGACGAGTTGAGCGCGCCATGGGAGACCGGGCCGTACGGCCAGCGGGCGAGATCCTGGTTTGCAGTCCGTGCGAACCGTATTGAACACATGCTGAGCGAGCATGACCTGCTGGCCGAGCAGGCGCGCCAGCGACCGGATCGCATGGTGTTGACCCATGGCGAACCACACCCCGGCAACCTCATCGAGACAACCAATGGATGGCTACTGGTCGATTGGGACACCGCGCTCGTTGCACCGCCGGAGCGTGACCTATGGCACCTACGGGGTTCCGACACGAGCACCTTCGACGCCTACACGAGCGTTGTAGACCACGACGTGCTGCCGGCGATGCTCGATCTCTACCGTCTGGCCTGGGAGCTCGACGACATCGCATCTCTGGCCGCACGGTTTCATCGAGCTCACGACGACACAGCAGATGCCCGGCACGAGTGGGCGGACATGCAACACCGCAGTCTGTAGCGCCAACTCACGCCCAATCGCGTCAACGGGACGACATCATCAGGTCGAGTAATCGGCGGTCGACCATGAAACCGTCTCTTGCTTCGAAACAGGCCCCTGCGCGATGGTGCCCGACGATGCCGAACGGTCCCTCGAATTCCCAGAGGCCGAAACCCCAGCCGAAGTCTTTGAACACGCCGAACAGGTCGGTGAACCAGGCCTGCGCGACGTCGTCCGTCGTCCGCTCGTAGCAGCCGAATTCCCCGACATGTACCGGCACGCCCAAAGCCTCCAGGTCGCGCCACGGTTGGTAGAACTCCCGAAGGCCGGCGCGATCCCACCAACGGCCGTCGTACTCACACGGGTACGCCGGTTCAGGCATGCCAACGTGACCGGGCCACCACGGCGCCTCGTAGTGCGACACCCGCATGGGCTGGTAGCCGCGCACGCTCTGGGTAAGTCCGAGATCGGCAAGTTCTGGCATCGCGAGATTGCCGCCGTCGAGACCGTCGATGACCAGCGGACGATCGGGTGAGATGGCGCGGATCGCCGCCACCGTTCGACGGATCACCACTTCGTGGGCGTCGCGGGTGAAACCGCGCAGCCCCAACGCCGGCGGCTCGTTGACAAGGTCGAAGCTCAGCGTCTCGCCGGGCACTTCGATGTAGCGCTGGGCGAAGCGTTCCCAGCTCGCAACGAACGCATCTTGAGCGGGCAGATCGGCCCAGAGGTCGTACGGTTCAGTTTCCCAGCCGGTGATCACATAGCCCGGCGCGCGATGCATGTTCAGTGACAAGTGGATCTCGCGCTGCCGACATGCCGCGAGGACCTCGTCGACGAGGACCAGCACGGATTCGTCGGGCCGGTAGGGATCGTCGTCCACGCTCCACAGCCGGTAATCCGTCGGCAATCGGACGAAGTCGAATCCCCACGCCGCGATCGCGTCGAGGACCTTCTCGTCAGGGCCGCGTGGCGCCGCCCTCTTGCTGTAGAGCCACTGCAGATTGAAGCCTGATCGGGGCACGTGGGGTACCTTTCCGTGTTGTGAACTTAAGCGCTTCAGACCCGTCTCATCCCGTACGAACTGTGCTGCGCTTGTACTCGGGCCAGCGACGACGGCTGTCGCTCGCGGCCGTCGCGTTTACCTTCAAGCAGTCGCCGGTGTGGATCGCGCCGCTGCTCACCGCGGACATCATCGACGCGGTTGTCGAGCGCTTGCCGGTGGCGGTCATCTGGGAGAACGCGGCCATCATGGGCGGTCTCATCGTCGTCAACGCGCCGCTGACCTGGGCCTACGCGCGTTGGCTGAGCCTCGCGATTCGCACTGTCGAGGTCGAGTCGCGAACCGCGTTGTGCGAGCGCCTCCAGCAGTTGTCGATCGGGTACCACAAGAAGATGAGCGCCGGAGTGCTGCAGACGAAGGTCATTCGCGACGTCGAAACCATCGTCGACACGTCGCGGCAGACCTTCGACACGGGCATGGCCGCGACGACCACATTGCTCGGCGCGCTGGCGCTGACGGCATGGCGAGTGCCGGAATTCCTGCCCGTCTTCTTGATCGCAGTGCCAGCGTCGGTGGCCCTGGTGCACAGCATGCGCCGCCGCATGAGCGACCACAACAAGGCGTTTCGCCAGCAGGTTGACCGCCTGTCGGCGCGCGTGAGCGAGATGACGAACCTGATCCAGGTGACCCGTGCCCACGCACTCGAGCGCAACGAACTCAACCGGATCGACACGACTTTGCATGACGTCCGCGACAAAGGCGTTCGACTCGATGTTCTGAACGGACGCTTTAACGCACTCGCCTGGGTCTTGTTCCAGCTCCTCAGCGTCGGCTGCCTCGTCGTCGCGGCCTGGGGTGCGCGAACCGGCGCGCTGTCGGTCACACCGGGCGACATCGTGTTGCTGTCGACCTACTTCGCCACCCTGACGGGGTCGGTCACGATGCTGCTCAACGTCGCGCCCCTGGTATCGAAGGGGATCGAGTCGGTGCGGTCGATGGCAGAGGTGCTCACCGAGCCCGACCTTGAGATCAACGAGGGCAAGCAGGCCGTTGATCGCCTCGAAGGCCGGCTTGTCTTCGATCACGTGTCTCTTACCTATCCGGACGCCGCAAGGCCGGCGCTGGTCGACATCTGCCTCGATGTGCGGGCTGGCGAGACCGTCGCTCTGGTCGGGCCGTCGGGATCCGGCAAGTCGAGCATGCTGAACCTCGTCATCGGCTTTCTTACCCCGACAGGCGGACGATTGCTTATCGACGGCCGCGATCGACGAGACCTGGATCTGCGCGGCTACCGCCGCTTTCTTGGTGTCGTCCCGCAGGAGACGCTGCTGTTCGACGGGTCGATTCGCGACAATGTCACGTACGGACAAGACGACCTGTCCGAAGGTGTCGTACGTGAGGCCCTGGAAGCAGCGAACGCGTGGGATTTCGTCGAGGCAATGGGCGGCATCGACACCGTGATCGGCCAACGGGGGAGTCGCTTGTCGGGTGGTCAGCGGCAGCGGCTCGCGATTGCCCGCGCATTGATCCGCAACCCGCGGGTGCTGATTCTCGATGAGGCAACCTCCGCGCTCGACGCCGCGTCGGAGGCCCTTGTTCAAGATGCCCTCGCCCGTCTGATGCAGGGTCGTACCTCGTTCGTGGTAGCTCATCGCCTGTCGACGGTGCAGCGTGCTCACCGCATCGTGGTGTTGCGCGCGGGTCACATCGTCGAGATCGGTACACATGACGAGCTGATCGCGGCCGGTGGCGCATACGTCGAACTGCAGGGTCTTGGCCGCCGACGCGACCGCTCCGGTAGTGGTCAACCCGCCACGAGCTGATTGGCTGAACGCAAGACCAGCGGATCGGTCAGCTGCTCGAGTGAAAGCACCGCCGACGTTGTGATGGCAAATACGGCCGACTCGCCCGGCAACAGGCTGATCAGCATGTCGTCGACCGTGGCGTCGGCGGCCAACCGGTCGGCAAGGACAGCGAGATCACGAACGAACGCGTTGGCGGTGACCGTCAGACGGTAGCCACCAGGCATCTGCTCCGCGCTGGTTGTCAGGTCGGGCGCGGGTAACCCGGCGTCGACGTCTTCGCACGAGTGCCACCACGCGCGGCGTGTCCCCGCTTCTGCAAGGAGAAACTCTCCCGGCTTTCCTGCAGCAGCAGCCAGTTCGGGCGCGATGGGTAGTGTGAGCGTGCATCGCGGTGCGACGTCGACTGCCACGACAGTCGAGTGGATCACCTTGCCGCTCGTCGTCCGGCGCGTCAGGATTACTTGCTCATTCCACGCTTGCCCCGAATCGTTCACTGCAATGAGCGCAAGCCCGCCGTCGCGTGGTTGCACAGTGAGCAAGCGGTCGCGAAAGCTTCGGCGCAATGCGTACCAGAGCGGCTTGCGACGCCCGGCACTGTCGATGGCCGACCACGAAATCGACGGCCAGATGTCGTTGAGTTGCCAGACCACGGTCCCCATGCAGACCGGCGACCAGGATCGAAAGTGTTCGATCCCCAGAGCAACCCCTCGCGCCTGGTTCAGGGAGGTAGCCCAATGCCAATCGTCGATGCTTGCGGGCGGTGGAAAATGCGTCTCGAGCCCGCGCGCAAGCTTGCCGTTCCCGTCGTCCGCTTTCTGGTGTAACAGCACTCCCGGCGAATCTGGCGTGAGCGGGTCGTCGTGGATTGCACCTGTGAGCGTCGCCCAGGTGGGCGGCCCTTGGAATCCGAACTCCGCAACGAACCGGGGAATGTAGCGCCGGTAGGCGACGTAGTCGAGCTCGTTCCAGACATCCCAGATGTGCATCGTCCCGTGGGTCGAATCGTTGGGCGGTAGGCCGTCGGTGAAGGAGTACGGCGTTCCGGGGCTGTACGGCCGCGTCGGGTCGAGCTCGGCGACGATCGACGGCAGGACGTCGGTGTAATAGCCCCAACCCCAGGTCTGATCGCCGAGGTGCTCCTTCCAGCCCCAGTCCTCGTGGCCCCAGATGTTCTCGTTGTTGCCATTCCACAGCGCGAGGCTGGGATGCGCACTCAGCCTGGTAACAGCTTCGCGCGCTTCGGCGACGACCTCACTGCGCAACGGCTCCTCTTCGGCGTACGCGGCGCACACGAACAGGAAGTCTTGCCAGACCAGCAATCCAAATTCGTCGCACGCGTCGTAGAAGTCCTCGCTCTCGTAGAGGCCGCCTCCCCAGACACGGATGAGGTTGATGTTCGCGTCGCGTGCCTGGCCAAGACGCTCGGCGTACCTCTCCCGGGTGATCCGCGAGGGAAAGATGTCGTCCGGTATCCAGTTGGTGCCGCGTGCAAACACCGGCACCCCGTTGACGGAGAAAGTGAACGCACTGCCGCGCTCGTCCGCAGCGGTGTCGAGTTGGATGGTCCGAAACCCCACCCGGCCGGCCCACGTCGCGAGCTTTCCGTTGTCGCCGGACAGCGTCACGGTAACGGGGTACAGCGGCTGATCGCCATAACCTCGAGGCCACCACAGGTTGACATCGCTGACAGCGACGTCGATGACGGCGGAGGTCTCGTCAGGAGCAAGCGTCCGTGATGCGGATGACCCACCAATGCGGACGTCGAGTTGCAGCGCGCAGTTGTAGTCGGCGCTTCGCTCGATGTTGATGTGGGCATGCAACAGACCCGTTGTGCCGTCGACCTCGACGAGTGGGCGGACTGCGTCGATGCGCGCGTCGTGCCATGTCTCGAGGAGCAGCGGGCGCCAGATGCCGGCCGTGACTAGGTCAGGGCCCCAGTCCCACCCGAAGTTGCAGGCCATTTTCCGCAGCGCATTGAACGGATGGGCGTTGACGTGCGGGCGGGGTCCGAGCGCCATGCTCGCGTTCTCCGCAGCAGTCAGGCTGGCGGTGAACGTGATCGCTAGCGTGTTCGGACCAGCCCGCAACTTGTCGCGAACTGGGAATCGGTAGCTGCGATGCATGTTCGACGTATGCGCGATCAGGGCGTCGTTGAGCTCGATCGTCGCCACAGTGTCGAGACCAAGCGTGACCAGGTCGACCTCGTGGCCCTCGCCGTCCCAATCGAAGCTGGTCTCATAGCGCCAGTCGACACGACCGACCCACGCCACCGCGAGTTCGTTCTCGTCGAGGAAGGGATCGGGAATTACGCCCGCCGCCATCAGGTCGAGATGCACAGAACCGGGTACCACAGCTGGCAGCTTCACGCCTGCAAGCCCTGCAGGTATGGCGCCGCCTACGGCAGTGACGGTCCAGCCACTGTGCAAAGGGACTTGCATGCCGGCGTTCCTCCGAGCCTGTGGAAGTGCTTGTTGAAGTGACTTGGGGAGTGGTGGGCTGGTGTGTATAGGGATGTCTGTGCTCACTTCACGGCGCCCCTTGTGAGGCCGTTGTAGATGAACCTCTGGAGCAGCAAGAAGATGACGAGTGACGGAACGATGACGAGAATCGCGCCCGCTGAGATGTCCTCCCAATGCGCGCCGAACGGACCCTTGAACCTGAACAGGGATGTCGATACGGTCCCCAAATTCGCGTCAGGCATGTACAGGAACGGACTCACGAAGTCGTTGTAGACGAAGATGCCCTTGATGATCACGACCGTTGCGATCGCCGGCTTCAGCAGCGGAAAGATGATCTTTCGGTAGATCGTGAAGGCATTCGCGCCGTCGAGTCGTGCAGACTCGTCAAGCGAGATCGGAATGCTTCTAATGAACTGCAAGAAGATGTAGATCGAGACGATGTCGGTGCCGGTGTAGAGCAGGATCGGTCCCCACCGCGTGTCGACCAAGCCGAAGAAGTTGATGATCTTAAAAGTCGCAACCTGCGTTGTGACGCTTGGGACCAGCGCCGCGAGCAGGAATAGTGCGACCACTACTCGCTTGAACCGGAAGTTGAACCGGCCGATCGCGTACGCAGTCATCGAGCCGATGAGCACTGTGCCAGTGACCGAGAACACCAGCAAGAATCCGGTGTTAAAAAGACCCTGCAGCATGTCGCCCTTGTTGAACGCGGTCACAAAGTTGTGATAGTTCAACCAGTTGTGCGGCGGCGACAGTGCCGAACCGGTCGCGACCTCCTTCGACGTCTTCAACGCCGTCATCAATACGGCGACCATCGGCAGCAGCACGACCACGCAGGCGAGGACCAGCGTGAGGTACTTGAGCACCACCGCAGTTCCGGACCGCACGGCCACAATCGGCGCGCTCATACGATGTCCTTCTCATCCGGGACCAGCAGTCGCTGGATCCACGTGACGACCAGCACGATGGCAAGCAACACAACGGCTGCCGCTGACGCCAGGCCCACCTTTTGGAACTGGAAGGCTTGGTTGAAGGTCTGAATCACGAATGTCGTCGTTCCGTTGGCGCCCCCAGTCATGACGAACGGCACCTCGAATACCGAGATGGAGCCAGAGATCGCCAGGATCGTGAGCAAGCTGATGATCGGTTTGATGCCGGGCGCGATGATGAACCGGAACTGTTGCCACCTGCTCGCGCCGTCGATCTCGGCCGCTTCGTAGAAATCCCCGGGAATCGACTGGATCGCGCCGAGGAACAGTACGAAGTCAAGCCCGGTGTATCGCCATACGGAAACGCCGGCGAGGGAGACGTTCGCGAGGTGCGGATTTCCCAACCAGAAGTGTTGCCCGTGGACTCCGATAATGCGCAGCGCCGAGTCGAGTGTGCCGTTTGGCTGGAAGAAGTACAGAAAGATGAAGCTGATGGCCACACCGTTGACCAGATATGGGAAAAAGATGATGCCCTTGAAGAGGTTCTTGAACTTCACGTTGAAGCTGAGCACCGTCGCGAAGTAGAGCGCCAGCCCAAGCTGCACGACTGAGGCAGCAAGGTAGTAGAGGCAGACGAAAAAGACCTCGAAAAGTTCTGGTCGAGTGAAAAGGTCGACGTAGTTCTTCAGACCGACGTAGGGCCGGGTGGGGCTGAACCCGTCCCAGCTCGTCAAGCTGTAGCGAAAGAGGTTGACGACAGGGATGTAGCTGAACACCGCGAGAAAGGCGAGCGGTACGAGCATGAAGAGCCACGGCGTGAGCTTCCGCTCACCGGCGCCAGTTCGCTTGCGCGGCGCAAGCAGGTGCAAGCGGGATGTCCCGGGCGGTTGTTTCGCAGCCGGCACGTTCGGCTCCCGCGGCACACCCTGCTTCCCAGACAGCTGCTTCCCAGACAGCTGCTTCCGAGACAGCGGGTTCCCGACCCCGGTGCTCGTGGTGTCCGTCATCTGTTGTCCTCTTGCCGTTGCCGGGTTTCAACGAGCGTGGGCGGCGGGTCTTGATGAGCTCCCGCCGCCCAGCACCGTTGCCTTCTCACCATCGCGTCCTAGACGGCTACGCACCGCCGGTTTTCTGCGAGGCAGCCCACTTGCTGTTCAGACTCGCGAAATCGCTTTGGAGGCTACCGCCGGCCGCTCCGCGAGCGATGTCGACGATCTTTTGACGGTAGGTCGGGCTGTTCAGTCCGATCTCCGCTGTGTTGTCGATCTTGTTCACCAAGGCCGAGTTGGCCTGAGTGAGCGTGACCAACGTGACGCCCGCCGCTGCATATGCCGCAAGTGCCGGCGGCTGCGTGCCGCTCTTCAGCGTCGGGACGTCGCCGTTGTCGACTGCGTAGGTCGACCGGTCGGTGAACCAGTCAATCCAGGCCCGCGCCGCGTCCTTGTGCGTGGAGTGAATGTTGATGCCTTGCAGGTAGTCAGGACCGATCACCGAGCACAGGTGCCCGTTGGTCTCCGACGGCCACGGCATGAAGCCGATCTCCGTCGGGTCCTGGCCTGCGGTCTTCGCGGCCGCCTGCATCTGCGTCACAGCCCACGATCCCAGCCACATCGCGGAGATCTTTCCTGTTGCGAGCAGCCCCTTGGAGTTCTCCCAGTTGGTCGTCGTCGGGTCAGGTTCGCTCAGCTTGTTGTGCACGATGTTGTAGAGCAGCGAGTCGATCTGGAAGAGATCGTTGCCCGAGCTCCACGGCGCAGTCTGGGTCGACAAGCTGTCGTTTGCACCAGCGCTACAGCTCGGAGAGCCGACGGCGCCTTCCCAGGAACTCAACGGCCAACCGTCTTTGTAGTTGGTGTAGTACGGAATCGCGCTGGTCTTGGCCTTGATGGCTTGCAGGTCGCTGATGTACTGGTCAGGAGTGGTTGGCCAGGTGGTGATGCCGGCTTTGGCCCACACGATCTTGTTGTAGACGAAACCGTTCGCGTTGCCGTTCTGCGCGATGCCGTACACCTGGCCGTTGACCGTGCCGCTCGCAGTGAAGTTGTACTTGGCACTGAGGTCGGCCGCAGATCCGAGCGGCTCAAAGAAGGTCGGGTACTCCGAGATCGGCAACGCCGATGGGATCAAGAGGACGTCACCGTAGTTCGACGTGTTCATCCGGGTCTTGACGTCACCCTCGTAGTTGGTGATGCCCTGGAAGGTCACCTTCACGCTGGGGTAGATCTTGTTGAAGTCTGCTGCGTACTTCGCCATCGTCCCGTCTGCAGTCAGGTCGGTGCGGTTGGTCAAGACCGTAATGCTGCCCGAGACCGTTGTCGGCACAGTCGAGCCGGCCGCGGCGGGCGCCGAGCTGGCGGCCGATGCCGCCGGAGCGCTCGCTACCGCGGAAGCGGTTGCCGGGGCAGCCGCGGTGCTTGCAGCCGCCGTCGTAGCGGCGCCGCTTGAAGGTGTGTTCGTCGAGCTCGCGGCGGTCCCTTTGCTGCTGCTGCACGCCGCGACGAGCGAGGCGACGACGAGCAGCACCCCCACCGAGGTCTTCTTCACACTGACCATCTCCATTTCCATTCGCAATCGCCCGCCAATGCCGCGGGAAGGCCTAGTG
>DATCDK010000084.1:0-44460 GCA_036510735.1 Acidothermaceae bacterium | reverse complement strand
CGCCGCGGACGTGCTCGTGGTTCCTTCGCTCGGCGAAACGTACGGGATGGTCGTCACCGAGGCACTCGCGCGCGGCCTGCCGGTGATCGCAACGGCCGTCGGTGGACTGCCGCGTGCGCTCGGCCGGACCGCGGATGGTCGCCGTCCCGGTCTGCTCGTCGCGCCGGGTGATGCGCCCGCGCTCGCCGACGCGCTCTCGAGCTGGCTGCGCGATGCCGAGTTGCGGCTGCGCCTCCGCCTGGCTGCGCAGGAGCGTCGCGGGATGTTGTCCGACTGGCACGTGACCGTCGAGCGGGTCGCGCACATACTCACCGAAGCCGCGCTGTGAACGCTGTCGGGCCGCGAGTGGCCACGGTGAGCGCGGACTGGCTCGCGTTGCGCGAGCCGGCCGACGCCGCTGCCCGCGCTATCGAATTGGTCGCGAAGGTCCGGGAATTCTTGCCGGCGCGCGGTCCGATCGTGGTGCACGATCTTGGCTGCGGCACCGGCTCGGTGGCGCGGTGGCTTGCCCCGCAGCTTTCCGGGCCGCAGCACTGGGTGATGTACGACAGGGACGCCGATCTGCTCGCCCGCGCGGCCCTCGATGTTCCGCCGTTGACTGCCGACGGCTCGCCGGTAGCCGTCGAGACGCGGCAACGTGACGTCACGCGCCTTGGCCAGCCCGACCTCACCGGTGCGTCGCTCATCACCGCGTCGGCATTGCTCGACATGCTGACCGCCGCTGAGGTCGAGCGGATCGCCCGTTCGTGCGTCGAGGCAGGTTGCGCAGCATTGCTGACCGTCTCGGTCATCGGCGACGTCGCCCTCACGCCGTCCGACCCACTGGATGACGTGATTGCGTCGGCTTTCAACGACCACCAACGGCGGGGTGGAGATGATGACCAGCTGCTCGGCCCGGACGCCGTGGGCGCGGCAGCCGACATGTTCGCGAGATTGGGTGCGGACGTGGTCGTTGCGCCAAGCCCCTGGCGGCTCGGCGCCAGCGATGCGGCCCTCATGACCGAATGGTTCAAGGGCTGGGTCGGTGCTGCCTGTGAGCAGCGACCCGAACTCACCGCCGCGACGCATACCTACGTCGGGCAGCGGCTCGCCGATGCGACCGCCGGGCGCCTGCGGGTGACCGTGCACCATCACGACCTGCTGGCTGTGCCGCACGAACCGCCGCGTGACCGTTGAACTGGACCCGCCATGCGTGCGTATGTATTCACAGGGAACTCTCAGAGGCGTAGCCACGGGGTCGGCGTCAGGCAGGCCCCCGGAGGAGGCGGCATCGGTGGCTGATCGTCCCTACACCCTGCTGAGTTGCGGCATGTCGATCGACGGCTACCTCGGTAGCGCGAACATGAAACCGCTCCAGCTGTCCAACGACGCTGATTTCGACCGGGTCGACGCCGTGCGCGCCATGTGCGACGCGATCCTCGTCGGCGCGGAAACCGTCCGCAACGACAACCCACGACTCCTGATTCGATCACAGGCACGGCAGGATGAGCGGCTCGCTCGCGGGCAGGCGCCCACTCCGATGAAGGTCACAGTCACCGGGCATGGGCAGCTCGACCCGTACGCTGACTTCTTCGCCACCGGTGACATCGAAAAGGTGGTCTATTGCGCGAGTGCGACGGTGGACCACGCCCGAGCCCGGCTCGGCGCGGTGGCAACCATCGTTGACGGCGGTGAGCCGGTGGACATGCACACGATCAGCGAGGACCTGTACGCGCGCGGCGTCCAGCGGTTGATGGTTGAGGGCGGTGGCACGGTTCATACGCAGTTCCTCACTGCCGACCTCGCCGACGAACTGCATCTCGTCGTGGCACCGTTCTTTGTCGGTGACTCGCGGGCTCGGCGGTTCGTGAGTGACGGGCTGTTCCCATGGAATTCGCGTCGCCGGGCAACGCTGGCCGAAGTACGGCAAATCGGCGACGTGGTGCTGCTGCGTTATGCACTTTCGTCGCGTTTTCGCGCGGACTGACATCGAGGAGGTCTGGTGCACTTATCTCCGCCCAAGGCAACGATCCGTACGCAGGTGACGATGCCGCTGCGGTTCGCCGATGGGTACACCACGCCCGCGCGTGTCTTCACCTTCAACGAGCTGGTCGACGGACGAGAGCATCTGGCGCTAGGCCTCGGCGCCAGGGCGCGGGCATGCACGGTCGACACGGGCGCGGCGACAGTGCCCCTCGTCCGGCCGCACAGCGAGTGCCTCACTGGCGACGTCTTCGGCAGCCAACGATGCGACTGCGGGCCGCAACTGCGCGAGGCGGTGGAGCGGATCGCCGACGCCGGCGGCTACTTGCTCTACCTTCGGCAGGAAGGGCGCGGGATCGGTCTCTACGCCAAGCTGGATGCGTATGTGCTTCAGGACGCGGGCCTCGATACGTACGAAGCGAACATCGCTCTCGGACACGGCGCCGACGAGCGCGACTACACGGTAGCTGCCCAGATGCTGGGCGCCCTCGCAGTGCCAACTGTGGTGCTGCTCAGCAGTAACCCGGATAAGGCCGCACAGCTCAGTGCGCTCGGGGTGACCATCACCGCGCAGGTACCGACGCATGTGCACTTGTCCGACGCGAATGCGGACTACTTGGCAGCGAAGGCGCGATGGGGCGCTGACCTGGTCGAGACCTCCATTGGAATCAACACAGTTGCACTTAACACGAGGGCCGCCCGATGACATTTCGAACCGAGAGCCGCTTAGCAATCGCCAGCCCGGTCGAAGAGGTGTGGGCGTATATGTGCGACGTCCGACGCTGGTCGGAGTGGGCGCCGACTGTTCTCGAATGCCGGGTGCGTGGAGGAGGTCCGTTTCAGCTTGGCGCGCAGCTGGATCAGCGGGCGAAGGGGCTGTTTGGGTTGTCTCGCAGTCGGAGCCAGCGGGTGACCGTTGTCGAGGCGCCCCGCCACATGGCGTTCGCCGGGCCACTGGGTACTTCAGCGGGGCGTTGGGGAATGGAACTCGAGCCGGTCGACGATCAGCAGACCGACACGATGATGTGGGTTGAGGTCGACTTCGCGGGACTTATGCGCGCGATACCCGCCGGCGCTTTCAAACGCAGAGTTCAACGCGTCAGCGATCTCGAGATGGTTTTGATCAAGTCGGCGGTCGAGTCTGATGTGTCGGCGAGCACACCGTGAGCCAGATCGACCGTACGCAAGAGCACCTGATCGAGACCTACCGCAAGAAGGCGAAGCACTACGACATCACCTCGCGGCTCTACCCCGCGCCCGGTTACCCCCAGCGTGGGCAACGCCTCCGGGCCGTAGAAGCACTCCGGCTTCGCCCAGGTGACACCGTGATCGACGTCGCATGCGGCACCGGTCTGAATTTCTCGCTCATCGAGAAGCTGATCGGTCCCGCCGGCCGGATCGTCGGCGTCGATCTGACCGACGCGATGCTCGACCGTGCTTACGATCGGATCGCGACGAACGGCTGGAGCAATGTCAGCCTCGCGCAATCCGACGCGGTCGACTTCGAGTTCCCAACTGGGGTCGACGCGATCCTCTCTACGTACGCACTGACACAGGTGCCCGACTGCGCAGCGGTCATCACCCACGGCGCCGCCGCCCTCTCCGAAGGCGGACGCTGGGTCGTGCTCGATCTCAAGGTTCCCGCAGGCGTGCCTCGACGGCTCGCACAAGTTGGAACGGCAGCAGTGCGGCCTTTCGCATCCATAGATGAGTGGATCGCGCGCCGCCCCTGGGAGGCGATTCGGGTAGCCATGCAGGAAGAACTGGACGACTTCTCCTGGACCGAGTTGTTGTTCGGGACCGCGTTCCTCGCCGCCGGGTCCCGCGCCTGCGACCCTGTCGATTAAGGGCGAATACGCTCCCTGGTCATGAGGCCGCGGCTGCTGCTCTTCACTCGCACCACTGACTACCGCCACGACTCGATCCCGGCTGGGGTTGCGATGGTCCAGGCCATCGGCGCAGAAGACGGTTTCGGCGTCGATGCGCACGAAGACCCCACCGCATTCGAGCAAGCGAACCTCAAGCGTTACGACCTCGTCATCTGGCTGGCGACCTGCGGCGCGATCCTCACCGAACCGCAACGCGACGCGTTCGAAGGCTGGCTCAAAGCCGGCGGAGCGTTCGCCGGAATCCACAGCGCCACGGCGTCCGAATATGACTGGCCTGCCTTCGAGGCCATCATCGGCGCGCGGTTGGACAACCACCCCAAGCCGCAGCGCGCCAGGATCAGCGTCGAAGATCGCGACCATCCGTCGACCTGTCACCTAGAACCGACATGGCAATGGGACGACGAGTGGTACAACTTCCGCGCGAACCCGCGGGGCCGGGTACGGGTGCTGGCCACGGTCGACGAGGCGACCTACACCGGTGGCGAGATGGGCAGTGACCATCCGATCGCGTGGTGCGGACGGTACGGCGATGGGCACTCCTGGTACACGGCGCTCGGGCACGCGATCGAGGCGTATCACGACCCGGTGTTTGCCGAGCACGTGCGCGGTGGCATTAACAGTCTGGTGCGCGGAGGGAGTTGGCCATGAGCGAGGCGGAGGTAGCTCGACTCAGCACCGAAGCGATGTGGGCCGGCGATGCTGCCAGCAGGATGCTTGGCATCGAGATCATCTCCGTTGGTCCCGGAACCGCTCTGGTCTCGATGCGCGTGCGTGCCGACATGATCAACGGCTGGGAACTGTGCCACGGCGGGTTAATAGCTTCGCTCGCGGACACCGCCTTCGCTATCGCGTGCAACTCGCGGGGGAGGGTCACCGTCGCGTCCGGTTTCGACGTGAGTTTCTTGGAGGCTGGGCGGCTGGATGACGAGCTCATCGCTGAGGCCTCCGAGACCGCCTTGCGAGGGCGTTCCGGGCTCTATGACGTGACGGTGAGACGCGCGGCGGATGGCGTCGTCATTGCTGAGTTCCGTGGCCGCAGTCGAGCGACAGGACGAACGAATCCCGCCGTCGGTCAAGACCCTTCGGACGAGTGACGATGGAAGATCTCAGCCCTCGGCCGGGGGACCTCGAGCCGATCGAAACCGCCTCCGTCGACGAGCTGCGCGGCCTGCAAGAGGAGCGCTTGCGATGGTCTGTCCGGCATGCATACGAGAACGTGCCGCACTACCGGAAGAGCTTCGACGCAGCTGGTGTGCATCCTGACGACATTCGAGGCCTGGACGATCTGAGCAAGCTGCCGTTCAGCTCGAAGGCAGACTTACGTGCCAACTATCCGTTCGGCATGTTCGCAGTGCCACGCGAGCAGGTCGCGCGAATCCACGCATCTTCTGGCACCACGGGCAAACCGACGGTCGTTGGTTACACCAAAGACGATCTCGACATGTGGGCCACCGTGATGGCACGGAGCATCCGCGCGTCAGGTGGTCGGCCTGGTCATATCCTGCACAATGCCTACGGTTACGGCCTTTTCACTGGCGGTCTCGGCGCGCATTACGGGGCGGAGAAGGTCGGTTGCACTGTGGTCCCGGTCTCCGGCGGGATGACCGAGCGCCAGGTGCAGCTCATCAACGACTTCAAGCCGGACATCATTATGGTCACGCCTTCGTACATGCTCTCGATCGTTGAGGAGATGGAACGCCAGGGCATCGACCCGACATCATGCTCGCTCAAAGTGGGGATCTTTGGCGCCGAGCCCTGGAGCAACGACCTGCGCGTTGAGCTGGAGAGCCGTCTTGACATGCACGCCGTCGATATCTACGGGCTCTCCGAGGTGATCGGCCCTGGGGTCGCGAACGAGTGTGTTGAGACGAAAGACGGCCTGACCGTCTGGGAAGACCATTTCTATCCGGAGATCGTCGATCCGGTCACGGGTGAGGTGCTGCTCGAAGGAACTGAGGGTGAGCTCGTTTTTACGTCGTTGACGAAGCAGGCGATGCCCACGATCCGCTACCGCACCGGGGACCTGACCCGGCTGTTGCCGGGTTCGGCTCGGACCATGCGGCGGATTCAGAAGATTGCCGGCCGCACCGACGACATGATGATCCTCAGGGGAGTCAACCTTTTCCCCACCCAGATCGAGGAGCTGATTTTGGCCACTCCGCAGCTGTCGCCACACTTCCAGTGCGTTCTCGACCGATTAGGCAATGTGGATTCACTGACCGTCGTTGTAGAACATCGCGACGCCGTCGCGCCGGACGCCGCAGTTGAAGCGGGGTTACTGCTCGAGAGATCGGTCAAGAACTCGATCGGCGTCACGATCGGCGTTCATGTGGTCAGCCCAAACACGGTCGAACGATCGGTCGGAAAGATGAAGCGCATCATCGACAACCGTCCGGCCCGCTGACCGTGCCTGCCAAGGTCGCCGTCTTCGCACTCGGGGGAACGATTGCGAGCTCTGCTGATCCCGGCGGCGCCGCGGTCGTGGGTCTCAGCGGAGCCGAGTTGCTCAACACCGTGCCCGGAGTGACGGCGGTCGCCGACGTCGACGTATTCACCGTGGCCATGGTGCCCTCGGGCGACCTGCGCCTTCACCACTTGTTCGAACTCCGCGACCAGGTTGCTCGAGCGATCTCGTCCGGCACGCAAGGCGTTGTCGTGACGCAGGGAACGGACACACTCGAGGAAACCGCTTATGCCTTCGAGCTACTGACGTCGTTTGACGAGCCTGTGGTGTTCACCGCAGCGATGCGCAGTTCGGATGCGCTCAGCCCAGATGGGCCGGCGAACCTCATGGCTGCCGTCCGCGTCGCCGCTTGCTCCGACGCTCGCGGCGCAGGTGTGCTCGTCGTCCTGAACGACGAGATTCACAGTGCTACTGACGTGCGCAAGATGCATACCAGCTCGATTGCCGCCTTTGCGTCGCCACTTGTCGGACCGGTTGGCTATCTCACCGAGGGTCGGGTGCGCATGCTCAGGAAGCCTGCGGGGCGCATCACGATCGACGTGCCACGGGACGCCGACGATGCCCGGGTCGCGCTAGTGACAGTCGGTTTCGACGACGACGATGCGCTCGTCGGTGCGGTGGCCGAGCTGGGGTATGACGGGCTCGTCCTTGCAGCAATCGGCGGCGGGCATGTTCCGAGTTGGATGGTTCCGGCCATCGAACGGGTCGCAGGACAGCTCCCGACGGTTCTCGCTTCGCGCACGGCGGGCGGTGAACTGCTGCGTCACAGCTACGGATACGCCGGCTCCGAAACTGATCTGCTCGCGCGAGGATTGATATCGGCGGTTGCACTCAGTGCCACGAAAGCGCGCATCTTGCTTCGGCTGTTGCTCGTTGCGGGCGTCCCGCGCGATCAAGTTGCGCGTTGCTTTCAGGAAGCGGCGGAACCGGCCACCGGCACCGATCGGAGTTTCCCATGATGACGACGCGGCCCGAACTTGTCGGCGACTTCGGCATGGTTGCGAGTACGCACTGGCTGGCATCAGCCACCGGCATGTCAGTTCTGGAGCGCGGCGGCAACGCCGCTGATGCGGCTGCAGCTGCGGCGTTCGTCCTTCAGATCGTCGAACCGCATCTGAACGGGCCCGGGGGAGAAGTACCGATCATGGTGTCGGTCGACGGCGCGGGGGAGGTCGACGTAATTTGCGGTCAGGGTGTCGCACCACAAGCCGCGACGACCGCACACTTTGCTGAGCTAGGTCTCGACCTGGTGCCGGGGACAGGTTTGCTGCCGGCGGTCGTGCCGGGCGCATTCGGAGCGTGGATGCTGCTAGTCGAACGTTATGGCAGCTGGAGCCTGCGCGACATCCTGGAGCCTGCTGTCTCCCTCGCCGAGAATGGCCATCCGCTGCTAGCCAATGTCGCAAGCACGATCAACTCGGTAGCCGACCTCTTTCGCAATCATTGGCCTACCTCCACCGCGACGTGGATGGTAGGTAACCAAGTTCCGCAGGCAGGCGAGCGCTTGCGCCGTCCAGCGATTGCGGCGACCTATCGGCGGATCGTCGAAGAAGCCGAAGCGCGGACGTCGGACCGCGCAGCTCAGTTCGAAGCGGCGCGAGACGTGTGGTACCGCGGGTTCGTCGCCGAGGAGATCGAACGTTTCTGTGCCGCGAGCGACATTTTCGATACCTCAGGCCGCACTCACCGCGGGCTGCTCACCGCCGATGACATGGCAGTCTGGGAGCCGTCGGTCGAAAGCGCGGTGACGTTCGACTACGGCGAGTACACGGTGTGTAAGCCCGGCCCTTGGTGTCAGGGTCCCGTCTTTCTGCAGCAGCTCGCGCTGTTGGCTCACACCGATCTCGCGAGCACCGAACATCTGTCCGCGGATTGGGTGCACACGATCGTCGAGGCAAGCAAGCTCGCGTTCGCCGACCGCGAGGCATGGTACGGAGACCCGCGATTCACTGACGTACCGATGATCGAACTCCTCGCACCCACGTACAACCGCGACCGCGCGAAACTCATTGGCGCGCAGGCAAGTTACGAGCAGCGACCGGGATCTCCTGGTGGTCGATCTCCCGCGACGCAAAAAGTGGAAGTCACATCCGCGGCCCCAGGAGGTTCATCGGCCGGCGTCGGCGAGCCGACAACCGCCACCGACGGCGACACCTGCCATCTCGACGTCGTCGACCGCGGAGGTCTGATGATTTCCGCAACGCCCAGCGGCGGCTGGCTACAGAGCTCACCCACCATTCCGAGCCTGGGGTTCTGCCTGAACAATCGCGGCCAGATGTTCTGGCTTGAGGACGGGCTGCCGGACAGCTTGCGGCCCGGAGCGCGGCCGCGGACCACGCTCTCTCCGTCGATCGCATTGCGCAATGGCAAGCCGTATCTCGGTTTTGGAACCCCGGGTGGTGACATGCAGGACCAGTGGTCCCTCCACTTCTTCCTCAACGTCGTCCATGGGCGACAGGCCAATCTGCAGCGGTCGATCGATTCGCCGGACTTCCACTCGCTTCACACACGCAGCTCCTTCTACCCGCGAATTGCAGAGCCGGGACGCGTCGTGATCGAGGATCGTTACGGCGCAGCCACCATTGCGGAGCTCGGCCGGCGCGGCCATGACATCGCCACGGTCGGCGGCTGGTCGCTCGGTCGAGTCAGCGCGGTAGCGCGCGATGGTGGGTGGCTGAAGGCGGCCGCAAATGCCAGGGGCGAGCAGGGATACGCGTGTGGTCGCTGATTCCCGGCTGCCGTGCGGGTTACGCTACCGGCCATGGCACCAGGCCAGGACAGACCGGACCGCAGCAGCCGCGATCCGGCACGAGGTCTGGAACCAGTGGTCGACCTCCGCGCAGTCGCCCGATCGAGCGGCGTCTCGGCAGCGACAGTGTCTCGTGCGCTCAACGGTCGGCCGGAGGTCAGCGAAGCCACCCGGGCCCATGTCACCGAGACTGCGCGAAGGCTTGGCTATCAGCCCAATCAGCAGGCTCGCACACTTGCTCGGCGCCGGTCCGACACCATCGGACTGATCTGGGACAGCAGTTACGTCGAGACCCACGGTCGGCAGCCGTTCCTGCAGGACCTTCTCGTTGGGCTCAAAATGGCGCTCGCCGAAACGGGCTACCACCTGATGCTGCTGTCGCCCCAGATTGACGATCACACTCCCGACAAGTTCATCAGAGCCGTTGTGCAGCACAGCCTCGACGGCGTCGCGTTGATGGCGATCAATGAGCACGTCGCCGTCGACGCTTTGGTCGCTTCCGGTCGGCCATGCGTTGGCCTCGACCTGCCAGTGTTCGGCCCGCGCAGCAGTTACGTGAGTTCGGACAACCACGGTGGCGCAGCCGCGGCCGTCAACCACCTGTATGAGTTAGGACATCGCCGCATTGCGATGATCAGCGGCCCACTGTGGATGTTGCCAGGTGCCGAACGAGTTGATGGCTTTCAAGAAACGATGGCGGCCCTTGGTCTCGACGTGCCGGCCGAATACATCCAAGAGGGCGATTTCTTCTTGCCGTCTGGCCTTGAGTGCATGCGCCGATTGCTCAGCCTCGATGTCGCGCCGACAGCCGTCTTCGTCGCGGGTGATGAGATGGCCGTAGGCGCGATGCACGTGGCTATCGACGCGGGCCTCGACGTCCCCGGCGACATCTCGATCGTCGGGTACGACGACGTCGAGATTGCCGCACTTGTGCGGCCGTCGCTCACGACAGTGAGACAGGATTATCTCGGTATGGGCCGGGCGGCGGTTGCGATGTTGTCCCAGTTCATGGACTACGAAATCCCTGCCAGCGATCCCTCCACCGGGCAGGCTCCGTTCCAGTTTCCACCGCGGCTCTTGCCCGGCACGCTCACGGTTCGCGACTCATCAGGCCCGGTGCCAGCCGGCCGCCCGATACGGCGTCCCGTCGGTCGCTAGGGCCCCGGCTCGGCCTGGCACTAGCTGCGCGTCATCGCCCAACCGGTCGCCTGAATTCGTCGAATTACACCCGGCGGAGGTCTGGACGGAAACGCTTCCGGCGCATAGTCTCCGAGCGCCGGAAGCGTTTCCGGCGGTCGCGACTCGGCGAAAGGCAGGCGCACTCATGCCCTCCACGACGACGAACCCGTCAACGGCTAACAGGGCGCGCGGCCGCGTGCCGCGCCTTCCGCTTCTTGCAGCCGTTCTGGTCGTGGGTGCGGGACTTGGCGTTGCGCCTGTCAGCGCGGCGCTAGCGATTCCGACTCCGACGCCGACCGCGGTCCCGTCGCTTTGTCCGGACGCAAGCAGTGCAACCTTTGGGCCCAACGTGTGTGTCTTCAACGACACGATGGCGCAGACGGCCATTCAGGCCGACCTTGATGCGATCTCGACGGTGCAGGTGCCGATCACCTCGCAGTTCGACACCGGCCGGTATGCGATCTTCTTCGAGCCAGGCACCTACGGCAGCACGAGCGATCCGCTGATCTTCCAGGTCGGGTATTACACCGAGGTCGCGGGCCTGGGTTATCTGCCGAGTGGGACGACGATCAACGGCCTCATCGAATCGTTCGCTAACGACTGCGGAAACCGGCCGAACGGCAACCCGCCGGTCACGCAGTTCTGGTGCAACTCGACCACGAACTTCTGGCGGTCGCTTTCGAACCTGACACTCAACACTGTCACCAACGACGACACCCCTGGCCCACCGAACTACGCGCCTCCTGTTGTCGACCCTTACGGCCCGTACTGCACCAACAGTGAAGAGGCGTGGTCGGTGTCGCAAGCTGCACCGATCAGGCGAGCGATCATCAACGGCAGCGTGGTTTTCCAGGACTACTGCGCTCAAGGTTCGAGCAGCAATCCTTCACGGGACGACGCCAGCGGCGGTTTCATCGCCGACAGCGTGATCAACGGTGACCTCGATTTCTATGGCCAGCAGCAGTACATCACCCGGAATAGCACGATCGAGGGCGCAAACGGCTGCGGTGCGGACAACGGCGGCTTGTGGAACATGGTCTACGCCGGCGTGACCGGCGCGACGATCACGCCGGAGTTCAGCGGGCAGTGCGCGCAGAACACCGTGCAGGCCACGAACCCGGTGACCGAGGAGTCGCCCTTCCTCTACCAGGACGCCAAGGGGCGCTGGCAGGCCTTTGTGCCTTCGGTGCGGCACAACTCGTCAGGCACGTCGTGGTCGAGCGGCACTGAAGCCGGTTCCTCGCTTCCGCTCAACCGGTTCTTCGTTGCCAACCCGACGACGCCCGTCGTTCAGATCGACCTGGCGCTGGCGCTTGGTCAGAACCTGATTCTTGAGCCGGGCATCTACAACCTGGCCGGCCCGATCGTGGTGAGCCGTCCGGACACCGTTGTGCTCGGGCTCGGATTCGCCACGCTTATCCCGCAGCGAGGCAATGCCGCACTGGTCGCGCTACCGAACAACGGCGTGAAGATCTCTGGTCTCATCATTGACGCCGGTGCGGCCGACTCTCCGGTGCTGCTCTCACTCGGCTCCGGTGGCCGCGGTGCGGCCAGCGATCCCGACCTCGTTTCCGATGTCTCGTTCGCTATCGGTGGAGCTCAGCTCGGAAAGGCCGACGTGAGCTTCCTCGACCTTGCACCGAACTCGATCATCGACGACGTGTGGGCGTGGCGCGCTGACCACGGCAACCCCGGCACCGTGGGCTGGACGACGAATACCGCAGCAACCGGCGTCGTTGTCAGTGCCGACAACGTGACGGCGTACGGACTCGCGGTTGAGCATTTCCAGAAGAACGAAGTCATCTGGTCCGGCCAAGGCGGCAACGTCACGTTCTTCCAGAACGAGTTGCCCTACGACCCGCCGACGCAGTCGGCCTGGATGGCGACACGAACGCAGAACGGTTACCCGGCGTTTGACGTAGCTCCAAACGTCAAGACGTTCACCGGGCTTGGGATGGGTAGCTACGTCGTCTTTACCCAAACTCCCGCGACCATCTATGACGCCGAGGCATTCGAAGCTCCGAAGACACCAGGAGTGCGATTCACCAACACATTCGGGGTCTGGATCGGCGGCTCTGGAGGCCTCACCTCCATCATCGATGGTGTCGGCGGCCCCGTTACGTCAACCAACCCCGGGCTCATCCTGCCGGTCGACGTCGCGTCGTTCCCGTAAACCCACCGGCGGGCTAGGAAGCGGAATACCTCTTCGACCTTCGACGGCCGAGACCTGGTTAACGAGACATAGTCGAAGCGGCGACTTTGTTGTCGTCAATTTCCACGCCGTCGACCCAGGCGCGGTGTGGCTGCAGGTCGTCGCTCCACCACACGATGTCGGCCAACGCGCCGGGTGCAAGTCTGCCGAGGTCGCGGCGATTCAGCGCGTCGGCGGGCACGGTCGAGGCGGCGATGAGCACCTCGGCAATATCACGACCAAACCCGACCAGATTGCGCACCGCCTGATCGAGGAAGGTGGCGGCGCCCGCCACTGTGCCGTCGAGATTGCGCGCGACCGGCTCGTCAACCGACACCGCGATCTGCTGCCCGCCGAGTTCGTAGATACCCGGCGGCATACCGGCGGCAGCGACCGCATCGGTGACCAGGGCGACCCGGCCCGGTGCCGCATTCATCGTGATTGCGCATGCTTCGGGAGAGACGTGTTCGAAGTCGGCGATCAAGCCGATGGTCACTGCCTCTTCGTACAGTGCCTGGCCCGCCACACCGGGTTCGCGATGATCGAAGCCGCGTTGCGCATTGAAGATGTGGGTGACCATGCGGGCGCCCGCAACGATCGCGTCGTGCACTTGCGCGCCCGTCGCATCGGAGTGGCCGACGGACACCACGATGCCGGCAGCGGCCAGTCGACGGATCGCCTCAAGTGCGTAAGGAAGTTCGGGGGCCAGGGTCAGCATGGTGATCTGTGCGGTCGCGAGTGAGTCGGCCAGCAGGGCATCGAGGTTGTCGGCATTTGGTTCGAGCAAGTAGCGGACGTCGTGCACGCCTGGTCTCGCGGGTGACAGGAACGGACCTTCGAGATGCACGCCGAGCGCACGCGCCCCGCCGTCCGCCATTAGTCGTGGCCGGACAGCGGCGAAGCGGCGCAAGCCAGCGACGAGTGCGGGGATCGGGTTGGTGATGTAGGTCGGCTGGAATGCGGTGACGCCGAAGCCGGGCAAGGCCAATGAGAGCCGCTGCCACTCGTCGTCGGTCGCCTGCACGAAGTCGACGCCAAGGCACCCGTTGATCTGGAGATCTATCAGACCGGGCGACAAGATGCCGCCGTCGAATGCGACGTGATCGGGTGCCGGCGCAGGCCTGCCTTCGATGATGTCGACGATGCGACCGCCGTCGATGACGACGCCACCCGGGCCGCGCAGAGATCCGTCGACCAAGAGCCGCGGGGCGGAGATGATGCTCACCCGGATCCTTTCAGCGGCGACTGGATTGCCCGATTGTGGACTAGACCAATCTCGGTGTCCAGCATTTCGGAATGATTGGTCCAGACCACTGGACAGGTCGGATTGGTCTAGTCCAGAATCGAGCACAAAAGCCAGACGTAACCCCTGGCCCCTGGCACTCGAGAAAGCGGTATGCACATGAAGCGGCAACTCGTCGCTCCACTGACGATCGGTCTGGTCGCAGCGCTGGCGCTCAGCGCGTGCTCGTCAAGCAAGAAGTCTGCAGCCACGTCGCCGAGCTCGACCGCGCCGTCTTCGGGCTCGACGACTGCCGCGGCGTCGGCCCCGGCTGGCTCCGCTGCTCCGTCCAGCATCCCTGCAGCGACGCTCAAGCTTGTCGCCGCCGACTACGGAAACGGCCCGACTGCGGCCAACAGCGGCCAGACGTTCTGGCAGGGCATCGTCACTGACTTCAACAAGGTGTACCCGCAGATCAAGGTCAACGTTCAAGTGATCAACTGGAACGACGTCGACAACAACATCGCGACCATGGTGCAAAACGGCCAGGAGCCCGACATCGCGCAGGGTAGTGCCGACTACGCAGGTGTGACCGACAAGGTCTATCCGACCAGCCAGATCCTGTCGCCCGAAACTCAGGCGAACCTGTTGAAGGGTTTCGCCGACCAGGGCAAGGTCAACGGGGTCGAGTACGGGATCCCCTACACCTCAAGTGCCCGTGCACTTTTCTACAACAAGGACCTGTTCACCAAGGCCGGCATCTCGAGCCCGCCCGCGACGTGGGCCGACTTGAAGGCGGACGCCGACAAGCTCAAGGCCTCTGGCGTGCCCGAGCCCTTCGGGTTGCCACTCGGCTCTGAAGAGGCGCAGGCCGAGACACTGCTGTGGGAACTCGGCGGCGGTGGCGGTTTCGTCGACTCCAGCGGCAAGTTCGCGTTGAACAGCCAGCCGGACGTCGACACGTTCAGCTTCTTGCAGAGCCTCGTCAAGGCCGGAGACACCGAGCCGAACCCCGGTACGGTCGATCGCACGAAGGGCTCGTGGGCTGACTTTGCTGCAGGCAAGGTTGGCATGGTGAACGGCTCGCCCGGTTTCTTGCCGCAGGTCAAGGGCAAGGTCAACTACGGTGTCGCTCCCATCGCGGGCAAGGACGGCGCTCTCACCACAACGCTCGGCGTGTGTGACTGGCTTTGGGCGTTCAAGACAAACGGTCAGCACCAGCAGCAGATCAAGGCGTTCCTCGACTTTGCGCTGCAGGACAAGTACCAGGAGGCGTTCGACAACCTTTACGATTTGCTTCCGGTGACGACGAGCGCAACAGCTGCTCTCTCGTCGAACGCCGACTTCAAGCCGTTCCTCGCCGCGCTCCCCACGGCGACGTTCTACCCGACGAGCAACCCTGCATGGCCGGCTGTGAACACTGCGATGAAGCAGACGATCGGCACTGCGTTGACGGGTGACCCGAAGACGGTCCTCGATGCGCTGCAGGCGGTCGCCACGAAATGATGCGACCTCCTGAAACACTCGGGTCGCTCTGCTTGAACTGGTAAGGCTTGAACTAGTAGGGCCAAGTGTCCCGGCGCCAGGCGATCTCGCCTGGTGCCGGGCACTTGTACAACCGGTAGGGAGAGCTCCGATGTCAGACGCCACGGTCGCGCAGCCTGCGGCCGGACCGGCGCAGCGTTCGGGTCCGACGGGCCGACGCAAAGTCAGTAGGCGGCAGCGAACTGCCCGCGTCCTCGCCCCGTTGGTGTGGATCGGCCCGGCGACCGCGCTCATCGGCCTGGTCGTTGTCTGGCCGGTCGTCGTGATGATCCGGACGTCGATGCAGAAGGTCAGCAGCTTCGGCGAGATCAATGGCGGGGCAGGCTGGAACAACTTCAGGCACCTGTTCCACGAGCTCGCATTCAAAGGCGTGGTCGAGCGCACCATCGTCTGGGTGATCGTCGTCGTCACGGTAACGATGCTGGTCTCCCTCGCCCTCGCGCAGCTGTTCAACCAATCGTTTCCCGGTCGCCGGATCACGCGCTGGGCATTGATCGCGCCTTGGGCCGCATCGGTCCTCATGACGGCAATCGTCTTCAAGTGGATGCTCACGCCGGGCTATGGCCTGATCGACATCCTGAAGCATCACCTCGGCCTCTTGCCCAACCTCAACGGATCAGCTGCCGACCCGCTCGGGCAGGCGAAGTCGGCGATGCCGTGGCTGATGTTCGTCGCGGTGTTCGTGTCCTTGCCATTCACGACGTACACGATCTTGGCCGGACTCTCGACAATTCCCGGGGAGGTCTACGAAGCGGCCCGTGTCGACGGTGCCAGCAAGTGGCACACGTACCGGTCGATCACGATGCCGCTGCTGCGACCCGCACTGACCGTCGCGACGCTGATCAACGTGATGAACGTGTTCAACTCGTTTCCGATCATCTGGGCGATGACCCACGGCCAACCGGGTTACACCACGACGACGACAACGGTCTACATGTACATCCTGAAGGGTTCCGACCTGGGGGAATCGGCGGCGATGTCGGTCGTCAACTTCGGGCTCATCATCGTGATCGTCGGCCTGTTCTTGCGCTTCAGTCGGTGGAAGTCGGAGGTCGAATAGATGTCGGCCATCGCTACACCGTCGTTCGCGCTCGCTACGCCGCCGGCTCGCAGAAAAAAGCGTGCAGGGGAGGGGCGTCCTACCTGGAAGACCATCGTGATCGTCACGGCGGCCTACCTCATCGCGTTTGTGTTCGTCTTTCCGTATCTCGACATGATCGTGACCGCTTTGCGGCCGCAAAGCGAGCTGCAGTCGACGAGCATTCTGCCGCATCACTACACGTTCTCCAGCTTTACCAGCCTTTGGAAGACCGGGCTTGGCCAGAATCTCAGGGTCACACTGACGGTCGCTGGCGGGGCCACCGTGCTGGTCTTGTTGGTGGCACTTCCTGCCGCGTACTACACGGCGCGGCACAGGTTCCGCGGTCGGTTGGCGTTCCTGCTGCTGGTTCTGGTGACTCAGATGTTCCAACCGACGGCGATGCTGGTTGGTATCTACCGGGAGTTCTTCAGCTTCCACCTGCTGAACACCGTGTGGTCGTTGATCTTGGTCAATGCGGGCTTCAATCTGGCTTTCGCGATCTGGATCCTCAACGCCTACATCTCGTCGATTCCGCGTGAACTCGAAGAGGCGGCGATGGTCGAGGGCACCGGCAGGCTTGGCGCCTTGTTCCGAGTGACGTTGCCGCTCGCGATGCCTGGAGTGGTGACGGCGTTGATCTTCACCTTTATCGCCGCATGGAACGAGTTCATCGTTGCGCTGACGCTGACGCAGACTCCGAGCCGGATGCCGCTGACGGTCGCGATCAACGGCTTCATTGGTGCTTACAGCATTGAGTGGCAGCACCTTTTCGCGGCGTCCGTCGTGGCCACGATCCCGGTTATCATCTTGTTCGCACTCATCGAGCGAAGAGTGATCAACGGCCTGACCGCGGGCTCGATCAAATAGCTATCGAGACCTTATCCAGTTGCGCCATGCGAGCCCGGCGGTTGAATTGGTGATCATGACCACCGACGAGAGGCTGCTCGACCAGCCCGTCTGGGCGTCGTTGACCGGAGCTCACGCGCATATCGCTGAGCGGAACGACGGTGCCGCTCGCTATCCGTCTGAGATCGCGCCATTCGCCGCTCTCGCCGACGCCGCCGACCCCGAGAGTTGGCTGGATCTCGCCAAGCTGTTCGGACCAGGTGCCGTCGCCGTTCTGCCTGGCGTCTCGGAGGCCCCAGATGGCTGGGAGATCGTGGAGTCTGTGCACGGAGTGCAACTTGTCGGCACCTTGCTGCGCGCAGAGACAGACGACGAGGCCGTTCGGCTCGACCACGCCGATGTGCCGGACATTCTCGAGTTGATCACGCGTACCAGGCCGGGACCGTTCTTGCCGCGGACGATCGAGCTCGGCGACTATTTCGGCATCCGCCGAGATGGCACTCTCATTGCGATGGCCGGCGAACGGATGCACCCCTCTGGATGGACCGAGATCAGTGCCGTATGCACCGACGCGGCCTATCGCGGGCTAGGGCTCGGTACGCGTCTCATACGTCACGTAGCGGCTGGCATTCGCGACCGGGGCGAATCTGCGTTCCTGCATGCGGCGGTGACGAACGCAAACGCGATCCGTCTCTACGAGTCGATCGGGTTCGCGCATCGGCGCGAAATCCGATTCCTCCTTGTTCGGACTCCTCCGCCGTTGGCTGGCTAGTTTATCGGCGTGTGAGAATCGAGTCGTGCCGCTGTCATCCGAGCCATTGCAGAAGTTGGGCTTTCTCACGATCGGCCTCTTCGATGGCGCCGACCCACGTCCTGGGCATGAGACCACGCTGGAGATCATCGAGCTCGGGGAACAACTTGGGTTTGACAGTGCTTGGGTGCGCCACCGGCACTTCCAGTACGGCATCTCCTCGCCGGTAGCGGTTCTCGCTGCTGCCTCGCAGCGCACCAGCCGAATCGGCTTGGGTACGGCCGTGATTCCGCTCGGCTGGGAGAATCCGCTTCGACTCGCCGAAGACCTGGCCACGGTCGGCATCTTGTCCGGAGGGCGCCTCAACCCCGGTGTGAGCGTCGGTCCGCCGATCCACTGGGACTACGTGAAGGAAGCGCTGTACCCGCAGACCTACGACCAGCAAGACTTCAGCTACGAGCGGGTACGGCGGCTGCTCGACATGTTGCGCGGCGAACCAGTCAGTACCTTCAGCGGGAATGAGGGATTCGAGCTCTACTCGGACCGTGTTCAACCACACGCACAGGGTCTGGCGAGCCGCATGTGGTACGGCGGCGGAAGCGTGCGTTCGGCGCAATGGGCGGGGGAGAACCGGATGAACTTCCTGACCAGCAACGTGACGAAGGCTGAGGATTCTGAGGACTTCGTCGCGACGCAGCTCTTGCACATCAACACATTCCGCGCCCACCACCCGGACGGTAACCGAGCCCGCGTTTCCCAGGGCCTGGTGGTCATTCCCACTGACAGTGCGTCGGCTGCCCAGCGCGAGAAATATTCGAACTATAAGGAAGCCCGGACGGCGCGTACGTCAACTCCGCAGGGGCCGGCCCGGTTGATGTTCGCACTCGATCTCGTTGGCCCATCGGATCAGATTGCCGAACAGTTCTACTCCAACGCGGCCTTCCAACAGATCAACGAAGTTGCGTTCGCTCTCCCGTTCAACTTCGAGCACGACGACTACGTCCAGATCCTCACCGACATCGCCACCAAGCTTGGGCCCGCTCTTGGCTGGCGCCCGGTCTACTGAGCCAACAGGTTGGCGCTCGCGGTGATGTCCTGGTGGCTGATGTCCTGGTGGCTGCTGTCGTCCCTTTCGCGCAGCAACTCTTCGTCGGAGATCAGATGCTGCAGCACGTCGTCGTGAGGCTGCCAACCGGCCTCAAGACGATCCAGCACGAGGGCGTTCCGGCTGCGGATCACTTGCTCAGCGAGCCGGACGAGTTCGGCGTGCGAGGCATCCCGGTGTTCTGCCTCTCGAAGTGCTGCGTTCGCTCGCTGCCAGGCGTTGAATGGTGCCGACGGATTCGGTTGTGCGGTGCTCTGGGCTGGAGCCACGTCGGTTCGCCACCTTCGCTGTATAGCCGGGGAATTGAGGCGCGAAAGGGCTTCTTGTCCGGAGCCCACGGGAATGCTATCCACGACGGATTCCGTAGGGCAATCCCCCATCTGGGCCAACGGATGGCATACAGGTTGCCTTTAGGTGAACGGCGGGCATCATGAACGGGTGACTACATCCGCGGAGCCGGGCAAGCCCGTCGATGCCGATGCAGTCCTGTTTGAGCCCGGACCGATCGAAGTCCTTGAGCGTTGGCAGACGTTCGGCGCGACTTGGCGCGTCGTGTCGCGTGCCGAAGGGTGGGTAACCCTCTCGTTGTGCCGCTGCGACGGTGGTGAAGAGCTTCAGCGGCTGACATCAACCAACCCCGAACTGCTCAAGTGGCTCGGCGACAGAACCAGCAGCGAGGAGTAGCGGGCTCCGTGGTTACGTCCGAGACATTCGTGATCGTCGGCGGCGGGCTCGCCGGCGCCAAGGCGGCGGAAGCCTTGCGTAGTCAGGGTTTTGACGGCCGGTTGGTCCTGCTCGACGGCGAGCACCACGCGCCTTACGAGCGGCCACCGCTGTCGAAGGACTACTTGCAAGGCAAGACCCCGCGCGAGAAGGTCTTCGCCCACGCTCACTACTGGTAGGCCGAGCATGAGGTCGACCTGCGGTCTGGGCAGTTCGTTACCGGGCTTGACCGTGCTGCGCACGCCGTCCACCTAGCCGATGGGTCGGTGGTCGGCTACGACAAGCTCTTGCTGACAACAGGGGCGAGCCCGCGCAAGCTGCGGGTGCCCGGCGCGGACGCCAGCGGTGTGCACTACCTCCGGACGCTCGACGACTCCGACGCGCTGCGAGCGACCCTCGCCACCATCTCGCGGTTGGTCGTGATCGGTGCCGGCTGGATTGGCTTGGAGGTCACCGCGGCGGCACGTCTCGCGGGCGTTGCGGTCACTGTCGTTGAGACTGCTGAACTGCCGCTGCTGCGCGTGCTCGGACCCGAGGTGGCACAGGTCTTTGCTGAGCTGCACCTCGAACAAGGGGTGGAGTTCCGCTTCAATGCCTTGCTCGCCGAGATCCTCAATGAGAACGGGACGGCGACCGGCGTGCGCCTGACCGACGGCACGACGATTGCGGCAGATGCGGTGCTCGTGGCGGTCGGCGCTGCCCGCAACGTGCAACTTGGCGAGGCCGCGGGTCTTCACGTCGACAACGGCATCGTCGTCGACGCCGCGTTGCGGACCAGCGACCCCAACATCTTCGCCGCGGGCGACGTAGCGAACGCGTTCCATCCGTTCTTCGACAGGCAGATCCGGGTTGAGCACTGGGCCAACGCGCGACAGCAACCGAAAGCGGCTGCCTCGTCGATGCTCGGAAAGGATGTCTCGTACGACGAGTTGCCGTACTTCTATACCGACCAGTACGACCTCGGGATGGAATACGTGGGCTTCGTCGAGCCTGGCGGCTACGACCGAGTCATTTTCCGCGGCGACGTCGCCGGCCGCGAGTTCATCGCGTTCTGGCTCTCGAACGACCGCGTCGTCGCTGGCATGAACGTCAATGTGTGGGACGTCGTCGAGCCGATCAAGACGATCATCCGATCCCGTGCCGCAGTATCGGTGACTCGGCTAGCGGACGCCGCGGTCGCGCTCGCCGACCTTACTGTCGACGCCTGATTAGGTATCCGCCGCATTGTGGTGACGAGCCAGTGGGCCGGCAGACAGCTGGCCGGCAAGCAGGCCGACCGGTTCGCCCAGCTATCCTGGAACGCGACCCGAGACGGCGCCGTGTTGCTTGAGGGTGCGAGCGGTTGGATCGAGACGAGTATCGAGCAGCAAGTGCGAGCGGGAGACCACGACATCATCGTGTTGCGTGTCCACGACCTTGACGCCGACCACGACGTCAGCCCATTGGTGTTCCATGCAAGCCGGTTCTGGCGGATCCAACGGTGACCGAGCCGGTTGAGCAGCGCTGGCTGCGCCGGCTAAGCGGATACATCCTCAAGCACCGGAGGCTGCTGGTTCTCGGCCTGATCGGGGCCGCGGTCGGCAGCGTCACTCAGGCCCTCGTCCCTCTCGTCGCGAGGGAAGTCGTCGACCGGGTGATCATCGCGCACAGCGCGCCGCTGTGGCCTTATCTGCTGCTGCTGATAGGCGCCGCGCTACTCACTTTCGCCATGGCTTACCTGCGCCGCTACTACGGCGGCGCTCTATCACTTCGAGTGCAATACGACCTTCGCAATGCGATGCACGATCACCTGTTGGTGATGGACCAAAAGAGCCTCTCGCAGATGCCCACTGGGCAGCTAGTTTCGCGAGCGAACTCGGATTCCGCGCTGGTGCAGGCACTGCTGATGTTTCTCCCGATGATGAGCAACAACATCCTGCTCATGCTCATCTCGCTCGCGATCATGCTCTGGCTCTCGCCGTTGCTGGCGCTGATCGCGATCGTCGTCCTCCCCGCGCTCTTCTTTGTCTCCTACCGCATGCGCACGCAGATCTTCCCAGCTTCATGGCAGGGACAGCAGTACGAGGGTGACGTGGCGCAGATCGTCGATGAAGCCGTCAACGGGGTCCGCGTCGTGAAGGCATTCGGCCAGGAGCGCCGCGAGTTGGAGCGGCTGGTCGCCTCGGCCGAAACCCTCTATGGCGCGCGCATGCGCACGGTGCGGCTGCAGTCGAGATTCCAACCGCTCATGGAGTCGATACCCACCCTCGCGCAGGCCGCGATCCTTGGCTTCGGCGGATGGTTGGCGCTGCGCGGATCGATCTCGGTCGGTACGTTCCTTGCATTCTCCACTTATGTCGCGCAGTTCTCTGGGCCAACCCGAATGCTGGCGAACGTCCTTACCGTCGGGCAGCAAGCCCGCGCCGGAGTCGAGCGGATCTTTCAGTTGCTCGATCAGCCGCCCACGATCGCGGACGTCCCTGATGCCGTCGAACTCCCAGAGCAGATCCGCGGGGAAGTCGTCTTCGATGACGTCCATTTCGGCCACGACGGGACAGAGATACTGCGGGGCATTGACCTGCGGGTAAGCCCCGGTGAACGGGTGGCAATCGTGGGCGGCAGTGGTGGCGGCAAGTCGACGATGGCGTCACTGGTGTCGCGCTTCTATGACCCTTCAGCCGGCTCGGTGCAGGTGGACGGTTACGACCTGCGCACGTTGACCCTGGCGTCCTTGCGCTCCCACGTCGGCGTCGCGTTCGAGGACAGCTTCCTGTTCTCCGACACGGTGCGCGCCAACATCGCTTACGGGCGCCCCGACACCACTCAGGACGAAATCGAGGCGGCGGCTCGTTCGGCGCAGGCGCACGAGTTCGTCATCAGCCTCCCGAACGGCTACGACACCCAAGTTGGCGAGCGCGGCCTTAGTTTGTCCGGTGGCCAACGGCAACGGATCGCACTAGCCCGGGCAATTCTCTTCGACCCGGCGATCCTCATTCTCGACGATGCAACTAGTGCCGTTGACGCACGCACCGAAGAGGCCATTCACAACTCATTGCGCGAAGTGCTCGACGGGCGGACGACGCTGCTGATCGCGCACCGCCTGTCGACCTTGCGGCTCGCCGATCGGGTCGCGGTTCTCGCCGACGGGCGAGTGGTCGAGCAAGGCACTCACGACGAGCTGCTGGCGACGAGTCCTGCTTACCGGTCGCTGCTCTCGGGGCTTGAGGACACCCGCCATCTCGGTGACCGCATCGAGGCGTTGTTGGAGGTTGCTCCCGCGCTGACCAGCGGAGTGACGGCCGACGCCTGGCGGCGGGACGGAGCGCAAGCCACCGCCGTCCGCTCGGTTTCGATCGGGGGGCCGAACCTGGGAGCTGGTCTCGGCGGCGGCGGTGGGCGTGGTGGTGGCGGCGCATGGCGGTTGTCGCTGGCCGCGACGCCGGAGCTGCTTGCGCAGGTAGCGGCACTGCCGCCAGTGAAGGATCACGCCGATATCGACGTGGAAAACGACGCACGGCACGTTCGACACTTCACGCTTCGCAGCGTGCTGCGCGAGTTCCGTCGTCCGCTCATTCTTGGCCTTGCCCTCGTCGTCGTCGACGCAGTCACCGGTCTCGCGGGGCCGATTCTGGTGCGTGCGGGCCTGGACGACGGCGTCGCGAAGGACTCACGCGCGGCGTTGTTTGGGGCCACCGCGATTTTCCTGGGGATCACTTGCGTGGCGTTCGTCAACCAGATCGCTGAGACGTTCGTCACGGGACGCGCCGCTGAGCGGATCATGCTCTCGCTGAGGGTACGGATCTGGGCACAGCTCCAGCGACTCTCGCTGGACTACTACGAACGCGAGATGGCCGGCCGAATCATGACCCGCATGACGACGGACGTCGACCAGTTCGAGTCGTTGATCGAGAACGGTTTGCTCAACGCACTCGTCGCGCTCGTGACCTTCGTCGGGGTCGGCGTAGCGCTCCTGGTCGTGAACCTCGAACTCGGCCTGTGGACCCTGGCGGTGATCGTTCCGCTCGCCGTTGCGACGGTGATATTCAGACGCCTCTCCGCTCGTCTTTACGACATCGCACGCGACCGGATCGCGATCGTCAATGCCGAGTTCCAGGAGAACCTTTCGGGCGTTCGCGAGGCGCAGGCGTTCGTCCACGAGCGGGTCACGATCCGTGACTTCCACGAGCTGGGGCGGCAGTACCTCGACGCACGGGTACGAGCGCAGCGGCTCATCGCCACCTACTTCCCGTTCGTGCAGTTCCTCTCCGCAGGTGCGGATGCGATCGTCCTCGGCGTCGGCGCACGGATGGTTTCCGAGAGACACCTGACCTCAGGCGTTCTGATCGCCTTCATCCTCTATATCGACATGTTCTTCGGCCCGATCCAACAGCTCTCGCAGGTATTCGATTCGTGGCAGCAAACGCGAATCTCCGTGGCGCGCGTCGCCGAGTTGATGGAGCTCGACACCCTCACACCGAACCCTGAGCATCCGGTGGATTTCGGGCGGCTGAGCGGCGAGACGAAGTTGAACGGTATTCACTTCCGCTACCCGCTCGTGCAGTCGCGACCCGGGCGCCAGCTGCGCGGGCCGGGAGACGACCGCGCACTGCAGCGTTCCCAGGTGATTCCCACAACCCCAGAGGCGCTGCAAGGGATCGACTTCTCCATCCGGCCGGGTGAGACGGTCGCACTGGTTGGCGAGACCGGCGCCGGGAAGTCCACCGTCATGAAGCTGGTGGCGCGTTTCTACGATCCGGACGCCGGTGCGGTGACGGTGGGGGGTCACGATTTGCGCACGGTCGACCTCCACGAGTTCCGCAGCCAGCTCGGGTACGTGCCGCAAGAGTCGTTCCTCTTCAGCGGAACAGTGCGCGACAACATCGCCTACGGCCGACCGTCGGCAACCGACGCCGACGTCGAGGCGGCCGCGCGCGCGGTCGACGCACACGACTTCGTCGCCGCATTGCCTGGCGGCTACCTGCACGAACTCGCCGAGCGCGGCCGTGATCTGTCGGCGGGGCAGCGGCAATTGCTTGCCCTCGCGCGTGCCGAACTCGTCGACCCGGCGATACTGCTGCTGGACGAGGCGACCTCCAACCTCGACCTTGTGAGCGAGGCTCGAGTGGCTGAGGCGATGCGCCGGCTCACGTCGCATCGCACCACGGTCGTGATTGCGCACCGGCTTCAGACCGCGCGCACCGCTGACCGAATCATCGTCCTGGACAAGGGGCGAATCGTGGAGGTCGGCTCGCACGAGGAACTGCTCGAGGCGCAGGGCAGCTACGCCCGCATGTGGCGCGCCTTCGAACTGGTCAGCGGCTGACGTTTCGCGCGTCTGCGCTGCCGGCGTTCGTTACACCAGCGCAGACGGGCCGTACGGCGTCACGGCGAGCTGCAGGCGAGCGACCTGGAGCCAATTCTGCAGAGTGGTCGAGTCAGTGACGTCGGCATCGAGCAAGAAGAGTCCGCGGGTGGGACAACTGGCTCCGAGTTCGGCGAGTACAGGCTTGAGGAATACTTCTGGCGCAAGTGAATGACGCCAGTCGGCGCCCAGCATCATGGGGATTGCCGTGACTCGCGCGAGCGCGCCGCCGCGTATGCGGTCGAGGTAAAGCTTGAGCAGACCGGTGTAGGACGCCTTGTAGGTAGGGCTGGCGAACACCACGAGGTCGGTGCCTTCAATCGAGGCGATGCTGTCTGCGACTGACGCAGACGACCAGTCGAGGGCTCCGCACCGAAGTCGACGAGGTCGATGCTGATGTCCGGGACGTGGCCGGTGAGTTGTCGGACGACGAGTTTGGTTGGCCGCCTCGAACGTGCGCGATTGAGGTTTCGGGTTTCCGACAACGATCGCTGTACTCAGGGGGCATGGTGTGTTTACTTCTCCGCTCAACAAAACTAGCTTCGATCGTACCGGTTATCGCTATTCTAGGCAATCCCTATAGGGATGACTGACATATCTAACCAGCGTGCCAGGCTGCAGGGCGGCGGCCGTGTTTGGGGTCGCGCGCGAGCTGTGCCCACGGCGAGTTCGTGCTCGGCCACGTTACATCGGTCACGGTGTTCGATTCTGTCAGCTTGCCGTAACCCCCAGTTTGCATTCGGCCGTTATCCTTGGCGGTGACAAATAGCAATCGGAAGGTCACGTATGCCTGGCGAACAACGCCACATTGCGCTCGTTGCGCATGACAATAAGAAGTTGGATCTGCTCAACTGGGCGGACTTCAACCGCCTCACGCTGTCCAAGCACGTGCTGTATGCCACGGGCACCACGGGCACGATGTTGGAGCACGAACTCGGTCTACACGTGCACCGGTTCTTGTCCGGTCCGGTTGGCGGCGACCAGCAGATCGGTTCCAAGATTGCCGAAGGTCTCATCGACCTGCTGGTGTTCTTCTGGGACCCCCTCGAGCCGCAACCGCACGATCCCGACGTGAAAGCGCTGCTGCGTATCGCTGCGGTGTGGAATATCGGTGTCGCCTGCAACCTCGCAAGTGCCGACCTGATGATCTCCTCGCCACTGTTGGACGGTCCGTACGAGCGGTTCCGGCCCGACTATGGCGACGTGCCGTCGTCCATCCTGGCGACGGTCAGCTGAACGCGCCGTCCGTCGGCCGGTCCGCGGTTGTCGCCAGCTTGCGCGCGGCCGGGTGTGTGTTTGCCGAGGACGAAGCGGAGCTCTTGATCGCCGCGGCACCGACGGCGTCCGACCTTGCACGGCTCGTCGACCAGCGCGTCGCCGGCCTGCCGCTTGAACAGGTGCTTGGCTGGGCGGAGTTCTATGGCATTCGCATCGCGGTCGACCCCGGCGTTTTCGTGCCACGCCGCCGCAGTGAATTCCTGGTCCAGCAGGCGGCGGTCGCAACGCAACCGGGCGCAGTCGTCGTCGACATGTGCTGCGGCTCAGGCGCGATCGGCGCCGCGCTCGCCGCCGTCCGATCTATCGACCTCTACGCCGTCGATATCGACCCAGCCGCGGTTGCGTGCGCCCGTCGCAATATCCACGACCACGTTTATCAGGGCGATCTATTCGACCCGTTGCCGGCGACGTTGCAGGGTCGCGTCGATGTGCTCGTTGTCAACGCGCCGTACGTACCAACCGACGAGATTGCGTTCATGCCGCCGGAGGCTCGCCTCTACGAAGCGCAAGTGGCGTTGGACGGCGGGGTGGATGGCCTCGATATCCAGCGACGCGTTGTGGCAAGCGCGCCGCTTTGGCTCACGCCGACTGGCACGCTATTGATCGAGACAAGTAACCGACAAGCAACGCACACGGCCGACATGATTGCGCAGGTCGGGTTGCAACCTCGCGTGGTCAGCTCCGCCGAACTCGACGCCACCGTCGTTATCGGCATCAGGTAAGCGCCGGGTCTCCTGGCAGGCACCGGATCACGTGCACACTGCCCTGCAGAGTCGTCGGACCAGCTGAATAAGGGATCAGCACCGTCGAACCGCGGTGCAATTCGAGCTCCGACGTCGGTGTGGTGAGAGTGCCCTCACCGTCGAGCACGATCAGCACGGCGTACTGCGCGTCGAACTCGATCGCGTCAATCACGACGACGTCGTCGGCTTGAAAGAATGGCTCCGCCTGCTTGGGGAACAACGCGACTGCGCCACCGTCGTTTGGTGTTGCGGGTCGATGACACGTCGCCATATCGGCGTCGGTGAGTTGATGCCGATTGAAACACTGCAGTGATACCTCGGCGCTCATGCCGAGTTGTTCGTCGCGGCGGTCCGGCATGCCGAAATCTCGCCATTCGAGCATGACGGAGAAATCTGTCGGCTCCTGAAGCTCGACGATGAAGGCGCCGGCGCCGATAGCGTGCGGAGTCCCCGCCGGCACGAAAATCGCGTCGCCGGTCTGCACCGTGATGCGGTTCATCGAGCCGAGAATGTCTGCGCTGTTCTGGTTGACGAACCACTCACTCAGTTCGCCGGCCGAGACGTCGCGGTTGAAGCCGAGATAGACGTGCGGGTCGGCATCCGACGTCCCGATGATGATCCAGGCCTCGGTTTTCCCGAACACCGACCCGAGATGCGCGCCGGCAAACGCACGATCGGGATGGCAGTGCACCGGCAAGCGCTCGCCCGCGTCGAGCAGCTTCACCAGCAGCGCTGGGTTGGCACCAAAGCGGGCGACGTGCGCGGGGCTGAAGAATGCTTCTGGGTGCGCAGTCACGGCGTCGCTGAGCAACTCGCCGTCGGGCAGTCGGGTGGTGCCGTCCAAGCTGCCGAACTTCGACAATGTCGACGCGATCCAGTCCTCGGGTGCGCGGGCCGGGTCGGCCGCGAACGTCGAGCTCGGGTGCGGGCGTGCAGCCGACGGCTCGCCGCGGAAGGCCTCGATCTGCGGACCGCCGAGATAGAACTGCTGCGGCTGGTTTGCGGGCAGGCTCACTGGCTCCATCAGGTAGCGCTCCTGGCTAGGCTCGTGTCGATCGCCGCCCACCGTAGCGGCAGCGAATGCGGCGGACCGGCCCGGCCAGGCGAAGGAGCGAGCCAACACGATGACGCAAACGTTTCCGAACACCTTCACGTGGGGCACCGCAACGGCGGCGTATCAGATTGAGGGTGCGGTCGCCGAGGACGGCCGGACGCCATCGATCTGGGACACCTTCAGCCATACGCCGGGCAAGGTTGTTGCCGGCGACAACGGTGACGTCGCCGCTGACCACTACCACCGTTATGCGGCCGACGTCGATCTCATGTCGGAGCTCGGAATGGGCTCCTACCGCTTCTCCGTGTCGTGGCCCCGCGTCATCCCGACCGGGTCCGGCGCGGTCAACCCGAAGGGGATCGACTTCTACTCACGCCTTGTCGATCGGCTCCTGGCCAAGGGAATCTCGCCCGCGCTCACCCTTTACCACTGGGATCTGCCGCAGGAATTGGATGACGCCGGGGGTTGGACCGCACGTGACACCGCTTACCGGTTTGCCGACTATGCGGCTGCGGTTGCCGCAGCACTCGGCGATCGAGTGCCGCTATGGACCACACTGAACGAGCCGTGGTGTTCGGCGTTCCTCGGCTACGCAGGGGGCGTGCACGCGCCTGGCCACACGAATGGTGCCGAGGCACTTGCTGCGACCCACCACCTACTGCTTGGGCACGGTCTCGCCCTTCAGCAGCTGCGTACCGCGGTGCCGTCGTCCGCCAAGCTGGCGATCACCCTGAATCCGGCGATGGCTCGGCCCGCGACGCCGTCGGCAGATGATGCGGCAGCCTGCAGAAAGATCGACGGATTGCAGAACAGAATCTGGCTCGACCCGCTGTTCCATGCGAGCTACCCGTCCGACGTCGTCGAGTTCACGTCGGGGTTTTGCGATTGGGCCTTCGTGCGCGACGGCGACCTCGCGACGATCGCGACGCCGTTCGACGTCCTCGGGGTGAATTACTACAGCCCGGTGATTGTCGGGCACTTTGCAGGGGACGGCGAGCGGGCTCGCGCCGATGGCCACGGAAACACAACGGGCAACACCTGGCCCGGTTGTGAGGACACCCAGTTCTTCGACCCGCCAGGCAGGCACACGTCGATGGGCTGGCCGGTCGATGCCAGCGGATTGCACGAGCTCTTGACCAGGCTCTGGGCGGACTACCGCAAGCCGATGCTCATCACCGAGAACGGTGCGGCATACGAAGACGAGGTGTCGGCCGACGGTGCGGTGCACGATCCCGAACGGGTTCGTTACATCCACGAGCATCTCGTTGCATTACATGACGCCATTGCCGAGGGCATCGACGTCCAGGGCTATTACTTGTGGTCGCTGCTAGACAATTTCGAGTGGTCGTACGGCTATTCGAAGCGGTTCGGCATCGTCCGTGTCGATTACCAGACCCAGTTGCGGACGCCGAAGGACAGTGCACGTTTCTATGCGGAGGTCGTCCAAGCTAACGCCGTGCCGCCGCACTAAGCCGACCGGCGCCAGGTGTAGGGCGACCACCGGCACTGCGTAGGCTTGAATCACTGATCTAATCCGTCGCCGCGTTAACCGAACTGGAGTTCTCATGACCGAAACGGCTCGCACCACGCAGCGCTGGTGGCGCGATGCTGTGATTTACGAGGTCTATGTGCGGAGCTTCGCCGATTCCGACGGCAACGGCGTGGGGGATCTGCGCGGCATTACTGCGCGCCTGCCGCAGCTCGCCGAGCTCGGCATTGACGCTGTCTGGCTGACGCCGTTCTACCGGTCGCCGATGGCCGACGGCGGCTATGACGTGGCTGACTACGAGGACGTCGATCCGACACTCGGCACCCTTGGCGACTTCGACGTGTTGCTCGCCAGCGCCCACGAGCTGGCTCTCAAGGTCATCGTCGACTTGGTTCCGAACCACACGTCCGACCAACACCCGTGGTTCCAGGCTGCCCTGGCAGCAGGCCCCGGATCGCCGGAGCGCGCGCGCTACATCTTTCGTGACGGCCGCGGTCCTGACGGCAACGAGGCGCCGGCCGACTGGCACGCGAACTTTGGTGGTTCTGCGTGGACCCAAGTAGCCGACGGCCAGTGGTACCTGCACATGTTCGCGCCCGAGCAACCGGATCTCGACTGGTCGAATCCGGTTGTCGGCGAGGCCTTCGAGTCGATTCTGCGATTCTGGCTCGACAAGGGAGTCGATGGCTTCCGCATCGACGTCGCCCATGGCATGGCCAAGAAGCTGACCGAGCCATTTCCAGCTCTCGGCGCCAAGTCGGTCGACAAGCAGTTGCGCTACGAAGTCGTTGACCATCCGCTGTGGGATCGCGACGAGGTGCACGACATCTTCCGGGTCTGGCGGCGGATTCTCGATGAGTACAGCCCGCCGCGGATCGGCGTTGCCGAAGCCTGGGTGATGCCAGGTCGGCGCGCGCGCTACGTTCGGCCGGACGAGCTGCATCAGGCCTTCAACTTCGATTTCCTTCAGGCGCCGTGGGACTCTGCGGCACTCGTCGACGTCATCGAGGCGTCGCTGCGTGAAGCCGGCGGCGTCGGTGCCACCGCAACCTGGGTGCTCTCGAATCACGATGTCGTACGGCACCTGAGTCGCTACGCGTTGCCTTCGTCGACCGACCTTCGGTCATGGCTGTTGAGCAACGGCACCGAGCCCGCGCCCGACCTCGCTGCGGGGCTTCGCCGGGCACGGGCGGCGGCCCTGTTGATGCTCGCGTTGCCCGGCTCGGCCTACCTGTATCAGGGTGAGGAACTCGCACTGCCCGAGGTCGCCGACATCGCGCCCATCTATCTGCAAGACCCGACGTGGGAGCGTTCAGACCATCACGACAAAGGCCGCGACGGCTGCCGAGTGCCGTTGCCATGGGAACCGACCGGGCCGTCATTTGGCTTCAGTTCGGTGACCGGGTGGATTCCGCAGCCAGCAGATTGGGCCGAGCTCTCCTGGGGCGCAGAAGACGGCGACCCGACATCGACGCTTGAGCTCTATCGCAGCGCGCTGGCATTGCGACGAAAGTTCGGCACCGACGACGCGCTGACGTGGCTCACCAAAGGCCCCGACACCCTCTCGTTCGCGCGCTCGAACGGTCTTGTCTGCATCGTCAACTTTGGCGTCGAGGCGGTCGCTCTCCCCGCGGGCCAGCGGTTACTGACAAGCGGCGAACTCGCGGACGGCGGTCTGCTACCTACCGATACCGCGGCTTGGGTTCTTACGAACTAGAGAACGCAGGCGCTGCAGCACGCTGCGTTGGCCTGGTACAGATCTAGGCTGAATCTCATGACGACACCAAGGCCGGACGCCGACGAGCTGGCGTCTGGCCGGATCCTGGTCGTCGATGACGACCCGACCGTCAGTGACGTGGTGGCGCGGTATCTGCGACGCGAGGGCTACGAAGTCACTCTCGTCGGCGACGGGCTGGCTGCTCTCGAGTCAGCGGCGGCGGACTCACCCGATCTCGTCGTGCTCGACATCATGTTGCCGGGCCTCGACGGGCTTGCCGTGTGCCGCACGCTGCGTGAGCGCAGCCCCGTTCCGGTGATTCTGCTGACGGCGCTGGGCACCGAGACCGACCGCATCATGGGTCTCGAGGTCGGCGCGGACGATTACGTCACGAAGCCGTTCAGCCCGCGCGAGCTTGTGCTGCGCGTGGCGTCGGTGTTGCGCCGAGCTCGCACGCCGGCGCCGTTGCGAGCCGCCGCCCGTACTGGGCTCATCGACGGACCGCTGCACGTCGACCTTGCTGCGCACGAGGTCGAATACGGCGGCGCGCCATTGATGTTGACGGTGCGCGAGTTCGACCTGCTCGCGCATCTGATGGGTCATCCGCGACAGACATTTAGTCGCGAGGAATTGATGCGCGACGTCTGGGGTTGGTCGTTCGGGGACCAGTCGACGGTGACGGTGCACGTTCGCCGGCTGCGGCAAAAGCTTGAAGCTGCTTCCGGTGGGAAGTGGTCGCCGATCTCGACGGTGTGGGGCGTCGGGTACCGCTACGACCCGAGTATGGCGCTTGCGCCAGGGGAGAGTGCGCTTGCGCCAGGGGATAGTGGGCTGGTGACCGAATGACGATGGTGCTGCATCCGCACGACGTCGGGGTGCTGGTCGCGGTATCGGCGGCAAGCTCGGTGGTTGTCACCACCGCCGGACTCTTCCTTTTGAAGGCAGCGCGTCGACGGCCGTTGCGGGATGCCGCGTTGATCGTCGCCCTCACGCCGGTAGTCACGGTGGTGGTCGCGGCGATCGCCGCGACGATGTGGATGTTCTTGTCGAAGAGGCAGTTCGGCGTCCTCTTTGCGACTGTGGTGTTCGCTGGCATCGGGGGCGTCGTTACCTCGATGGTGCTGGCTCGCACGTTGATGCGCGGCAGTGATGCGCTGCGCGCGGCGGCGAATGCGTTGACGCGAGGCGAGCCATACGTTGGTCCGATCGGGACGCCGAGTGCTGAGCTTGAGGCGCTCGCAGCCGAACTTGAAGCCGCGCACTCAAGACTGGACGAGGCCAGACGGCACGATCGAGCGGTGGAAGAAAGTCGCCGCGAACTGATCGCCTGGGTGAGCCACGACCTGCGCACGCCGCTTGCCGGCATTCGGGCGATGGCCGAGGCCCTCGAAGACAACGTGGTGTTCACCGACGAGGATCGCGCGCTGTATCACCGCCGGATCAGGGTCGAGGTCGAGCGGCTCGCGAGAATGGTCGACGACTTGTTCGAGTTGAGCCGGATCCACTCCGGAGCCCTGCAGCTCTCGCCGCGCCCGATGGCACTGGCCGACGTCGTTCGAGAGGCCGTCGCCAGTGCCACGCCGGTCGCCAGTGCGAAGGGAATTCACCTCGCCGAGTCGGGCACGGAGACGGGCGGTCCGCTTGTCGACGTCGATCCCTACGCACTGACAAGGGTCGTCGGGAATCTCTTGGGCAACGCAATCCGGCACACCCCACCTGACGGTTCGGTCGATATCGGCATGGTTCACGATGACGACTTCGTGTATCTGTCGATCAGTGACGAATGCGGTGGTATTGCAGATGTCGATATCGACCGGGTATTCGAGGTCGCGTTCCGTGGAGCGCCGGCCCGAACCCCAGCTCCGGACGGTGGCGCCGGCCTCGGCCTTGCGATCGCGCGCGGCATCGTGAACGCACACAACGGACGAATAGGTGCAGAAAATGTCGGACCGGGATGCCGGTTCACTATCGCGCTGCCTCGCTCCCGTGAGGTGCATACGTTCGACCCTGCAGACCAACCGAACGGACGTATCCGGGGGGATGCCGAGTCGCTAACTTGAACGTGTCAGTTAGAGGGGGTGGCCCGTGGGGGGCTTTACGTGGTGGGCGCGTGTTGAGTGGATTCAGGGGCAACGTCCGATGTGGCGTGAGCACGACGCGAAGCTTGCGTCCGTGTGGCGTCGCGAGTCGGAAGAGGCTCCCAGTGATTCCACTGTTTCCACTGACACCGTGATCGTGCTTCCTGAAACTTCGGAGTCGGTCGCGCGAAGCGCTTAGGTAATACCGGCTCATGTCGTCGGTGACCGTGCCTGGGGGGCAGCGGTCACCGACGACAGCCATGTCTGGGGACTGTGTAGCCCCCGGCCGTCCGACCGCTGATGCCCAACGCGTGCAAGAACGCGCGCTGAGCATCAACGCTCTCCGCGCTTGCGACAGCGTCTTGTCAGTCGCTGTCGCGACGGCGACTGTCAGTCGCGTTCGCGACAATGTGCGGGTGCTGCTTGCCGAGTTGGTCGCCGTGTCGGACGCGGTCGCCGCGACTCGGTCGCGATCGGCCAAGATCGCCCTGGTTGCCGGGTGCCTTCGGTCCGCCCATAGTGGCGAGGTTGGCGACGAAGTCGAGATAGCGGCGTCGTTCCTTGCCGGGGAGCTACGTCAGCGGCGTACCGGTGTTGGCTGGGCGGCGCTCCGCGACGCGCGCGACCTTACCGGACAGACCACCCCGCCGTCCGACCCGACGCTTACGTTGACCGCCGTCGATGCCGCGTTCGCCCGCATCGCCGACGACGGAGGCCCTGGCTCGCAGGCCCGTCGCGCTGCTGAGCTCGCAGTGCTGTTCGCGGCAGCGACCGAACCCGAACGCTCCTTTCTGATCGCACTGGTGGGCGGTGAGCTGCGGCAGGGTGCGCAGGACGGTGTCATGGTCGAGGCGATCGCGGCTGCTGCCGACGTCCCGGTGGCCGACGTCCGGCGTGCATTCATGCTGCGTGGGTCGTTACCGCCGATCGCGGCAGCTGCACTCCGCGACGGTGTCGAGGCGCTGCGCGCCGTTGGTCTTGAGGTTGGTCGACCCGTCCTGCCGATGCTCGCCCAGTCAGCACCCGACGTCGCGACGGCCCTCGCACAGACCTCGCAGGTCGGCCCGGTGGCACTGGAATGGAAGCTCGATGGGATCCGGGTCCAGGTGCACCGGGTCGGCGAAGAGGTGCGCGTGTTCACCCGCACCCTCGACGACATTACGACCCGCGTACCCGAGCTCGTCGAAGCGGTGCGCGCCCTCGACGTCCGCGATGTAGTGCTCGACGGTGAGGCAATCGCGCTCGACGACTCGGGGCGACCGCGACCGTTCCAGGAGACTGCCGCGCGTACCAGCAGCCGCCTCGACGTCACCGCCCTACGGGCGTCGGTTCCGGTCGCACTCTTCGTTTTCGACGTGCTTCACCACGACGGGCGCGACCTTCTCGACGCTCCCGCAGCTGACCGGCAGCAGGTGCTCGAGGCCGTCCTGCCCGAGCACCTGCGGGTGCCACGGATTGTCACGGCCGATCCGGAGGAGGCGGCGCGGTTCTTCGCCGATGCGATCGGGCACGGCCACGAGGGTGTGGTGGTGAAGTCGTTGCAGGCGTCCTACGAAGCGGGCCGCCGCGGCGCCGGTTGGGTGAAGGTGAAACCGCGGCACACGCTCGACCTCGTCGTTCTTGCCGCCGAGTGGGGGCATGGTCGACGGGCCGGTGTCTTGTCGAATCTGCACCTCGGCGCTCGCGATGGCAACGGCGGCTTCGTCATGCTCGGCAAGACTTTCAAGGGCCTGACCGACGAACTGCTCGCGTGGCAGACCGAGCTGTTCCTTCGGCTGGAGACTCATCGCGACGGCTACACGGTCTACGTCGCCCCGGAAGCCGTCGTCGAGATCGCGTTCGACGGGGTCCAGACCAGCCCGCGCTACCCGGGTGGAGTGGCGCTTCGATTCGCCCGGGTCCTTCGGTATCGCCCCGACAAGCGGGTTAGCGACGCCGATGACCTCGACGCCGTGCTCGCCATTCACGGTGGTATTCAGGGTGATATTCAGGGTGGTGCCACCGCGCCCTGAGCACGCCCGGCTCGGCTTTCAGCATTCATTCAGCCATCGCGGGCACACTTGTGCTGTGCGCATTCTCGTTGTCGACGACGACCCCGGGGTTCGGGAGTCGCTTCGCCGATCGCTGATCTTCAACGGCTACGACGTCGAGCTCGCCGAGGACGGCCAACGCGCGCTGTCCTCGATCGCCCTGCGCCGGCCCGATGCTGTCGTCCTTGACGTGATGATGCCGGGCCTCGACGGGCTCGAGACCTGTCGCCGGTTGCGTGCCGCGGGGGAGGACTTGCCCGTTCTCATGCTCACCGCACGTGAGGCGGTCACCGACCGCGTCAGCGGACTCGACGCCGGCGCCGACGACTACATGGTCAAGCCGTTCGCTCTGGACGAATTGCTCGCACGCTTGCGCGCGTTGTTGCGGCGCACCCTTGCTGGGCCGGACGCCGCGCAGCAGCTGAAGTTCTCCGACCTTGTGCTCGATCTCGGCACCCGCGAAGTTTGGCGCGGTACCAGGCCCATCTCGCTGACGCGCACCGAGTTCCACCTTCTCGAGTTGCTCATGCGGCACCCGCGGCAAGTGCTCGAACGCAATCAGATTCTCGAGGAGGTCTGGGGTTACGACTTCCCGACCACCGCCAACTCGCTCGAGGTCTACGTCGGCTACCTGCGACGCAAGCTCGAGATCGACGGCGAGCCCCGACTGATCCACACGGTCCGTGGCGTCGGCTACTCGCTTCGCGAGCTGCCCACGTGACCAGCGTGATCCACGTGACGCGCCACGAGGTCAGCGCTCCAGGCGGCATGACCCTGCGGGCCAGGGTCTCGCTACTCGCGGCGATGACTGCTGGATTCGCCGTCGCCGCGGTGTCCCTTGCCGCCTATTTCACGATGCGCATGGAACTGTTCCACGAGCTCGACAGCTCGCTGGTGTCACGAGCGCAGAAGGTCGCGGCGCTGCAGCAGCAACTCCCCGAGACGCTGCAGACCCAGCCGTCGTTGTCATTGCTGGCATCAGAAGTTGACTTGTGTCTGGTCAGCAATGCCGGCGATGCGGAGTGCACGACGCCTGGCCTGACCAAGCTGGTGCAGTCGGGGCCCGAACTTGCGGTTGCTCGTGGCTTTTCGAGCGAATCTCTGCGCACGTTGACCATCAACGGCGTTCGCTATCGCGTCGTCGCTGTGCCGGTTAGCTCCGATGTTGCCCTGGTGCTCGCCAGTTCGACCAAGGACACCCAGACGACCCTGAACGATCTCGGTCTCGTCCTGCTCTTCGTCGGTGTCGGCGGGATCATCATCGCGGCGGTCGCCGGGTTGCTTGTTGCCCGCGCGGGATTGCGGCCCGTTGAACGACTAACACAGGCTGCCGAACGGGTCGGACGTACCGGCGACCTCACCCCCATCGAGGTCGAGAGTGCTGACGAACTCGGCCGACTGGCCCGCAGCTTCAACGAGATGTTGTCCGCGGTCGCCACGTCGCGGGCACTGCAACGACAACTGGTTGCCGACGCCGGGCACGAGTTGCGGACGCCGCTGACCAGTCTCCGCACCAATCTCGACCTGCTGGCCCAGAGCAACGCTGCTGGAGACCGGGGTCTCGCGATCGCTGATCGAGAAGCGCTGCTTGTCGACGTCCGGGCTCAGGTTGAAGAGTTGTCGGGGCTTGTCGCCGACCTCGTCGAACTCGCCCGCGACGACCGGCCGGCGGCCAACGCGGAGGAACTCGATCTCGCCGTGATCGTCGAGCGGGCAATCGAACGGGTTCGGCGGCGCGCGCCCGGAGTCGCCTTCACCGCCACCCTGCACGGTTGGCTGGTGATGGGTGAGGCGACCGCGTTGGAGCGCGCCGTGACGAACCTGCTCGACAATGCCGTCAAGTGGAGCCCGCCAGGGGGCGATGTGATGGTCAGCCTCGACAACGGAAGGTTGAAGGTGGCTGACTCAGGACCAGGCATTGCGGACGCCGACCTGCCGCACGTCTTCGATCGCTTCTACCGATCCACCGACGCCCGTGGCATGCCCGGTTCAGGGCTCGGGTTGGCGATCGTTCGCCAGGCAGCGCAACGGCATGGCGGTAGCGTGTCCGCAGGACGTGCGCCGGCCGGTGGCGCGCTGATGATGCTCGATCTTCCGGGCCGGCACGCGGCGGAACGCGTAGAGCATTCAGGAATCCTTCAGCAGAACTGGGGATCGTCAGCACATGACTGAGGACGGCGGGCAGCAGCGTCCCTGGTGGGCATCTCCGAGCGATCACCCGCAGGAGCCCCCCGAGCCGCCACTTGTTCCGGCCGCGGCCACGACAACAGATTCGGGTGCGGCGGGTTCAACCGACGCTGCGCGGTCGGATTCGGCCGCGGCCGATGCTGGCGCACCTGACTCCTCCGGGGCGCCCGCTTCCCCGCGCTACGGCGCCGACCCTTACCTCGGTCCGTTTCCTTACGCGAAGCCGGAGAACGGCGCTCCTAGTTATGCACCGCCGCCGGTGTACACCGTGCCCGAGCCGCCGGCCCCGTCGTACGGCGCCCCGAGCTTCGCGCCGCCACCGAGCTACCCGCCGTCCGGTTACGGAACGCCGCCCAGCCACGGCGCCCAACCGGCTTACGGAACACAGCCCGCTTACGGAACACAGCCCGGTTACGGCACGCAGTCGGCGTACGGAGCACCACCCACCTACACGCCGCCGACCTACGCACCCGCCAGCCCAACACCGCCGCCCTACAACCCGCCGCCGAGTGATCCGCGGGTGACTCGCGAGGGTCGGCGTTCGGGATGGCTGTCGTTGTTGGTGGTCGCGGCGATCGCTGCCCTTGTCGGCGCCCTTGTCGCAGGCGGCGTCGTCGCTGCTACGAAGAAGAACCCCACGCAGGCGGCCGTCACGACGCCCACGCAGCCAGTAGTTGCGCCGCAGGCGGTCGTGAGTTTGCCCGCAGGATCAGTTGCTCAGATTGCTGCGACGCTGCTGCCGTCGGTGGTCTCGATCATCGTCACCACAACTGATGCGGGCGACGAAGGTACTGGCATCATCTTGACCTCGGACGGCGAGATCCTCACGAACAATCACGTCGTCGAGGGTGCCGCCACATCTGGTGTCATCGCGGTCACTCTTAATGACGGCCGGACCGTCAAGGCGAGCATCATCGGTCGCGATCCGACGACAGATCTCGCCGTGATCAAGGCAGCGGGGGTCACCGGACTTCATCCGGCAAGCCTCGGCAGTGACTCGGCGCTCGTGGTCGGACAACAGGTGATTGCGATCGGCTCACCGTTGGGGCTCTCCAACACGGTGACGTCGGGCATCGTGAGCTCGCTGAACCGTCCGGTGTGTACGCAAAGTTGCGACGGCACCGGTGGCACGAGTGGCGCTACTCCGACCGTGCTCGACGCGATCCAGACCGACGCAGCAATCAACCCGGGCAACTCCGGTGGCCCGCTCGTTGACATGACCGGTCACGTCGTCGGCGTCAACTCCGCGATCGCGACTCTCGACCAAGGTCAGGGCGGACCCGACGCACAGTCCGGCAGCATCGGCGTTGGGTTCTCGATTCCGATCGACGAAGCGCAGCGTGTCGTCGGCGAACTCGAGAAGACCGGCCACGCGAGCCATGCGGTTCTCGGTATCGGCCTCCAGGACTCCGAGGACGCCAACCTGCACACGCCAAATGGGGCCAAGGTGGTGAGTGTCACCGCCGGCGGTCCTTCATCGAAGGCGGGCGTCCAGGTCAACGACATCATCACCAAGTTCGGCAGCCGGACCATCGTCGATGCCGACTCCCTGATCGCCGCCACTCATGCGGCCGTGCCGAACTCGACGATCACCATCACGTACTTCCGCGCCGGTCAGAACGCGACAACGTCGATCACTCTGGGATCGGCAGCGTCTAGCTGATCGGCACGTTCACGGTCGGAGTAGGGCGCGGCTGATGGCTTCGCCCGCGGCGACGACCGCGCGCGCGTGCAGCCGGCCGGGGTTGCGGGAAAGCCGTTCGATGGGTCCTGAGACCGATACGGCCGCCACGACCCGACCGTTGGCTGAGCGGACTGGCGCTGAGACCGACGCGACACCAGGCTGCCGTTCCGCGACGCTGGCTGCCCAGCCCTGCCGGCGAACTCGCGCCAGCGTTTGTGCACTGAAAACGGCCGCCGCGACGCCACGATGCAGGCGCTCGGCGTCTTCCCAGGCCAGGAGCACCTGCGCGGCCGATCCTGCGGTCAGTGGCAGGCGAGTGCCGATCGGCACCGTGTTGCGAAGGCCGGCGGGAAGTTCGGCCGCTGCAATGCACACCCGGACGTCGCCCTGCCGTCGGTAGAGCTGCGTGCTCTCGCCCGTCGCGTCGCGCAACTTTGCGAGCACCGGCCCGCTGACCGCGATGAGCCGATCCTCACCGCCCGCTGCCGCCAGCTCCGCGAGCCGCGGGCCGAGTACAAATCTGCCCTCGCTGTCTCGGGCCACGAGCCGGTGTCGCTCGAGCGCAACCGCGAGGCGATGCGCGGTTGGTCGCGGCAGGCCGGTGAGTGTGACAAGGCTGGCCAGCGAGGCGGGGCCGGCTTCGAGGGCGGAAAGTACGGCCACCGACTTGTCCAAAACGCCAACGCCGCTAGACTCGTCCATGTACTGATACTGCCGTCTCAGCATGCGAGACGCAAGTTTCTGAAACGAAGTGGAGCTAGCTCATGGGCGCGACGATGGCGGAGAAGGTCTGGGACGAGCACGTTGTGCGGCACGCAGACGGCGAGCCTGACCTGGTCTACGTCGACATGCACCTGGTCCACGAGGTGACGAGCCCGCAGGCTTTCGATGGCTTGCGACTCGCCGGACGCGCTGTTCGCCGTCCCGACCTCACGATCGCGACCGAAGACCACAACGTGCCAACCACCAATATCGATCAGCCGATCGCCGATCCGGTGTCGCGCACGCAGGTCGACACGCTGCGCCGCAACTGTGCTGAGTTCGGGATCCGGTTGTACCCGATGGGCGATGCGTCGCAGGGAATCGTCCACGTCATCGGGCCGCAGCTCGGTCTCACGCAGCCAGGCATGACCATCGTGTGCGGCGACTCACACACGTCGACCCACGGCGCATTCGGTGCGCTGGCATTCGGCATCGGCACCAGCGAAGTCGAGCACGTGCTTGCGACGCAGACGTTGCCGATATACCGCCCCAAGACAATGGGCATCACCGTGAACGGCATCCTGCCGGACGGCGTGACGAGCAAGGACATCATCCTGGCGGTCATCGCGAAGATCGGTACAGGCGGCGGGCAGGGCTACGTCATCGAGTACCGCGGCGAGGCGATCCGCGCACTGTCGATGGAAGCGCGCATGACCGTCTGCAACATGTCCATCGAAGCAGGGGCGCGCGCCGGCATGATCGCGCCGGATGAAACGACGTTCGCCTACTTGAAGGGTCGCCAGCATGCTCCCAGCGGCGATGACTGGGACGCTGCTGTCGCGCACTGGCGCAGCTTGGTCACCGACGACGACGCAACGTTCGATGTCGACGTCGTGCTGGACGCCGCAGAGTTGACGCCGTTCGTCACGTGGGGCACCAATCCGGGTCAGGGAGCGCCACTGGGTTCCAGCGTTCCCGACCCGTCGACGATCGCTGACGCGGGCGAGCGCGGCAGCGTCGAGCGGGCGCTGGAATACATGGGTCTGCGGGCCGGCACGAAGTTGCGCGATATCAAGGTCGACACCGTCTTTCTCGGGTCGTGCACGAACGGCCGCATCGAAGACCTTCGTGCTGCCGCGGCGGTCTTGAAGGGGCGCAAGGTCGCTGACACCGTGCGGGTGCTCGTGGTGCCTGGCTCGATGGCAGTGAAGGCGCAAGCCGAGTCTGAAGGGCTCGACAAGATCTTCACCGAGTCCGGCGCGGAGTGGCGCAGTGCGGGCTGCTCGATGTGTCTTGGCATGAACCCCGACCAGCTCGCCCCCGGCGAGCGGTCGGCGTCGACATCGAACCGCAACTTCGAAGGTCGGCAGGGCAAGGGCGGCCGCACACATCTCGTGTCGCCACTCGTCGCCGCGGCCACCGCAGTGACCGGGCACCTGTCCGCGCCGTCCGATCTCGACTGACGCACCGATTCCTCGCGTTCACCACGCATCTAGTCCGGGAGACTCCAATGGAGAAATTCACGACACACACGGGCCGCGGCCTGCCATTGCGCCGCAGCAATGTCGATACCGACCAGATCATTCCGGCCGTCTACTTGAAGCGGGTCACCCGCACCGGGTTCGAGGACGGCTTGTTCGCGGCATGGCGGGCCGATCCTGATTTCGTGCTGAATCAGCCACAGTATGCGGGCGCCGATGTCCTCGTCGCGGGTCCGGACTTCGGGACCGGATCATCGCGCGAGCATGCGGTCTGGGCATTGCAGAACTACGGGTTCAAGGCCGTGATCTCACCAAGGTTCGCCGACATCTTCAGGGGGAACTCGCTCAAAGGCGGCCTGCTGACTGTGTTGATCAACGAAGCCGACGTTGAAGCACTGTGGGCGGCGATCGAGGCCGATCCACAGACGCAGATCACCGTCGATCTGATCGCCCGAGAGGTTCGCTACGGCGCCGTCGTGTTGCCTTTTGAGATCGACGACTACACACGGTGGCGGCTCATGGAGGGCCTCGACGACATCGGGCTGACGCTGCGTCATGTCGACGATGTCGACGAATTCGAGTCGCACCGGCCTGCATGGAAGCCGCGCACGGTGCCAACAACAGTGTGACGCGTGGGTCTTGAGCCGGGTTTTATCGCAGATTTTCCGCGACACAAGGAAATTCTTCGTCGTGGTCGTTGTTTTGAGCGCGCGCGGGGCCTAGGTTCACCCCGAGTCGGGTGTGCACTCGACAACATCATTCGGAGGGGCACGTGAACAAGGCGGAGCTGATCGACTCCATCTCCACTCGCCTGGGAGATAACAAAAAAGCAGCAAGCGATGCGGTTGAGGCCGTCATCGACACCATCACCAGAACCGTGGCTAAGGGCGAGAAGGTCGCCATTACCGGCTTCGGCATCTTCGAGAAGGTCGAGCGGGCTGCACGTCTTGCCCGCAACCCAGCCACTGGCGCACGGGTCAAGGTCAAGAAGACCTCGGTACCGAAGTTCCGGCCGGGCACCCACCTCAAGGGCGTCGTTAGCGGCACGGTGAAGTTGGCTGCGCCGGCGAAGGCCGCGCCTGCCAAGGCCGCACCGGCGAAGGCTGCGGCCAAGAAGGCGGCACCCGCACGGGCAGCTGTGAAGAAGGCCGCACCGGCGAAGGCTGCGGTCAAGAAGGCACCTGCACGGGCAGCTGTGAAGAAGGCCGCACCGGCGAAGAAGGCTGCGGTCAAGAAGGCCGCACCAGCCAAGAAGGCTCCGGCTAAGAAGGCTCCTGCGAAGCGGGTTGCTAAGAGAGCCTGACGCTTGAGGACGGGCTGGGGTCCGTCGCCTCCGGGCCAACGTCTTCCTTGGACTGCTTCGCTTGATGTCCTTCGGAAGACATTGGCCCTGCGGCCGACGGACCCCAGCCCTTCGTCGTTAGTTCGGGTTGCCTGAGGCGGCGTTGACTGCCGTTGCCGTTCTGGTCCCGACTCCGAGTGCGATGGCTGCCTGCAGGCCGGCTGCGTCGTCGACATCGCACCGGAGGCCTTTGAGTTCGTCGTTCTCCAGGGCGGTCGCACCCAGGGCGCGATGTCGCTCGAACGATCCCACGCCGAATGCGGGCCGCAACTGCGCGGCCGCACGCGACGCCAGCATCGTGGTGCCCACACCTTCGTGATCGGCCACCACGATCATGCCGGGCGACGATCCGGCGACGGCGAGGGCCGCGTCGAGTTCGCGCGCCTGTAGGGCGGGGAGGTCGCCCGCGAGCATGGCCACGCCGGCCCCGGGATATCGCGCGGCGGCTACCTCGATGCCGTATCGGAAGGCGGCGTTCAGCCCCTCGCCGGGCACATCTGGAACGACGATTGCCCCTAGTTGCGACGCTGCCGCAGAGATCAGGTCGTCTTCGGTGACCACCAGAACCGCCGCCAGCTGCTTGGCGCCCAACGTTGCCTCGATCGTGTCGAGCAGCATCGCCAGGGCTAGGTCCGCCCGGCGGCTGCCCGCGGCGTCCGCCAGTCTTGACTTGGCCGTGGCCAGGGGCTTCGCCGGTATCAGGACGACCCAGCCCCCGTCGTCCGGCATTGGTGTGTTCATCGGTGGGGACGCTACCGGCCAGTCCGACTCGACACTGCCGAGGCCTGCACGGGACACTGATCTGCGGGGGCACTGATACAGCGACACCGTCGGCCGGTGTCACCGGTCGATGATGGGAGAGCAGCGAGTGCGATCAGGCGAACACCTGCGATGGTTTCGCGTGTGCGCGGTCCTCGCGAAGCCTTTCCTGTGGACGTCGACCAAACCGACGTGGCGCGGCCTGGAGAACATTCCGCGAGAGGGTGGGGTGCTGATCGTCGCCAACCACGTAACGATCGTCGACCCGGTCACGTTGTCCCACGCGATCTATGACGGTGTGCGCCGGACGCCGAGTTTCCTTGCGAAGTCGGAGCTGTTCAAGGTGCCGGTATTCGGGGCGCTCTTGCGCAATGCCGGCCAGATCCCGGTCTATCGCCGTACTCGCGATGCGGTGAACTCGCTGCGCGACGCGGAAGCCGCATTGGTGGCGGGTGAGTGCGTGGTCATCTACCCCGAAGGCACCTGCACGCGCGATCCGGTCGGCTGGCCGATGCTCGCCAAGACGGGGGTGGCGCGGCTCGTGCTCGACTGCGACGTACCCGTGATCCCGCTCGCCCACTGGGGGACGCAAGCAATCCTGCGCTACGGCTCGAAGCGGCCGCATCCGTTCCCTCGCAAGCCGGTGTACGTACTGGCCGGCGAACCCCTCGATCTCTCACGGTTCAAGGGCAGCGAGCCCACCCCTGACGTGCTACGCGAGATTACGGATCTGCTGATGACGCGCGTGACAGAACTGCTCGCCGACATCCGGGGTGAGACACCGCCCGCAACGTTCTTCGAAGCCAAGCCGGTGAGCGCGGCGTGACTCGAGCCGCAGTATTCGGAACCGGCACGTGGGGTACCGCCT
>DATCDK010000083.1:0-27048 GCA_036510735.1 Acidothermaceae bacterium | reverse complement strand
CCGGTCTCCCGCTCTCTCGCCCGCTTGCCGCTGGCTGAAGCCGAACGGTTGACTGCGCAGTTCGGCGTCGGCGAAGAGGCCGTTTCGGGGACAGACCCCGTGAGTCGGTTGCTCGATTTCGCAGCCAAAGCCGCGGGGTCGGACTAGCGGCGAAGGCTGTATCCGGTGTTGGGTGGCGTACGCCGCAGGATCCGGCCAACCGACCCCGTCAGTAACAGAGGACGCACTGGCATCTTTCTCTTACGCCGGACCATCTTTTGCTGACTTTTGGCGGACTATTGCCGCCCCGTTGCCGGGGGTCGATGACCTGCGACGATGCGCATCTTCGCAGGTCAGACGGTGGTTGACAGACCCTGGCCGCAACCGGGTATCGTCCGCGGCGTCCACCGAGATTTCCGGCGAGGAGAGCCCTTTCCCGCTTCGATCACCCTGGGTCGTTCGGCGGCCGCGCGGGCACTGCGCAGGTCGCCCAGGTGCCAGGTCCAGGTGTGTCAGGCAGGCGGAGGAGACGCTTCGCACCGGTAGGGGGTGCGACACCCGGGAGGGACCGGGCGCCCAGTAGACAACGGTAGTTGTCCCGCAGCCGGCGGGATCGCGATCGGTCCGAGGGGTGCCCGGCCCTTACCCGGCAGCCACCCGCTGCGCGGGTTTCTTTCATCTCGGTTGGCTCCCACTTACGTCTCGGCTTCCCGCTGTGTTCCTAGATCGGCTTGCCTCTCCCCGCCGCATGACAGCGCGCAGCGTTGTACGGTGCGCAAACAGCCACAGATGACCCGTGGCCGCAAAAGGCGCGAGGAGTGCTGTGCAGAGGCGGATCGGCGAAGTGTCCCGACTTGCCGACGACGCTGGCGCGGCTCGCCCTGATGAAGTGGTCGCAACCGGCCGAGCTCCGGGTCCAGCCGCGCTTTCCCGCTGGGTGGCCATCGGGCTCGCATTCGTCGCGGGCTTGGCGCTGGACGCGGCGTTCGCTCCGCTGGCCTGGTGGCCAATTGCGGTGCCCGCGACGGCAGCGATTCTGATCGCGGTCAAGGGCCAGACCTGGCGGGCCGGTCTCGCCGTCGGGTTCGCTGCTGGGCTCGGCGAGTTCGTTCCTTTGCTGTTCTGGCTGCACGTCGTGACCCCGCTCGCGTGGGTCGCGCTGGCCATCGTGATGTCGGCCTACGTTGCTGTCCTCGGCTGCGGCCTGGCGATGGTCGTCCAACGACTGCCGGGCTGGCCGGTCTGGGCCGCCTGCCTTTGGGTGGCGGAGGAACTCGTCCGTGATCGCTGGCCGCTTGGTGGGTTCTCCTGGGGCCGGCTCGCTTTCAGCCAGGGCAATACGCCGTTCACCGGGTATGCCGCTCTCGGCGGAGCGCCGGGAGTGACCTTCGCGGTCGCGCTGTCGGCCGGGCTCCTTGCCCTCGCCGTCCTGAGGCTGCTGCCGGCGTTCCCGCGCCTGCGCGGCATGCGTGCCGGTGCTGGATTGCGCGTCGGTGCCGGGGTGGGCGCCGCGTTGGCCTTGGCGGCTGCCCTCGGCGTCCCGCTGCTTGGTCTTGCGGTGCCACGCCCCACTGACGGCAAGACCGTCCAGGTCGCGCTCGTGCAAGGCAACGTGCCGCACCCGGGCACCCACTTCCTGGGGCGAGCCGAGGATGTGCTGAACGACCATCTCGCCGAGACCGCCAAGCTGACAGCCGAGGTGAAGTCAGGCGAACTCGCCCAACCGCAGCTTGTCCTTTGGCCCGAGAACGCCTCCGACGTCGACCCGTTCCAAGACACCAAGGCCGGCGGGGAGATCCAGGCTGCCGCCGATGCGCTCGGCGTGCCGATCCTGGTGGGTGCCGTGCTTCAAGACGGGCCTAACAACGTGAGCAATACCGCGATCGTGTGGAGCCCGGTCACCGGCCCGGGCGAGCGCTACACAAAGCGGCATCTCGTGCCGTTCGGCGAGTACATCCCGTGGCGCGGCTTGATCAACCATCTGACGAGCCTGACGTCGTTGGTCCCGGAGAACTTCTTGCCAGGCCATACGCCCGGCACCCTGACCGTCGGGCCAGCCACGATCGCTGACGTCATGTGCTTCGAGGTCGCGTTCGACGAGCAGGTCCGCGACGGAGTGACGCACGGCGGCCAGCTCATCGTCGTCCAGACCAACAACGCCACCTACATGCACACCGCTGAGACCCGACAGCAGCTCGCGATGTCGCAGCTGCGCGCAGTCGAACACGGGCGGGCGGTGGTGGTGGCCGCGACCAGCGGGATCAGCGCCGTCATCACCCCCGACGGCCACGTCGTGGCACAGACCGCGGAGTTGACGCCGGCCATCGTCGATATGCCGGTCGTGCTGCGCACCCCACTGACGATCGCCGATCACCTGGGTGCAGGCCCTGAATGGGTGCTCGGCATACTCGGCGTGCTGTCCATCGTCGCGGTGGTTGTCCGCACCAGGCCCTATCGCTATCCCAAGGGTCGCGATCCCGTAAAGGAGTTCACGCCGTGACCACCGCCGACCATCAAGCTGTCGCGCGGGTGCTGGTGATCATCCCGACCTATCAGGAACGCGAGAGCCTGCCCCTGATCGTCGTGAGGGTGCGCAAGGCAGTTCCCGCAGCGCACATCCTGGTTGCCGACGACAACAGCCCAGACGGAACCGGCAAGATCGCCGACGAGCTCGCCGCGAGCGACGACCACGTGCACGTCTTGCATCGGCCTGCGAAGAAGGGCCTCGGTGCCGCCTACGTCGCCGGGTTCGAGTGGGCGCTGGCCGCCGGCTACGAGGCCATCGTGGAGATGGACGCCGACGGCTCTCACCAGCCAGAACAGCTACCCGACCTGCTTGCCGCGCTCACCGACGCAGATGTGGTCCTGGGATCACGCTGGGTCGCTGGCGGCAAGGTGAGCAATTGGCCGAAGTCCCGAGAGGTGCTCAGCCGCGGGGCGAACGCGTACGCGAGGTTCATCATCGGCATACCGCTTCGCGACACGACCGGTGGTTACCGGGTCTACCGCGCGGAGGTCCTTCGGTCGTTCGATCTCACGACGGTCCGCTCGCAGGGCTACTGCTTCCAGGTTGACCTCGCGCTCCGCAGCCTCCAGCGCGGGTACCGCGTGGTCGAGGTGCCGATCTCGTTCGTCGAGCGCGAGTTGGGCGCCAGCAAGATGAACCGCGGAATCGTGCTCGAAGCCCTGTGGCGGGTCACCGTCTGGGGCATCCGCTGGCGCTTCGACCAACTGACGCACCGACGCCCTCCCACTTAGGAGGGCGTCAGGGGGTGTCGGTCAGGCGCTCTTGCGTCGCCCAGCGAGGCGGAGCAAATCGAGCCGCTCCTGCAGGATGACCTCAAGTTCAGGGATGCTGCGACGCTCGAGGAGCATGTCCCAGTGGGTACGCGGAGCCTTGGCCCGCAGTGGCTCGCCCGTTGCCGATGCTGCGTTTGCCTTGGTCGCCGTCGCGCCACAGAACTTGCATTCCCAGGTCGCCGGGACCTCGGCTTCGACGGAAAGCGGAACCTCCAGCCGGTGCCGGTTAGGGCAGACATACAAGATCATCTGCCGTTCGGCCAGCTCGGTACCTTTATCGTTCTCGTAGCTCACCGCACCAAGTCGGCTGCCGCGAAGCGCTCTTTCCGCCATGTCTTCCTCCTACGTCCTCACCGCATCCAACGTTTGGGTTGGGTGCGGGATTCCCCGGCCTCGCCTTCCGCGGCCCGCCCGTCATCGAGGCTCCTACCCGCTATGACGCACATCTGACCCTGATGGTTCGCGAGTCGTTCGCGATGGGCGATGATCGCGGTTCACCGACCCAGCAACTCGACCCGTTGCCCAAGGACAGGAGCCCGATGAACGCCGGCCCGGTACAGCTGCCAGGTGTCCCTTTTGAGCTCGTTTGGGATTTGGCGCCCGAGCATTGGGAGCCAGTGGTCGGCAGCGCCTCCCGGGAGTCCGGCGTCCTAGTCGAGGCAGGCCCGCTCAGCGATCTGTTCGCCTCGCCGGACGACCTCGAGCCGTCGTTGAACGCGCCCCGGCTGATCGGCGTCCCGGATTCTCGCTTTCAGCTCAGCGCGCTGGTCGAGGTCGAGTTCGCCTCGACGTTCGACGCCGGCGTGCTGTTGGTCTGGGCCAACGAACGGTCGTGGGCCAAGCTGTGCCTCGAATTCTCACCTGCGGGGCAGCCGATGGTGGTCTCGGTTGTCACCAGAGGGGTTTCGGACGACGCCAACAGCAGGGACGTCGAGGGGTCGGGGACCTGGCTTCGAATCTCAAGGTCGACGCCAGGCAGCTTTGCATTCCACGCCGCGACCGACGGCGTGCACTGGAGCTTGATCCGCCATTTCAGCCTCGACACCACGCCGGACGACGTGGTGCGCATCGGCTTCCTCGCGCAGTCGCCCACCGGCGAAGGATGCCGGGCCAGCTTCTCTCAGCTGCGCTACCTGCCCGAGGCCCTCGACGATCTGCGCGGCGGCGACTGACCTCGCATCACAGCACCCGGACGGCTTCGCGCCCTACAACACCCGGACGGCTTCGCCGTACGCCCAGCTCTTGATGTTCTCGACCACCTGCGGCCACCACCGCTCGTACGTCTCCGTGGTTACGTAGCCCACGTGTGGCGTCACCACGGTGTTCGGGAGCGTGCGCAGCGGGTGCTGCGCAGGCAGCGGCTCAACGTCGAAGACATCGAGTCCGGCTCCCGCGATGGAGCCCGTTCGGAGGGCTTCGATGAGGGCGTCCTCATTGATCAGCGGGCCGCGCGAGGTGTTGACCAGGTACGCGGTGCGCCGCATTGCCGCGAGTTCGTCGGCGCCGACGATGTCGCGCGTTCGATCGCTCAGCCGCAGGTGCAGCGTGATGACGTCGGAGCTCGCAAAAAGCTCGTCTTTGGCTACCGCCCGAACGCCGAGCTCGGCCGCATGCTCCGGCTGCAGGTTCTGGCTCCAGGCGACGACGTCCATGCCGAAGGCGAGCCCGATCTTGGCAACCTCGCTGCCGAGCTTGCCCAGCCCAACGACTCCGAGCCGCGCACCTGCGAGCTCGAGACCGAGGGTGCGTTGCCAACCGCCGTCGCGAACGTCGCGGTCTTCTACACAGATGTGGCGCGCGAGCGCGAGGATCAAGCCCCAGGTCAACTCCGCCGTCGACGTCCGCAGGCCCGTGGTTCCTCTCACCTCGACGCCGCATTCGCGACACGCATCGAGGTCGATCGCCGCGTTCGCCATCCCCGTGGTCACGAGCAGCTTGAGGGCCGGTGCCTGCCTGAGTACCTCGCGTGAGAACGGCGTGCGTTCGCGCATGGCGACGACGATCTCGGCGTCCGCGAGCGCGGCGGCCAGTGCCTCGTCGGTCAGGTGCTCGGTTCGCACGTCGAGCTCGTACGGGCCGCCGGCTGCTTCAGACAGCTCTTGCCACGGAGCGAACCGGCGGGAAACATCTTGATAGTCGTCGAGAACCAGAACACGATGCGTCATGCACGCATCCTGGCATCACGCCAGACCGCCGTTTACCGAACAGCGTCGACCTGACAGGAGGGCCTGCCGCCGATGGCAACCGATACTGCCCCTAACCGACCACTGATCCAGCAGATGGTCGTGATTCACCGCGTGTTCCGCCGTGAGTTCGGCCTGCTGCCCGCACTGATTCGCGGTGTCGCCACCGATGATCTCGAACGTGCCAAGGTCGTCGCCGACCACGCAGCCGGTCTGCTTCGATTCGTGCACATCCACCACAGCGGCGAGGACGAGTTCTTGTGGCCGGTGTTGCTCGAGCGGGTCGAGGTCGAGGCCGACCTGATCCGGCGCATGGAAGATCAGCACTTGCAGGTCGCAGCGCTGATCCCGCGAGCACAGGAGTTGCTACCCGGCTGGGCCGCGCAGCCGTCGACCGAACGCGGCGAGGAACTCGCGACGACCTTCGAGCAGATCGCGGCGGTCCTCGACGAGCACCTGGGCGAGGAGGAGAAGCAGATCCTGCCGCTCGTCGAGGAACACCTAACAATCGAGGAGTGGGCCCGGTTAGGGCAGCACGCGACCGCCAGCTTGTCACCGCCAGACCTGATGGCGAGCCTTGCGGCAATTCTCGAAGAAGCGGACGACGACGAGCGGGCAATGTTCACGGTTGTGCTGCCGCCCCCGGTTCTGACCATGTTCGTCGAGCAGGCCGAGCCGGCGTATCGGGAGCAGATGAGGGCACTGCGGTCCGGCGTCTGACCGGGGTGCGTCGCAACTCGACAAGCCCTACTCGATCGAGCCCTAGGCTGTGACCGTGCCGGTGCCCGCAGGTCTTGACGATGACGTGCTCGACTGGCGGTGGAAGGGCTTTCCGGCTGTGCCCGCCGGGCTGCGGGTGTCGGAGTTCGTCGCGAACCGACCGTCGTTGTTCGATGCCGGATTCAGCTGGCCGATTGCCACACTGAGTGCGTCGGCGATCGACCACAACGTTGGCGTTCTCGCCACGTGGTGCGAAGACAACGGGGTGCTGCTCGCACCGCACGGCAAGACCACCATGATGCCCGCGCTGTTCTCGCGCCAGCTCGCAGCCGGTGCATGGGCAATGACGGCGGCCACGCCGTGGCAGGTGCGCGTGTACAGGGCGAACGGCGTGCGCCGCGTGTTCCTGGCGAATGAACTGGTCGACGTCGACTTCATCAGGTGGCTGGCTGCTGAACGTGCTGCTGATCCGCAGTTCGAGTTCTTTTGCTACGTCGACTCGGTCGCCGGCGTGGACATTCTCGGCGACGCGTTAGCGGCTGGCGATCCAACTGATGCGCAACCCCTCGGCGTCCTGGTTGAGATTGGTCCTATGGGTGGGCGTACTGGTTGCCGAACCCGCGACGAGGTGCGGGCGGTCGCGCACACTGTGCAGCGACACACATCGCTGATGCTCGTTGGCGTCGCCGGCTGGGAGGGGCCGTTCGGGCACGGCCGCGACGAGAGCACGCTCACCGTTATTCGAACCTTCGTGCAGGAGCTCGCGGACACGCTGCGCGAGCTCGACACGGACGCACTGCTCGATCCGCGTTCGCCGTACTTCGTCCTCACCTGCGGGGGCAGCGAGCAGGTCGACGTTGTGACCTCGGTACTGCGAGAAGCGCCGGAGTGTTCGCGGGCCGTTCGCAGCGTGCTGCGCAGCGGCTCCTACATCACGTTCGATCACGGGCTCTACGCCGAGACGTCGTCGCTTGCGCCACTCCTGCGACCGGCGATAGAGGTGTGGTGCCAAGTGCTTTCGACACCCGAACCTGGGCTCGCTTTGATCGGTGCCGGTCGTCGCGACGTTTCCTTCGACGCAGGCTTACCCGTCGTCTTGTGGCGCCGATCCGTGCGGGGTGGCGACGTCGCGCCATTCGAGGCGTCGGTGAGCAAGGTGAACGACCAACATGCGTTTCTCGACCTCGCGCCATCAGACACGGTCGAGGTGGGCGACCTCGTCGGGCTTGGGATATCGCACCCGTGCACGACGCACGACAAGTGGCAGATGATGCCGCTGCTCGACGATGAGCGGCGCGTCGTCGATTGTGTGCGCTCGTACTTCTAGAGGCGCTGCCTTCTAGATCTCTCGCGCCGTCACGTTACTTCGTTAACCCGGCCAGCACGTTGATCACGACGCCGATGATGACGACGCCGAAGAGATACGCCAACAGCGCGTGCCGCAAAATGGTCGCCCGCATGACCGTCGATGTCACCTCAGGATCCGACACCTGAAATGTCATCCCGACGGTTAGGGATATGTACGCGAAGTCGATGTACTGCGGCTCGCGATCAGGAACCTGGTGAAAGTTGAGTCCGCCCGCCTTCCCTCCGTAGTACAGCCTGGCGTACCGCAACGTGTACGCGGTGTGCACGACAGCCCATGAAAGGAAAACGGTCAGGACGGCGAACGCAACATAAGCCGCCTTCTCCATTCCCTTGCTGTTGCCACTCGCGGCGATGACGAACCCAACCCCCACCAGGCTGGCGACGCTGGCGCCGACGAGCAGCAGGTCAACGACCGGTCGACCGGGATCTTCGCGGACCGCATGGCTCGCGGTCGATTGCGGGTCGCGCGGCCAAATGGTCACCCAAATCCACGCCACGAAGACCGCGGCCATGACGTCCCAGCCGACCAGCGCGGCGAAGCCCCACCCGCCGGTGAAGCCCATGATGACCGCGCCAACGACGCCTACGGCGCCGGCGACCGCGATGTGCGTCGCGGCCGACGTGAACCTTTCGGGTCCGCTCGCGGGCTTCGGCGCTCGGGTAGGTGCCACAACGACCATTCATACCCGCTGCGACCGGCCACAGACAGCAGGCGCAGCGATGGCGCGGCTGCAAGGTCGGCGAAAGGTCAACCACCTAGACTCACGCGTGACCGGCGCCGCCCGCGCAGGCACAGGGGAGTCGGTGTGATCGAAGCGACAGGGCTCGGCAAGCGGTTCGGCGACCGCCGGGCCGTCGACAATCTCAGCTTCACCGTTGCGCCGGGTGTCGTCACCGGCTTCCTCGGCCCGAACGGCGCGGGGAAGTCGACGACCATGCGCTTGATGCTTGGTCTCGACCACGGGGACGGCATCACCCGGTTCGACGGGCAGCGCTACCGCGACATCGCGAGCCCGATGCGTCGGGTCGGGGTCCTGCTCGAAGCGAAGGCCTTCCATCCGACCCGCACGGCGCGTAACCACCTGCGCATGCTGGCCGCGGCAAACCAGATTCCGGTCAGCCGAGTCGACGAGGTCCTCGGGTTGGTGGGGCTCGAGACGGTTGCACGGAAGAAGCCGAAATCGTTCTCGTTGGGCATGGGCCAACGCCTCGGTCTCGCGGCTGCGCTGCTGGGCGAGCCCGACATCTTGATGCTCGACGAACCAGCGAACGGCCTCGACCCACAGGGCATCACCTGGTTGCGCGACTTTCTCAAGGCGTATGCCGCTCGGGGCCGCACTGTCCTCGCGTCGAGCCACCTGCTCGCCGAGATGGAGTTGATGGCAGACCATCTCATCGTGATCGGCCGCGGTCGATTGCTTGCCGATACCTCGATCGCCGATTTCGTGGCGCGGTCGTCGCACACCAGCATCGTCGTGCGCAGCCCGGAAGCTGCGAGGTTGGCCGAACTGTTGACTGCACGTGGGGCGACGGTCGTTGCCGAGGGTGACGGCCGACTGTCGCTCACCGGACCAACTCAGGAGCAGGTCGGTGACCTCGCTTTTGCGGAGCGAGTACCGCTGCACGAGCTCACGACCAGAACGGCGACGCTCGAGGAAGCCTTCCTCGAAGCTACGGCGGGATCGCAGGAATTCGAGTCGACCGGGGGGCTCGGATGACGAATGCGCTGCGCTACGAGTGGATGCGCCTACGGACGTTGCGTTCGACCTGGTGGCTCACGGGTCTGTCCTTGCTGGTCGCGGGTCTGCTCGGACTCCCCGCTCTCGGGCTGAAGGGCTCGTTGACCGTTCAGGACTACGGCGACATCGTCACCGGCGGTGGGGGTGGCGCCGTGTTCCTCGTCTCGATCTTGCTGTCGATGATCGGGATCTTCGCTATTGGCCATGAGTACCGCTACGGCACGATCCGGCCGACGCTGACTGCGTTGCCGCGCCGGTCGAACGTGCTCGCCGCGAAGGTTCTCGTCGTCACGGTCTATGTGTTTGTCGTCGCGCTCGTCGGCCTCTTGCTGAAGTATGCGGTCGCCGCCTCGATCCTTGGCCATCGCTTGACGGGGCTTGGCCTGTTTCCGACGCCGATGGCCCGCGTGTGGATCGGATCGATCGTGTACATCGTGATCTTTGCACTCGTCGGATTCGCCCTGTCCGGGCTGTTCCGCAATATTCCGGCTGCGGTCGTGACGGTGATCTTGATGCCGCTACTCGTCGAGAACATCCTCCGCGGGCTCCTTGGGTTGCATGTCTTTCACTCCATTCGGGGATTTGCGAAGGCGCTGCCCTTCTCGTCCGGCATGCAGATATTTCGTTACCAGCCGGTAGGAAGTAACGGCAATACCGGTGCCGGGTTTGAGGCCGTGCCGAGCCCGGTCGACGGCCTGTTGGTCTTCCTCGCATTCCTCGCGATCGTCCTTGGGCTGTCGTGGTTCTTGTTCGAGAAGCGCGACGCCTAGGCCTCTGCGCTACCCAAAGGAGTTGTTCGTGCGTCACCCCAGCCGCTCGCGGTTCCTGTTTGCCCTTGCACTCGCGCTGCCGATGATCGGCCTCGGTGCCTGTGCGACTCCGCAGAATCGCGCTGCAACCACGCCGAGCACGGTTGGGGGCACGATCAGCTGCGCGTATTCCCCGACGGGCGGGACGCCGGCGCGATCCGTTGGCACCCCACCGACCCGCGCGTCGCAAGTAGGTACGTATGTCGCAACGTTGACGACGAACCAGGGTGCGATCGTCATCAAGCTGGACGCCGTGAAGGCACCATGCACCGTCAACTCGTTCGCGTTTCTCGCGGACATGAAGTACTTCGACTCGACGCCGTGTCATCGCCTGACCACAGCTGGCATCTTCGTGTTGCAATGCGGGGATCCGACTGGGTCAGGCGGTGGCGGACCGGGCTATGCGTTCGCCGACGAGAACCTCACCGGCGCTGTCTATCCCGCAGGCACGGTGGCGATGGCCAATGCCGGTCCGGGTTCCAATGGCAGCCAGTTCTTCCTTGTCTACAAGGACACCACGCTCGCCCCTAGCTACACGCCGTTCGGCACGATCACCGGCGGGCTTGCCGTCATCCAGAAGATCGCGACGGCAGGATCTGACAACAGCAACGGCGATGGCGACGGCAAGCCGAACCTGCCGGTCGAGATCAGCAGCGTTACGGTCGCGACGAGCTAGCCTGCGGGCGCCGGCACTTCGGCGGCCGCGCTGACGTGGCCGGTCAGTTCGCGCTCGACCTCGATGTCGATCAATGCACCCAGCAACACGATGAAGACGCAGTAGTAGAGCCACAGCATCAAGATGACAATGCCGCCGAGAGTGCCATACGTCTTGTTGTAGTGCGCGAAGAAGCGCACGTAGAGCGAGAACCCGACGCTCGCCAACACGACCAAGACCGTTGAGAACACGGCGCCGGCCGAGGCCCAGCGCCAGTTGACGGACGTCTTCGGCGGCGCCAGCCAATAGAGCGCGGCAACCGCTGCGGTGAGGATCACGGCGAGCACGACCCACTCACCGACGTCGAACGCGAGCCGCCACAGAGTGTTGTGTACGAGGTGTCGTATCGCGGGCGCAATGCCGATCGCGGCCAACGCGAGGACAGCAACGACGATGACCCCGATACTCGTGAGCAGCGCGAGACCGCGCAGCTTGAAGTACCCCCGCGTCTCCTCCTGCTCGTACGCCGCGGTGATCGCCTTGATCAGTGTCCGCACGCCCGACGAGAGCGCCCACAAGACGGCCACCAGTCCGACGACGAGGCCGACGCCGAGCTGCTGATGACTCGTGTTGGTCAGTCCAGCAAGCCAATTCGTGACGACCTCGCGGGTCGACGGTGACAACGAGCCGCCGAGCCTGGTGACCTCCTTCGTTACCTGCTCAGGGCTTGCCACCAGGCCGTAAATCGTGACCATCGCAATGATGGCCGGGAAGATCGAGAGCACCGCCCAGAATGCGGTGCCGGCGGCGAGCAGCGCGAGGTTCCGGTCGACAATCTGCACCCGAACTCGAGCCGCGACGGCACGCCAATTCGGAGCGGGCCGTTGATCGCCCGATCGTTGGTGAGTGCTGCGGTAACCCTGCACGCGATTTCGCTCCTCGGCGTCCATGATGGCGCGTGACGTATTATCGAGGCACCGAAGGGGAGTAGCCCTCGCGTCTGCGGCCGTCAACACGGTGCCTCCACAGGTACCCGGCCAGCGGCGGTCCACCACGGATCGCGGTCAGACCTTCGGCGACCGATGGTTGCCGGAGGTAATTGCCCATGATTGCTCGTTTGAACAACACGCCCACGTGGCTACGCAGGCCTGTGGTCACCCTGGTCGGCGTAGTCCTGATCGTCGTGGGGATCGTGCTGCTTGTGTTGCCCGGGCCGGGCCTGCTCCTGATGGCAGTCGGCCTCGCGGTGTTGGCCACCGAGTACCCGGCTGCGCAACGGCTGCTCGATCGTTTGAAGGCGTCGCCCCCCGTGGCCGCCGCGCGGGTGCAGCTCGCGCGGTTCCGCACGCGCAGACAGCGCGGCTGAGTCGCCGTCGTGCGACTTCGATCGCGGCGGGGGACGCCGCTCACCCTGGCGTACGGGACCGATCCCAGTCAGGTCGCCGATCTTCACCTGCCAACCGAGAGCGACACTGACGGAGCGCCGTGGCCGGTTGTCGTGGTGATTCACGGTGGGTACTGGAAATCGGGGTACGGCCGGTCGCTCGGCACCGGCCTGGCGGCCGATCTCGCGAAGCACGGTGTGGCCGCGTGGAACATCGAGTACCGCCGGGTGGGCAACGGCGGCGGCTGGCCGTCGACACTGCTCGACGTCGCGCGAGCCACCGACGCGCTCGCCGACATCGCTGATCCGGCTGCGGATGGCCGGCTCGACCTCGACCGCGTCGTCACCGTCGGACATTCGGCCGGCGGGCAGCTCGCGATGTGGCTGGCTGGCCGACACAAGCTCGCGCCTGACGCGCCGGGTGGGCAACCAGTGGTCCGCGTCCGGGGTGTCGTAGCCCAGGCGGGCGTCCTTGACCTCGTGCAGGGCGCGGCCGCAGGTCTGGGAGGCGGCGCCGTCGTCCGGTTCTTGGGCGGCACGCCGTCGGAGGTCCCAGAGCGATACGCGGTTGCGTCCCCGTACGAGCTGGTACCCATCGGCGTCCCGTCGACTCTGGTCCATGGGATCAAGGACAAGGTAGTGCCGATCGACCAGAGCGATCGTTACGCCGCCGCGGCGATCGCTGCAGGTGACGTGGTCGACGAGCAAAGGCTTAAGGGCGTTGACCATTTCGCGCCGATCGATCCGCGGATGCACGCCTGGGTGGCCTGCCGCACCGCCGCGTTGGAGTACCTGACCTAAGCGCGCTGCCATTCGTCGTCCCGCGTTCAAGCATGTGCCGATAAGTGACATTATGTAAAGTCGCACATTCTCGGCACCCTTTCGGTTCTCCCCGCGCGTGGCTTATTGCCTGCACCGAACTTTTCGGGAAGTATGCCCGCACATACGGACTGACCGGTCTCAATGGGGACCGCGTCGCGGGAACTTTTCGCCCGGGGGGACGCCATGCGCAAGGCTCTTTCTGCTGTTGCGATCTCTGTCAGCGTCGGTGGATTGCTGATAGCCGTGCCTGGCGCCGCCACAGCCGCGCCGATCAAAGGAACGACCTGCAACGTTCTCGATGCCTCAAAGGCGATGAACGACTTGCCGGCGTCGGCCGACTGCGCGACGGCGGTTCCGACTACGGGCACCCGCGCGACCCAGGCTGTCCGGCCCGCCACCTCGCCGGTGTCCCCTACGACCACGATCAGCAGCAGTGCGCGCAGCTTTGACCGGACCAACGGCGACATCCTGGCGATCACGAAGGTCTCCGGAGCGGCGATCGGTGAGCTGGCCTTTGGTGGCAACTTCAGCGCGGTTATCACCCCTGACGGCGTCTCGCACAGTGCGAAGAACTTCGCGATCGTGTCGGAGTCGTCTGGGGCAGTTCTCTACGCCGGCAACGCGAACTCCTACGTTCGGTCGATCACCAGCCTGAGCGGCGTCACCTACATCGGTGGCGACTTCAGTTCGTTCGGTGGTCAGAGCCGCTCGCACGCGGCCGCGTTGTCAGCAACGTTCGGCGTCACATCGTGGAACCCGAAGCCCAGCGCAACGGTTCGTGCGTTGGCCGCAGCGGGCAGCAGCGTCTTCATGGGCGGTAGCTTCAGCGCCGTGCGCGCCGTGTCGTCCTCGACAGGGTCGACCATCTGGTCGAAGTCGACGAGCGGGGGCGACGTGCACTCGCTGCTCGCCACCAACGGAACCCTCTACGCGGGCGGCCTGTTCGAGAAGTACAACGGCACCACCCAGCACGGGCTTGTCGAGATCAGCCCGAGTTCTGGATCCTTGATCACCGCGTTCAACGCGCACCTTCGGGCCGACACCGGCGTCGGGTCGACCGGCCAATATGACGGTGAGGAGATCATCTCGATGTCGGTCGGTCCGAATTCTGGGGAGATCCTCGTCGGCAGTGGCGGACATGCGCCTCCCGGCGAGGCATCGAATGAGGCCATCTTGATGAACGCCACCACCGGTGCGCGGGTGTGGAAGACGTCGACCATCGGTGACTGTCAGGGCATCGGCCTCGTCGGCTCGACTGCCATCGCGGGCTACCACCGCAACGTGGCCAACACGACAACCCCGTTCCCGTACTTCGCCACTCAGCTGGAGTTGTCGAACGGACAGCTCACAACGTGGGATCCGGGGATCACGGGTAACCAGTTGAACGCGGATGGCGGAAACAACGGCGTGCAGGCGATCTACGTCGACCAGAGCACGCACACGCTCTACCTGGCCGGCGCGTTCACCAGCCCTTCCAGCCACAAGTCGTTGATCGCGTTCAGCTTCTAGGTCAGCTGGTCGATCGGCTGAGCTCCGAGACGGCGCTCAGCCGGCCGGCCAGGAACGCGCGCTCGAGCTCGTTGTCGGCGAGAGCCATCGCCGCCCGGTAAGCCTGGGCTGCCTCGGCGAATCGGTCGAGGCGACGCAACAGGTCTGCGCGGGTGGCCGGCAAGTATCGATACCCGGCCAGCCGTCCCGACTCATCGAGCGCGTCGACCTCGTCGAGTGCGGCCTGCGCGCCGTCGACCATCAAGACGGCGACGCAGCGGTTCAGGGCGACCACCGGAGATGGCCAGCGCGCAAGCAGCTCGTCGTAGAGCTCGAGCACCTGTGGCCAATCCGTATCCGCATAACTGGGAGCTTCTGCATGCACCGCAGCGATCGCGGCCTGCACGCCAAACCGGCCGGCTCCCCCGCCGCGCAATGCGTTGACCACAAGCGCGAGTCCTTCGGCGATCTGCGCACCGTCCCACTGCGTGCGATCTTGCTCCTCGAGCAACAGCATCCGGCCCGCGGCATCGACCCGGGTAGATCGGCGCGCATCGGTCAACAGGATCAACGCAAGCAGGCCGCGCACCTCGCGCTCATCGGGCATGAGGACGAGGAGCATTCGCGCCAATCCGAGCGACCGATCCACCAGATCGGCTCGAACCAGCTGCTCCCCGGCCGGCGCGGTGTGCCCCGTCGTATAAAGCAGATGGACGACGGTCAGCACCGCGTCGAGACGGTCCGGCAGCTCTGCGGAATCCGGTACCCGATAAGGGATGTGCGCCAGCGCGATCTTTTTCTTCGCACGTGTGACGCGGGCAGCCATCGTTGGCTCAGGTACCAGGAAGACCTGCGCGATCTCGGCTGTCGTCAATCCACACACCAGCCGTAGCGTCAACGCCACCTGTGCCTCCCGGCCGAGCGCTGGGTGGCAGCAGGTGAAGACCAACCGCAGCCGGTCGTCGGGAATCAGCTCAGCGCCCTCCACGTCGGCCGGGGCCACGTCCGGTTCGACGAGCAGCGGCAACTTCCCGCGCAGGGTTTGATGACGGCGGTGAATGTCCACGGCGCGATGGCGCGCCGCGGTCGTGAGCCATGCCGCCGGGTTGCTGGGTATGCCGTCGCGGGTCCAGGCATCCAGCGCTGACACGTAGGCGTCCTGCACGCACTCCTCGGCAAGGTCGATATCGCCGGCAACGCGCGCCGTCGCAGCGAGCACAAACGCCCACTCGCGACGGTGCGCGTCGGCGATCGCTCGATGTACCTCGTCGGACGAAGTGCTCACCCGCCGGAGAGATCCCAGATCGGACGGACTTCAACGCCACCAAACCCAGCCGGGCACAGTTTGGAAATCGCCAGCGCTTGGTCGAGGTCGGCTGCCTCAATCAGGTAGTAGCCACCGAGCGCTTCCTTCGTCTCCACGAACGGACCATCCGTCACGATGTCGTCGCGGATTGACGTCGCGGTTGCCGTCGGCTGCAGAGCATTGCCGCCGAGCATCGTGCCGCCCAAGGCCGGGATCTGCTCCGCGAACCGGGTATGCGCTTGCATCGTGGCACCGAGGTCGTCGGGAGAAGCGTTCGCGTATCCCTCTTCACTCTCGTAGATCAGGATCAGGTACTGCGCCATGGGTATTCCTCCGCGATCGGTTGCACTCCGACGTGCTTGACATCAGGACGACGATTGGCGAGGCCCGAAATCGACAGCTGCTGAAGATGCCCTCGAAGATGATTGTGCCTGACGCCAGGCCGGACGCTCGCTCGCACCTGCGTGTCACCGTGGCGTCGATACGCTTACGCCGTGATTGTGCTCGCGCTTGTGCTGAGCGCATTTGCCGTCGGCCTCGACAACTTCGCTGCCGCGATAGGGATCGGCATCGCCGGCGTCGACACGCGCACTCGATTGCGGGTCGCTGTGATCTTCGGCTTTTTCGAAGCGGCGATGCCCGTGGTCGGTCTTCTCGTCGGTCACAGCTCTGCGCACGGTCTCGGGCAGGCAACCCGATACATCGGCGGTGGCTTGCTCGCTGCGGCCGGGTCGTGGTCGCTCGTCGAGGCGCGTCGCGGCGGCGATCCACCGGACGGCCAGGACGCGTTGCAAAGGACCGGGCAAGGCTCAGGCGCGCTGGTGATGTCTGGGCTGGCATTGTCGATCGACAATCTCGTGATCGGGTTCGGGCTCGGTGTGACGAAGACGCCGCTGGTGGCTTCGCTACTCGTCTTTGCAGTCGTGAGCGTCGGCCTGACCCTCGCCGGTCTCGAGCTTGGCCGAACCATCGGCACGCGGATGCAAGGGCAGGCAGACTGGGTGGCCGGCGTCGTCTTGATCGTGGTCGGCGTGCTCATTGCCGCGAACGTGTTCTAGACGCGAGAGCCCTGTGCGAGCAGATGTTCTGACGGCGTCGCAGGGACGGCGTCACCTTGTTCCTCTGTCACGGCGAAGCCGCTGACGGTGCCGATCGGCGTCGTGAACGAACCCGCTCGCACTGGCCCGGAACTCGGAACCGTGTGCAGAGCACCTACGCCTACCGGACTCTCGCCGCTCGATAGCGCCCACAAGACGTAGACGTCGCCCTTAGGTGTCGCAGGCAGGCCATGCGGATCGATGTATGCGGTGTTGTCGAGCACCATGACGGCGGCGACGGCCTGACCACCGCCGGTCAGGGTGATCGTGGGGCAGTTGACCGCGGCACACCTCGCCGCGATGGAGGCTTGCTTGTGCCCCGGCGCAACGACAAAGACCGCCACCAACGCGATGGCCACGACGGCCGCGGCGACTCCCCCGATCCACAACGGGATCCTGCGCGCGCGGGATGCAACAGCATCGCGGTGTCTGTCGATGGGGATCACCGCAGCGCCGCGTGATTCGTCCTCGCTGATCGCGGCCATGATCGACGCTTTCAGTGACGGCGGCGGCGCAACAGTTGGTGCAGCCAGCGCAAGGTCGGCCAGTGTTTCGCTGAACTCGCGTTCGAGCTCGCGACAGGTCTCGCACGACGCGGCATGTTCGAGATACATGGCCTCGTCGGCATCATCAAGGGACGACAATGCATGGCCGACGGCGAGTTCCGACCATTCCTCGTGTTCGTCAGGCATGGTTGTCACACCCCCTCCCCGCCCGAAAGAGGACTGTGGACGTGCGCTTCGTCGAGAACCGCCCGGAGGCGGCGCAGGGCGGCCAGGGTGCGCGTCTTTACGGTGCCAAGCGGGATGCCAGTGAGCGCGGCGATCTCCGACTGCGAGTAGCCGCCGAAGTAGGCGAGCATCAGCGCCCGCCGTTGCGGCTCTGGTAGATCGGCCAATGCCGCCCGAACCTGGTCGCGTCGCACTGACGCCAACGCCTGTTCGTCGACAGCTGGCGACGGATCGGCCTCGGTGATCAACGCGTCCTCTGAGGCGCGCCGTCCGCTGTGGCGTTGAGCCCGCCGAACAGCATCGACCGACTTGTGGTGCGTGAGGGCGTACAGCCAGGTACTCAGCGTCCCTCTCGATCCGTCGTACGTCGCGGCACCCCGCCAGATGGCCAGAAAGACCTCCTGGACGACGTCCTGCGCGAGTTGCTCGTCGGTGACCACCCGACGGGCCAAGCCGTAGCAGGCACCGCCGTGCCGGTCGTAAAGCTCCTCGAGCGCGGCTGGGTCATGGCTCGCGATGAGTTTGCCCAGGCTGGCGTCATCGTAGGTTTTGTACGCTGCGCCACCCTGCGAGCCTGCCACAGCGAGGAGTCTCACATATCGCCCGGGCGGGCGCGTCTGGGACGGCCGATCACAGGTTGGTGTCGCCTCCGGTTCGCGGGTGATCCTGACTGGGTCTGCGGTGAGTGAGCCAACCGTCAACTCACTCACACTCCCAAAGCTTTCGAGGAACCAGCCGGGCTTGAGATTCGTTCGTTATAGCCCCGCGCACGGTTCAGTTGTGGCTCATCCCGGCACGAAAGCCATTCGAACGTATGTTCTAATAGCCAGGGAGGCCCCGAACCGTCGGGCCGAGGAGGCAAGGGTGCGCTGGGAATCGCAACGGCTCGATTCGAGCGCAGGCACGCTGTTCGCCCGACCGGCCGTCATCCGCACCTTCGACTCACCGCAGTTCGCTGGCATGACCTTCTTCGAAGTCCACGCGAAGTCGATCCTCAACAAGGTGCCGAGCGCGTCGCGGCTGCCGTTCGGCTGGACGATCAACCCCTACCGCGGCTGCTCCCACGCCTGCCGCTACTGCTTCGCGCGCAACACCCACACCTACCTCGATCTTGGCGCCGGACTCGACTTCGACACCAAGGTCGTCGTCAAGGTGAATGCGCCGAGCCTGCTGCGGACTGAACTCGCGAAGCCGTCGTGGGGCGGGCACCACGTCGCGATGGGGACCAACGTCGATTGCTACCAGCGGGCCGAGGGTCGCTACCGGCTGATGCCCGGCATCCTCTCGGCACTGACACAGGCGTCGAATCCGTTCTCGATCCTTACGAAGGGGTCGCTGATCCTGCGCGATCTCCCGCTGCTCGCGCGCGCAGCCGAGGTGACGGACGTTTCGACCGCCGTCTCGGTGGGCTTCATCGACCCGCTGCTGTGGCGCGAGGTCGAACCAGGAACGCCGAGCCCGAAGGCTCGCCTCGGTGTGTGCCACACTCTGAACTCGGCCGGTATCAGGTGCGACGTCCTCATGGCGCCGATCCTGCCTGGCCTCTCCGACTCCCCCGATCAACTTGCGCAGACGGTGACAGCGATCGCCGCGGCCGGCGCACAGTCGGTGACTCCGATTGTGTTGCATTTGCGACCCGGTGCCCGCGAGTGGTTCATGGGATGGCTGGAGGCTACCCATCCCGCGCTCGTTCCTCGGTACCGCACGCTGTACCGGACGTCGTCATACGCAGCAAAGAGCTATCAGGACGACGTGTGCGGCCAGGTGCGCGAACTCGCTCGCGTAGCCGGCATCGGTTCTCACGAGCCCGTCGAGGCTAGGCGGATCCGGCACACCCGCCAGCCCACCGACGAACCGGCTGCGCCCATCGGAGACCAACTCTCGCTGATGTGACACACGCTAGATTGCGGGTCGTGGCATCCCCTCGTGTGGCAGTCGCGCTCGTCGTCTTCGACATCGATGGCGTTCTCGCCGACGTCCGGCACCGATTGCACTATCTTGCGACGCGGCCGAAGAACTGGGAGGCGTTCTTCGCCGCAGCCAAGAACGACCAGGTGCTCGAAGTCGGTGCCGAATTCGCGAAGCGCGCCGCGGCGACCCACGAGATCGTCTACCTGACCGGCAGGCCCGAACGTCTTCGTGCGGCAACGCAATCCTGGCTCGACGAGCAGCAGTTGCCGGCCGGGCGTCTCGTGATGCGACCAGTTGGCGATCGGCGTCCGAGTGCCGTCGTCAAGCTGCACGAACTGCGCCGCCTTCGCCGCGAGTCGACCGTCGAGATGCTTGTTGACGACGATCCGTCGGTCATTGACGCCGCTCGAGCCGCGGGTTTCACCGTGCAACACGCGGATTGGATGCCACGGCCGGCCGACCCCGATCTGCCGTTGTTCGGACGAGACGTGCTCGGCGACGCGCAGCAGCGTGACGGCCGAACCTAGCTCGCCGTCCCGACCCACCTGCTGTCCGCGAGATTACGACTCGTACGCAGACGGAGCCGGACAGCTGCAGACCAGGTTGCGATCGCCGTACGCACCGTCGATGCGTGAGACCGGCGACCAGTATTTCCATTGCAGCAACGCAGCCACCGGGTAGGCGGCGGCCGCGCGCGAGTAGCCGTGCTCCCACGGGCCAGTCATCGATGCGGCGGTATGCGGTGCCTGGTGCAAGGGATTGTCGATGCGGTCCCACTCCCCCGACGCGACCTTTGCAATCTCCGCCCGAATCGACACCATGGCATCGACAAAGCGATCGAGTTCGTCGAGACCTTCCGACTCTGTCGGTTCGATCATGAGAGTGCCCGCTACCGGAAACGACATCGTCGGTGCGTGGAAGCCGTAGTCGATGAGACGTTTCGCGACGTCGTCGACCGTGACACCACTGTCCTTCGTGATCGGTCGCAGATCGATGATGCATTCGTGAGCAACCAGGCCGCCGTGGCCGGTGTACAGAATCGGGTACGACGGCGCGAGCCGCCGCGCTAGGTAGTTCGCCGACAGGATTGCGACCTGCGTTGCCTTTGTCAGGCCGGGCAGGCCCATGAGCCTGATGTAGGCCCACGGAATCGGCAGCACGCCAGCCGAACCGAACGGTGCGCCGCTGATCGGACCCGGACCCGTCGCCGGCCCGGCTTCAGCTAGCAACGGGTGGTTGGGCAGGTACGGCGCCAGATGCCCCCGTACCGCGACCGGGCCCACGCCGGGGCCGCCGCCACCGTGGGGGATGCAAAAGGTCTTGTGCAGGTTCAGGTGCGACACGTCGGCCCCGAACCGGCCTGGCCGCGCGAGGCCGACAAGTGCGTTGAGATTCGCGCCGTCGACGTAGACCTGGCCGCCCGCGGCATGAACCTCGGCGCACACGTCGCCCACTGTCGATTCGAAGACACCGTGTGTCGACGGGTAGGTGATCATGATTGCTGCGAGCTTCGCCGCGTGGGTCTCGATCTTGCTGTGTAGGTCATCCATGTCGATGTTTCCGTCGTCGTCGCACGCAACGACGACCACTCGCATGCCGGCCATCGCTGCGCTTGCGGCGTTGGTTCCGTGCGCCGACGCCGGGATCAAGCAGACGTTGCGCTCCGTGTTGCCTGCGGCATCGTGGAAAGCCCGGATCGCCAACAGGCCGGCGAACTCGCCCTGCGACCCGGCATTGGGCTGCAGCGAGACCGCGTCGTATCCGGTGACGTCGGCGAGCCACGACTCGAGTTGCCGAATGAGGGTGAGGTAGCCCTTCGCTTGCTCGATCGGCGCGAACGGATGGATCTGCGCGAACTCCGGCCAGCTGATCGGTTCCATCTCGGTCGTCGCGTTCAACTTCATCGTGCACGAGCCGAGCGGAATCATGGATCGGTCGAGAGCAACGTCCTTGTCGGACAAGCTGCGCAGGTACCGCAGCATCGACGTCTCGGAACGATGCTGGTGAAAAACCTGGTGACGAAGGAAATCTGACGTCCGTCGCACCGGGCTGGGGAACTCATCGTCCACGGCGTCGTCGATCGAGTCGATGTCATCGACAGTCAGGTCGACACCAAACGCAGCCCACAACGCCGCAAGGTGCTTCCGCTGTGTTGTCTCGTCGCACGCAATGCTGATCGTGTCCGCATCGATGAACCGAATATTGATCCCGCGCTCCCGTGCGGCGTCGACGACGGCGGTCGCGCGACCCGGAACGCTCACCCGCACTGTGTCGAAGAACACGTCCGTCGCTACATCGATGCCACCACGCCGCAGGCCCTCGGCAAGCACTAGTGCGCTGCGGTGCACGCGCGCAGCGATGTCGGTCAAACCGTCGGGCCCGTGGTAGACCGCGTACATCGCCGCGGTGACCGCAAGCAGCACCTGTGCAGTGCAGATGTTGCTCGTTGCCTTCTCACGCCTGATGTGTTGCTCGCGGGTCTGCAACGCGAGCCGGTAGGCGGGCCGACCGTCGGCGTCGATCGATTGACCGACCAGTCGTCCGGGCAACGAGCGCGCCAGGGTCTCACGCACCGCGATGAATCCCGCGTGTGGGCCGCCGAACCAGAGCGGAACCCCGAACCGCTGGCTCGACCCCACCGCGATGTCCGCGCCCCACTCACCCGGCGGGCGCAGCAACGTCAACGCCAGCAGATCCGTCGCGGCCACGACGAGCGCGCCGGCCGCGTGCGCCTGCTCGGCGAGGGCGGCGTGGTCTCGCAGCCGTCCGCTGGTGCCTGGGTCTTGGATCAACACACCGAAGCAACCGTCGTCCGGCAAGCCGTTTGTGAGATCGGCGACGACGACGTCCAGCCCCATCGGTAGTGCACGCGTTCGGATCACGGCGATGGTCTGCGGCAGCACGTCGGCGTCGACATAGAAACGATTGCTGGACGACGAGGAGTTGCGGCGGCACAGGGCCATCGCCTCTGCAGCCGCTGTCGGCTCGTCGAGCAACGACGCGCCCGCGACCGCAAGTCCGGTGAGGTCGCTGATCACGGTCTGGAAGTTGAGCAACGCCTCGAGGCGGCCCTGGGAGATCTCCGGCTGGTAGGGCGTGTACGCCGTGTACCAGGCGGGATTCTCCAGGACGTTTCGGCGAATGACCGCCGGCGTGTCCGTGCCGTAGTAGCCGAGCCCGATCATGGGCGTCAAAACGGTGTTCTGCGCGGCCAGCGCGCGAAGCTCCTCAGTGACTTCGACCTCGGTCGCCGCAGGCGGGATCGAAGACTCGCGACGGGGCTGGTCGGCGATCGACGCAGGGATCGCCTGCGCGGCAAGCTCCTCCAGCGAGCCGTAGCCAACGATCGCGAGCATCTTTGCCTGCTGATCGGCGTCCGGCCCGATGTGCCTGTCGGCGAACGTGCGGCTGGATTCGAGACTGCGCAGCGACCGCGAGACGGTGCGAGCAGTGGGGTGGGACGAGTTCACGGGAGCCTCCGGACGCCGGATCGGACTCCCCCTCTGTCGTGGGCACCTGAGAGCTTCGCCAGGCAAACGCCGGCTTTCACCTTCGGTGACGTGCCACCAGGCACGTTCTTTCCAGAGTCGCCTCACCCGCACGGTCGCTGGGCCTGAGAGATTCCGGGGAGGTTGCTCCTTCGGCGCCTCACGCTGGCAGCGTGAGAACTCTCCCGCGAGGGGTCGTCGGCGGCTCCACGTTAGCGCAGCCGAAGCCGCGGCGCAGCGTTAGCGCAGCCCCCATGTCACCGTGCCGCGCTGCTAGCCGATTCGACGCGCGCGGCGACGCGCGAGTTCGTCTTCGGCAGTCCCGGTATCGACTGCGTCGACCAGCCCGGCGTCGTCGCCTTCGGGGCGCTCGCTCGGCAGGACCGCAAGTGATCCCTCGACCTCGCGGACGACCCGGCCGACCGCAATCCCGAACACTCCTTGGCCGCCTTGGACGAGGTCGATGACTTCGTCGGCGGAGGTGCACTCGTAGACGCTCGCGCCGTCGCTCATGAGGGTGATCTGCGCGAGATCGTCGATGCCACGCTCGCGCAAGTGCTGGACGGCGGCCCTGATGTTCTGCAGCGAGACGCCCGTGTCGAGCAGTCGCTTGACGACCTTCAAGACCAGGATGTCGCGGAACCCGTACAGGCGTTGCGATCCCGAGCCTGCGGCCGCGCGGACCGTCGGCTCGACCAATCCCGTGCGCGCCCAGTAGTCGAGTTGCCGATAGGTGATGCCGGCTGCGGCGCAGGCGACCGGGCCGCGATAGCCAACGCCGTCATCAGGCACCGGGAAGTCGTCGGTGAACAACGAGCCCTGCCGACTTGAGTTACTCGGCTGCAGTGGTGTCAGCGGAGCGGTCGGGACGGGCCGGGTGGTCGGGGCCGTCGACCCTGAGGTTGGGGGCTCACCGTTGCTCGCCACCTGGCGTCCTCCTTATGCAGCTACCGGAAACTGTCACGCTATGGACGCACCTCGCCCGAGTCAACGCGACGCGCGGAACCGCGAGCATCTGCTGCGAGCCCTCAACCCTCAACCTTTGGTCGAGGGTCAGATCCCCGCGCCGAAATGCCAAATCCCCGCGCCGAAATGTCTGTGCTGCCGTCATCAACCCTGGCTGGTGTCGAAATCCTCGGGCGAAATCGTGTCGAGAAACTCGCGGAACTTCTCGACCTCGTCCTCGGCTTCGTGCTCATCGGCGATCTCGATGCCGGCTTCCTCGAGCACCGCCTCAGACCCGAAGATCGACGCTCCGGTGCGCAGCGCCAACGCGATCGCGTCACTCGGCCGGGCGCTGACCTCGCGACCGTCGTCAAACACGAGTTCGGCGTAGAACACGTTGTCGCGCATCTCGGTGATCCGGACGGCGCGCAGCTTCGCCCCGAGTGCGGCAAGTACGTCGCGCATCAAGTCGTGGGTCAACGGGCGTGGGGGCACCACACCTTGTTGTGCGAAGGCGATGGCGGTGGCCTCAACGGCACCAATCCAGATCGGGAGGTAACGCTCGCCCTCGATTTCGCGAAGCAGCACGATCGGCTGGTTCGTCGGCAACTCAACCCGAACGCCCACCACATGCAGTTCGTTCACGGTGACCGCCCTGCCTCACGAGTTTGCGCCAGTCGCCTGCCGCCTCCGCCTCACGCTACACCGCGAGCTACCTGCTTAGACCGGGACGCAGCCCGGCCTTGACCAGGGATGCGTGTAGGCGTACGGAGAGCGCCGCGAGTTCGCGGGCCACTTCCTCCGCACGTGCCTTCGCCTCCGGATTGCGCTGACGCACCAGCGGCGTCACAACCTGCTCGACCAAGCCAACCTCGCGGTCGGCGGCAGCCTTGAACGAACGAAGGTGACGGGGTTCGATACCGAACCGCGACATCTCGGCAACCGTGCGCGCTACGACCAAGGACGTTCCGTCGTAGTGGTTGCTGCCGGGACGCGTTGCGACCAGGCCGTACTGCTCGAGTTGGCCAAGCGCGGCCTCGTCGAGCTCGGCCGCTTCGAGCAGCTCTTTGCGCGACAACCGAACCTCGGCCGGATCAGTGCCAAATGCTTCGGGCCCAGGGAGGCCGTCGGTGGCGATGAGTGCCATGGGCACGCGAGGGCCGGCGTTGGCGTGATCGGCCGGTTCGAGTCCGCGGTCGAGGGCATCGAGGTGGTCCTTGATGACCCGCAGCGGCAGGTAGTGATCGCGTTGGGCGGTCAGCACGTAACGCAAGCGGTGCACGTCCGCATGGGAGAACTTCCGGTAGCCAGCAGACGTCCGGTCAGGTTCGACCAGCCCCTCGGACTCTAGGAACCGGATCTTCGAGATCGTGACATCGGGGAAGTCCGCCCGGAGTTGGGTCAGCACCTCACCGATCGACAGTGACGCGCGAGATGTGGATCGAGCGCTCATGGCTGGCACCGTCACTGTGCCGCGGGCTCGCCGGGCCGGTGCCCGGTCAAGAACACCAGCCGGAACTTGCCGATCTGTACCTCATCGCTGCCCTGCAACGCGGAGTCATCGATGCGCTCGCGGTTGACGTAGGTTCCGTTCAGGCTGCCGACGTCGCGTACGAAGAAGCCCTCTGCGGTCTTTCGGAACTCGGCATGGCGCCGCGAGACCGTCACGTCGTCGAGGAAGATGTCGCTTTCTGGATGGCGGCCTGCGGTGGTGACGTCGGCATCGAGCAAGAACCTGCTGCCGGCGTTCGGACCGCGGCGAACCACCAGGAGACCGGCACCGGGCGGCAGCCCTTCAATGGCGGCCTGGTCGGCCAAACCCTCGTCGTCGGGCGACGGCTCGAGTACCTCAAGGCCGGAGATCGAGATCGTCGTGGTCGAGTCGGATTGACGCTCGGAGCTCACCGGGTGTCCCGGCCGTGAGAGCGCGTTGCCACAGCTGGCACAAAACCGTGAGTCGTCGGGATTCTCATGCCCGCAATTCGTGCAGAAGATCGTCGGCATCGGGTGCGTCCCTCCCCCTCGGGTTCGGCGTGCTCAGGTTCAACTACTCAGTTCAACTACTCAGGCGGGCGCGACCGTCAGGTAGAGGTTGATGGTCAGGGCAACCTATGCGCGCTACGGGCGTCGGTCAACTTGTCTGACGTTAACCGGCGGTCACAAGTGCCCCGTAAGCCGCGCTATCGAGCAACCCATCGACGTCCGCCGGCTCGCTCGGGCGGATCTCGATCATCCAACCTTCACCATACGGGTCGGCGTTGACCAGTTCGGGTCGCGCGTCCAACGCTTCGTTTCGGGCTAGCACCTCTCCCGAGATCGGCGCATAAATGTCCGAGACGCTCTTGGTCGACTCGACCTCGCCCAGCGTCTGACCACTGACGACTTGGGTGCCTGGCGCAGGCAACGTCACGAAGACGATGTCGCCCAGAGCTTCCTGTGCGTGATCCGTGATACCGACGCGGACTCCATCGGCGACGACCTTCACCCACTCGTGCTCGGCTGTGTAGTGCAGGTCGTCGGGTATCACGAGGCCCTCCAGACGGTGCATTTCAGGGGCGTGCGGTGCAGGAACGATCAGCCAGCCGGTGAGGCCGCTGGCGCCGGGCGAGCGTACTGAGGCGCCGGGACTTGGTGCAACGCAGTGACCTGGACAGCGTCATGCGTGATCACCGTGCCCCGTGCGCCCTTCGCGGTGAGCGTGTCGAGAACCCCGCCGGGGATTCCCATCGCGGTGCTCATCGTATGCGGGTCGCCGATCGCGACGATGTCGTAGGGCGGCGCGAGCAACACACCATCGACGACGATCCCGCTCCGGTCAGGTGCGTCGACAAAGAAGCTGCTCGCAACCAGCCGCACGACATGACCGGAGGCACCGGGCGCCGCCGTCGGCGTCGCTCCGGCGCTCGCGACACTGCCGGCCGCAGGTGTCGTGCCCGTCGTAGGCGTCGTGCCGGTAGCCGCACCGGCGCTTCCGGTGATCTGGATCGCCTCAGCGCCCGCGTCGCGCAGTTCCTCCAACGCCTCGAGCAGGTCGTCGGCCGCCACTTGGTGCTGCGGATCGGTGATCTGCAAGTCGATGCCCGGCCCGGTTGCGGCCGCCGTACCCGCGAGGATCTGCAAGGT
>DATCDK010000082.1:0-5207 GCA_036510735.1 Acidothermaceae bacterium | reverse complement strand
GCCCTGCTGACCAACTCGGACCGAGGTTTCTGAACCACGATCCGGAACTCATCAGACTCTGCCGAACTCGAGTCGCCCCGCGCTCTGCAAAGCTTCAGAGACCGAACCCAGAAGCTCAACTTCGAGTGGCTCGACTCAGGTTGCCCCTCGTCGTTCCTCTCGATCTGATGCGCCGGGTCGATCCACCTAAGTTGCCTACGGTTGCCCGCGACTTTCCTTCTGCTTCTCGCCCCGGAACCTTCCGGAACCGCCGCCTTGATCGGTGACTGGGAGATTTCTAGCGGTCCTGGGAACGACCCGCAAGGCCTTTGACGAAAGAACTTTTCGGATTTTTTTCGGTCCACAGAACTTGGTGAGTTGTCCCCTGAATTCACAGAGTTCTCCACCGGTTGTGCACCGGTTCATCCACAGCCATCGCCGAATCGACGTCCGCAAGCAACCCCGCTCGTACCCCCCTCGTACACGGCGCGAACTGCTGGATAACCTCAACGTCGTGGACCTGTTCGAATACCAAGCACGCGACCTGTTCGCTGCACACGGCGTCCCGGTGCTTCGCGGCGAAGTGGCGACAACGCCCGCCCGCGCGCAAGAGATCGCGAAGGAATTGGGCGGCAAGGTCGTCGTCAAGGCGCAGGTCAAGGTCGGCGGTCGTGGGAAGGCCGGTGGCGTGAAGCTGGCCGACGGTCCCGACGACGCATACGCCAAGGCCGACGCGATCCTCGGCATGGACATCAAGGGCCACGTCGTGCACCGCGTGCTGGTCGCCGAGGCCAGTGACATCGCTGAGGAGTACTACTTCTCGTTCCTGCTCGATCGGTCGAATCGCACGTTTCTCGCGATGGCGTCGCGTGAAGGCGGCGTCGAGATCGAGCAGATCGCGCTCGAGACTCCTGAGGCGCTCGCGAAGGTTCCCATCGATGCAATGGTCGGCGTCGACGTCGCGTTGGCTCGCGAGATCGCCGTTGCGGCCGGCTACCCAGCCGAGATCCTCGACCAAGCCGCCGACGTCATCGTTGCGCTCTGGGAAGTCTTCACCAAAGAGGACGCGACGTTGGTCGAGGTCAATCCTCTCGTCAAGACGCCGGATGGCGTGGTGCTGGCGCTCGACGGAAAGGTCACCCTCGACGAGAACGCCGGGTTCCGCCAGCCGGGCCACGCCGCGCTTGCCGACGTCGAGGCCGGCGACCCGCTCGAGGCGCGCGCGAAAGAGGCGCACTTGAACTACGTGAAACTCGACGGTGAGGTCGGCATCATCGGCAACGGTGCAGGCCTCGTGATGAGCACCCTCGACGTCGTTTCGTATGCAGGCGAGGCATACGGGGGAGTGCGGCCAGCCAACTTCCTTGACATCGGCGGCGGTGCTTCGGCCGACGTGATGGCGGCCAGCTTGACCATCGTGTTGTCCGACCCGTCGGTTCGTTCCGTCTTCGTCAATGTGTTCGGCGGCATCACCGCATGTGATGCGGTGGCGAAGGGGATTGTCGCGGCCTTCGGCAAGTTGGCCGATGCAGGTGAGCAGATTACGTCGCCCCTCGTCGTCCGGCTTGATGGAAATCGAGCGGAAGAAGGGCGCGCAGTGCTGGCCGCAGCGGCACTTCCGGGAGTCGAGCAGAACGACACGATGGACGGCGCGGCGCACCGTGCCGCCGAACTCGCTTCGACAAGCAGGCGATAGTGGCAATCTTTCTCGACCGCAGCAGCCGGGTCATCGTGCAGGGCATCACCGGGTCAGAGGGCAGCAAGCACACGCGGCGGATGCTCGCCGCGGGCACCACGATCGTGGGCGGCACCAACCCGAAGAAGGCCGGCACCACCCTCGACTTCGACGGCACGTCGTTGCCCGTGTTCGCCTCGATCGCCGAAGCGATGGCGGAGACGGGTGCGAACGTCGTCGTGAGCTTCGTCCCGCCGGCCGGTGCGAAGGTCGGCATGTTCGAGGCGATCGATTCGGGCATCGAACTCGCGGTCGTCATCACCGAAGGCATTCCGGTGCACGACTCGACCGCAGCGTGGGCGTACGCGACCGCATGCGGCAACGCGACCCGCATCATCGGACCCAACTGCCCGGGCATCGCATCTCCCGGCCAGTCGAATGCGGGCATCATCCCCGCCGACATCACCAAGCCCGGGCGCATCGGTCTGGTCAGCAAGTCGGGCACGTTGACCTACCAGATGATGTTCGAACTGCGCGACATCGGTTTCTCGACCTGCGTCGGTATCGGCGGCGACCCAGTCATCGGAACGACGCACATCGATTGCCTTCGCGCCTTCGAAGCAGATCCCGACACCGACGCGATCGTGATGATCGGTGAAATCGGAGGGGACGCCGAGGAGCGGGCCGCCGCTTTCATCGAGGCCAATGTCACCAAGCCGGTCGTGGGTTACGTCGCAGGATTCACTGCTCCCGAGGGCAAGACGATGGGGCACGCGGGCGCGATCGTGTCTGGGTCGTCGGGCACTGCGGCGGCGAAGAAGGAAGCGCTCGAGAAGGTCGGCGTGCAGGTCGGCAAGACGCCGAGCGAGACCGCGCGGCTCATGCGGGAGATCATGACGTCGCTCTGACTGCTTTCGCTGCCGTTGCCGCGCCGACGATGGCGCAAACGGTTTGGGCCGCGCCCACAAGAATCAACACCCAGCCACCCCATTGCAGCTTTACGCCCAGCCCGTAGCTCAATCCGCGCACCAGAACGAGCAATGTTCCCAGTGCTGCGGCGCTGGCGGCCGCGATTCCGAAACCCACGCGCTGAGCTGGAATGGTGCTGGCGAAAACGCCGACGATCGTTGCTGCGCCAGCGGCGAATAGCGCCAGCAACCCGACGATCGCAAAGCTGTGCCACGCATTTGTCGTGTAGTTGAACGCGCCAAGACCAGCGAACTTCAAGGACAGCCCGACGTAGGGCAGGAATGACGCAACGAACGCCGCGCCCGCCAACGCAATAACGCCGCCGTCGAGAGGGCGGAAGGTTCGCCGCATCTGTGGCTGCGGCGGAAGGCCGTAGCCGGCGTACCCGGCCGGCGGGCCGTACTGCGGACCGTACTGCGGCGATGGGCCGTACTGCGGGTATCCGGGTGGCGGCCCGTAGTGCGGGTTTCCCGGCGGCGGATCGTACGGCGGTGGCGGGCCGTATGGGAGTGGCGGGCCAGGCGCTGGGGCAGCAACTGGTAGCGGTACCGCCCACGGATCAACCGGCGGCTCGGATGGTGTCGACACGGAATTTCCCCTGTCTCGGGTGTATCAGCGCGGCCCGAGTCGGCTCTTCTTGGTACCGGCAGTATTGCGCACCTCGGAGTGTGTCAAGTCTTGCTTCCAGGCCCCGCATACATCACTGTTGGCTCGTTATTTGCAATGCCGGCGCAGCCGTCGGTGTAGTGGATGCCTATTTGCACGGCACAAACGTGTCGTGAAGTCTCGAGGAGGATGGGCAATGCCCGGCTTCGATGTGAAGCAGATCAAGCGCAACGACCAAGTGATTCTCGGCGCAGGCATTCTCTTTTTGCTGCTGTCGTTCTTCGCCCCGTTCTACGGTTACACAGGGCCAACCGTCCGCGGCTTCGGCGGTGGTCACTACACCGCGTGGCACAGCTATGGCTTCCTCGGCGTTTTGTTGATCATCATTGCCGTCGGGATCGTCGCTGCCCGGGTCTTCGGCAACGCCTCACTGCCAGCATTGCCGGTTGGGCCTAACGTGCTCGTGGCAGGTCTAGCGACGCTCGGGTTCTTGCTCCTGCTCATTCGCGGCATCTCATACCCCAGCGCGACTGATGTGGGCTTGATGTGGGGCGCCTGGGTGTTGTTCATCCTCGCGATCGCTGTCATCGTCGGCGCGTTCCTCAACTTCAAAGCCTCGGGCGAGAAGATCGCCTGGGACCAGACCGCGATGAACAAGCCCGGCGGCGCAGCAACCGGCGGCGTCGTTCCGCCAGCTGCTCCCTACCCGCCGCAGGGTGCCGCACCGAGCTACCCGCCGGCATCGGACTACCCGCCCGCAGCGGGGTCGAGCGAGACCCCGACCGTCTAGCGCGGCAACAAACGAAAGGGCCCGGACGGTTCGCCGTCCGGGCCCTTCGTTGTGCAGCGGCCGCTGCCACCCCGGCACCCCGCCGTCCCGCAACTTCGCAGCGTGCAGTGCACCTGCACGGCGGGTTTGAGGTATACCCAGGGCTGCGAAGGCTGGGGGCGCGGCAACTTCGCATCCCGTGTGGCTGTTGAAAACGGGCGAATCGGGCACAGTTACGACCACACGGGATGCGAAGTCGACGATCTGTCGGGCGGACGGTCGGGTGGCTTGCGTGTGCGACAAACGAAAAGGCCCGGACGGCGAACCGTCCGGGCCCTTCGCTGCCGCTCGCTCGTGCGGTTTGGAGTTCCTTACTTAGTCGAGATCACGAGGGTGTGAGCCGCCTTGTCATGCCAGCCCTGCATCCGCCCCGAACCGTCGAACAAGAACGAGATGCCGACGATCAGGTATCCGATCCCGCAGAAGAACCCGCCGATTTGCAGAATGATCCAGCGAACGATGCTCCCGCCCCAACCAGGAAGGCCCCCGTCTGTGGACTTGACCACGCGGACACCCATAGCCATCTTTCCGAGCGTTGCACCCTTGATGGCAACCATGACGACCTCATAGAGCAGTCCGATTGCCCCGAGGATTGCTATCGCCGCGAAGAACGCTGCGATACCCCCGCCACTTGTCGTCGTCGTCCCATCGGCGTTGTGATGGACCGTGCTCGACACGCTGGCAATCCCGACCGCGACAACGATGATGTAGACCACGAAGAAGAGCACGCCGTCGATTATTCGGGCGAGTGCACGCTGTGACGTGCTCGCTAGCTTGGCGTGACCGCGGCCAGGAATGTCCACCATTCCGGTTAGTGCCTGCGGGGTGTATCCCGTCCCGGGAGTGTTGTACACGGCTTGTCCGTATCCCGGCTGCGGACCGCCGTACGGCGGTTGGCCGTATCCCGGCGCCGGTTGACCGTAGCCCGGCTGAGGCTGTCCGTAGCCCGGCGGCGGCTGGCCGTAGTCCGGTGCGGGCGGTGGCGGGGCCGATGGGTACGCAGGCGGGGGGGCCGGCGGGTATGCCGGGGGAGGCTCCGGTGGCGAGGCAGCGCCCTGGCCGGCCGGATCAGTTGGTGGTACAGCCCACGGGTCGGGCTGTCCTGAGCCCGGATCCGACGGTGTGGACACGATTCCTCCTAGTTGGGTG
>DATCDK010000081.1:0-2949 GCA_036510735.1 Acidothermaceae bacterium | reverse complement strand
GTTCGCGATGAACGACACCACGAAGACCTTGTCGTCGAAGATCCCGTCGAGGATCGCGCGGATCGCGCCGAACACGGCATCGAGCGCAGCAACCACCGCGATCGGCAGATAAGGCTGCAACCCCACCGGCACAGTCGGATGCAAGATGACACCGAGTACGACGCCGACGGCGAGGGCGATGGCTGCGATCACGGCGATTCCAACGGCTTCGCGTAGTGGACGACCACGTTGGCCGCCGAGGGAAGCGTAAGGCGTTGATGGTCGTCGACTGTGAACCCCAGGCCGTAGAGCTGGTGGTCGGTCACGAACAGCTGTCCAGTTTCGCTGCTACTGAAGGTGGATCCGAGCGACGACGGGCCGATCGCATCGATCGTGTAGGGCGGTGAGAGCGGTCGGAAGTCGACCAGGATCGCCCCGCCCGCCTCCCTGATCGCGGTCTGGGCCGTCAGTCGCTGACCGTTGATGCTGACCGCCTGGGCGCCCGCGATGAACAGGCCGTTGACCGCCGCCCGTAGGTCGCTGTCGACGATCACCCCAGAGCCGTCGCTGCCGGCAGCGTGTGAGGACGGCGCGTCATCGAGAGTGACCCGGACGCCGGTGCCTACGACGGGGACGGCACCGTCGACCGGTTCAAGCTCCTTGATCTGCGACAGCAGACTCGCGCCGCGATCTGTAAGCGAGAGCGCGGAGGTGCGCGCGTTGCTCACCTGCGTCGAGAGCCTGGAAACCTGGCGCTCGAGCGCATCGGTAGCGGCCGTTTGCAATGTCACCTGCGCCACGAGTTGCTTCCGGTCACGGTTCGCGGCCGCGTTCCCCCGATGGGTCGCGACCGCAGCAGTGGCGAACAAGGCACCAGCGAGGGCGAGAGCCACCGCCGCGCCGATTGCGGCGCGACCTCGCAGCCCCAGCTGTTTACCCGGGACAGCGGTCGATGGGACGGCGGTTGGTACCGGCTGTGTGCCGCGGCGAGCCGCCGCTGTTGCATATCCCTCGTCGACAGCGTTGGCCATCAGATCAACCAGGATCGACATCGATGCGTCGGGTCGGCGAACTGGCTCCCCCGGTGAGCTGCTGGTCAGGTGCCGGCCCCCTCGACCACACTGGCCCATTCCTCGAGCAACTCGGTAGCCGAGTCGGCGTCCGGGCCTTCTGCCCACAGGTGCGTCGTCGCCTCGGCCGGATCGGGCAGCACGAGAACCCAGCGACCATCATCTTCGACGACCCGAACACCGTCGGTCGTGTCGAGCTCACGATCACCTGCGGCTTCGACGACCGAGCGCATGACCATGCCCTTCGCCGCCCACGGTGTTGGCACCGAGCGGCGAAGCACGTGCGCCTGCGGAATGCGGGCATCGATCTGACTCAGCGTCAGCTTCGTGCGCGCTACGAGACCGGTGAGGCGCACGAACGCGGCGATGCCGTCGATCGCTGTATTGAACTCGGGAATGACGTAACCACCTCTGCCGTCGCCCGCGAAGATGGCATCTTCGAAGCCAGCGGCCTTGGTGAGCTCGTCGGGAGACGTAGGAGCCCAGCGGGTGGTCACGTGATGGAACCGCGCGACGTCCTCGGCAATGCGGGTCGTCGTGATCGGTATCGCGATGCTGCCCGAGTGCAGCTCCGCTGCGACGAGGTCCATCAAGACGAGCAGCGCCCGATCGTCGTGCACGATGACGCCTCGCTCGTCGACGAGCGACATCCGCTCCCCCACCGGATCGAATCGGACGCCGAACGCGGCTCGCGACGATGCAACTAGCTCACCGAGACGTTCCAGCGCCCTCATGTGCTCAGCAACGGTCTCGGTCGGCGACGACTCGTCGAGCCGGTTGTTGACGGTCAACACGTCGATACCGATCCGGCCGAGCAATGTCGGCAGCACCAACGCGGCGGTGCCGCCTGCCGTGTCAATGACGACCTTCAGGCCCGCGTCAAGGACGCCCGTGGTGTCGACGCACCGCATGACCTCTTGGGAGTAGTCCTCGAGCGTGCGCGACGGGTTGGTCAGATCAGCGATTTCACCGGGGAACGCACGCCGGAATTCCTGGCGCGAGAACACCCGCTCGAGCTTGCGCCTGGCCCCCTGAGACAGATCGGCGCCGCGTTCGTCGAGAAAGCTGATGTCGACACTCTGGGCGTCGCCTGGCGTGGTCCGGATCATGATGCCGCCGGCCGAGTCGCTGTGCGCGATCTCGAACCGGCTCACCGGCGCGGGCGCGGCTTCGAGGTCGCGCACATTGATCGCGCTGGCGGTCAACGCGCTGATGACGGCTCGCTTCAACGCTCTGGCTGCTCGTGACACGTCGCGCGAGGTCGTGACGACGTCGCCCTTCTTCAGCGTCGTCGCATAAGCGGAAGCCAGCCGGACCGCGAGCTCTGGCGTGATCTCGACATTGACTAGCCCTGAGACTCCGCGTGGGCCGAAGAGATTGCGTTGACCCCGCGACTCCCAGATGACGCTGGTATTCACCAGAGCGCCGGCTTCGATGGTCTTGAACGGATAGACCTTCACACCGGCCGAGATGTAGGCCTCTTCCTCGACGACGCATTCGTCGCCGACGACGGCTCCCTCTTCGATCCGCGCGCCACGCATGATGTCGGTGTTCTTGCCGATGATGCAGCCACGCAGGTTCACCTGCGGTCCGATGAACACGTTGTCGTGCACTACTGCACGATGCAAGAATGCACCGCTCTTCACGACGACGTTACTGCCTAGAACCGTGTACTCGCGCAGCTCGGCGCCACCTTCGACCTTTGCGTAATCGCCGATGTACACCGGACCTTTCAGAATCGCTTCGGGATCGACCTCGGCGCCCTCGCACACCCAGACGCCGGGCATCATCTCGAAGCCCTCGATGTCGATATCGACCTGCCGGTTCAGTACGTCAGCCTGCACCTGGAGAAGGCTTTCCAGCGTGCCGACGTCCTCCCAATACGCGTCTGCCACATAGC
>DATCDK010000080.1:0-5029 GCA_036510735.1 Acidothermaceae bacterium | reverse complement strand
AGTGACCGAGCGGTGGCTGGTCGTCGGCGCGGGAGGGCAGCTCGGCACTGACCTGATGCGCGTCCTTGACGGTCAATACGTCATTGGCCTGACACGCCACGAGCTCGACATCACCGACGTCGACGCCGTGGCACGGGCGGTCGCCGCCGTCGTCCCGTCTGTGATTGTGAATGCCGCGGCCTACACGGCGGTCGATGCGGCGGAGACCGACGAACCAACCGCCTTCACCGCCAACGTCACTGCGCCCGCAGCGCTTGCGGCGGCTGCTGCGAAAGCCGGTGCCAAGTTCGTGCACGTGTCGACCGACTACGTGTTCGCCGGCGACGCCACGGTGCCTTACGACGAAGCTGCGGCGACCGGGCCGAAGTCGGCATACGGACGCACGAAGTTAGCGGGGGAGCAGGCCGTTTTCGCTGAGTACCCAGACGCCTACGTCGTGCGCACGGCTTGGGTCTACGGCGCGACTGGCGCGAACTTCGTCAAGACGATGGCGAGGCTGGAACGCGAACGCGAGACGGTATCGGTCGTCGACGATCAGCGCGGCTCGCCGACGTGGTCGCGCGATCTGGCTCGGGGCCTCGTGGAGCTCGGTTCGTCGGGTGCTGACGGCGGCATCTACCACTGCACGAACACCGGTGAGACGACGTGGTTCGGTTTCACTCGGGCCATCTTTGAAGAACTCGGCGCCGACCCGGAGCGGGTGTTGCCCGCCACGACCGCTGCCTTCCCGCGCCCCGCCCCTCGCCCTGCGTACTCGGTGCTCGGAAACCGGCGGTGGATCGAAGCAGGCCTCGATCCGTTGCCGCACTGGCGCGCCGCCCTGCACGACGCGTTCGCCAGCGCACCCGATGAGCTGCGAGGCACAGCGAAGTGACGGACGGCGAGGTGGCGGACGGCGAGGCGCAGCCGGGTTCGGTCGGCCGGCATCTCGCTTCTCGTCCGTCTGCTCCCGCGTCCCGGATGTCGAGTGTTGGGCTTGTCGTCGGCCTCGCGCCCGTCATGTTCTACGGGATCATGATGATCTGGGCGTGCGTGACGCCGGATTTCCGCGCCCCCGACGAGCCGCAACAGGTATCGACGACGCTGCGGTTGGCGTACGTGCACAGTTACCCCGCGCCCGGGGATGCGCGCATCTACCCGCCGGTGAAGGCGTCCTACGCCGACGTCGGATTCGGCGGGATCGGTCTCAACACGATCGTCGGTCTGGTGCCGCTGCACCGGCCAACGTCGACGCAGTTGACATCCGAGACGATGAGCCAGTTTGGTGCCGAGTTGGCTAGGGAGAAGCAGCCGCCGAGTCCGTACGACTACGACCAGATGACGCAGCACCCGCCGGGCTACTTCGCCGTCATGGCGGTCGCGGCTCGCGCGTTCGACGTCATCGACAAGACGCCGCACACTGCGCTGCTCATCCTCAGGCTGTGTTCGGCTCTCTTGCTGGCGCCGCTGCCCTTCCTCACGTTCCGCATCGGAAAGTTGTTGGGTGCAACGCCCGCCGTCGCCGCGGCCGCGTCGTTCTTGCCCGCAGGCCTTCCGCAACTCACCCACATCGGTGGGGCCGTCAACAACGACGCGCTGACGATCACCCTTGGTGCAGCCGTTACGTGGCTCGCACTTGAGTTCGTGACGAGACGTGCCGTGCGTGGGTGGGCCATCGGTTTGGGCGCCACGATGACCGCGTTGCTCTGGACCAAGGGCACGGCGCTACCGATGCTCGTGGTGGTGGCTGCGGCATTTCTGCTGCGGGCCAAGCGGTTTGGCGTTCGACGGACCAATGGCGACGCGCTACTTACGACGCTGTGTGTGTTGCCTGGGCTTGCTTGGTGGGTGGCAAACGTCGTCCGCTTCGGTTCTTTGCAACCGGACGGCTACCCGAAGTCGTACTCAGACCTTTTACCCCACGGCCACATCACGGTTAGCCACTGGCTGCACGGATTCTTTCCCGGCCTGACGCGGTCGTTCTTTGCCGACTTCGGCTGGCTCGAGGCGCCACCGCCGGCGCTCGTCACCGCAGTCCTAAGCGTCGCGGTGCTTGTACTGGTGGCGGTCGGCATCGTGCGCTGCGGACCGCGGTGGTCGACCGCGTTACTGGCGCAGCTCAGCTGGGTGATGCCGTTGATCGCGATCATGGATACGTCGTACTCGGCGTCGAATCGCATTGGCGCCCTGCAAGGGGTGCAGGGTCGCTACCTCTTCGTCGGTGTCGCCGCGATCGCGGCCACCATCGGTGTCGCAGTGGGTGGGCGCCGCAGTATCGGGTCGACAAGCCAGGACTCAGCGAGCGAGGAGTCAGCGGGCCCGAGCCGCGCCCTGACTGCCGATGACGGCTTGTCGCTCAGCTGGCTTTATGCGCTGCTGCCGGTGCTTGCGCTGATAACCGCGGCACTCGGACTCGCCGCCGGCGTCGCGCACTTCTACGTGGGCACCGGATTCACCGGCGAGGTGGGCACGCTGTCGGCCTGGAGCCCGCTGCGCCTGCGGGTATTGGTCCCCGTCGGCGTCGTGGGTGCCGCCGCTGCGCTGGCCGGCGCGTGGCTAGCGCTCCGGACGCCCCGCCGTTCCCTCGCCGACTGAAGGAATTACGTCGGGTCCCGACGCTTCTATACGACGTAATTGCTGCACTCGGCAACGAATAGCGGGTCGACCGAGTCAATTGCTCAGGTCGAGGTCGACTGCGCCCGATGCAGATAGCTCGGACAGAGCAGTTGCGCGAATTGCCCACGATCAAGGGCGAATCCTGCTTGAGTGGCATAGAACTCCTCTTTTTACCACTTCGGCCCCAGGGGTGACATCGGTGCGGCGACGCCTCCTCACGCTTTCGATGGCCGTCGTGGTCGTTCCCGGAGTTGTGATTGCACTGCCCGTGGTCTCGGCCCCGACGGCTTCGCCTCGCCCGGTGGCGTCCAACACGTTCTCCGTCGCGATCGCCCCGGCGACATTCGAGCTCGCGTCGCAGCTCCAGCCGATGACCGTGGTGGCCCGCCAATCGACGTCCGACTTTCGAGCACTTGGGCTCAGCTGGCGCACCGATAGCGGCGTCATCACGCTGAAGGCCGAGGTTCAGGTCAAAACCGGCAACACCTGGAGCGGGTGGCAAGAACTCGACTCCAGCGACCCGGGCACCGATGCCGCGGCCGATGGTGCCGACGCACCGAGTGCCAACGCACCGAGTGCCAACGCCGCGCGCGACGGTACCGATCCGATGTGGGTCGACCACGGCGACGGTATCGCGGTGCGGCTGATTTCGGTGACCGGCGGCGAGCCGCAGGATCTGCGCCTCGACCTGATCGATCCCGGAACCTCACCGGCCGACGCGACCATCGGCAAGAGCGTTCCTTCAGGCACCGCGCTGGCAGGCGGCACGCAGCCACAGATCTTCACTCGCGCCGACTGGGGCGCCGACGAATCCGTGCGGTTGAGGTCGTGCCCGCAGGGACCGCAGTACACCGGCATGCCGAAGGTCGCGATCCTGCACCACACCGACACGACGAACAACTACGCACCGCAGGACGTCCCGGCGATCATCCGCTCGATCTACGCGTTCCATGTCGAGGCCGAGGACTGGTGCGACGTCGGTTACAACTTCTTGGTCGACCGCTTCGGTCGGATCTGGGAAGGCCGCTTCGGCGGCGTCGACAAGGCGGTGCTCGGCGCGCATTCGGGCGGATTCAACACCGACACGTTTGGCGTCGCCCTGATCGGCACGTTCAACACGGTGCAACCTCCGCAGGCGATGCTCGACGGGACCGCGCAGTTGATGGCGTGGAAACTTGCGCTGTCATATGCCAATCCGGTCGGGACGGCGACACTGACCGCGGCGCCGTTCAGCCAGGTGCGTTATCCCGCGGGCACGAAGGTTTCGTTCAACGTCATCTCCGGTCACCGCGATGCCGACCAAACCGCGTGCCCGGGCAATGCCGCGTATGCGACGCTCCCGCAGTTGAGGCAAGAGGTCTTGGCCGACATGGGTGCCGGCTTGGTGAATCCGGCCATGACTGTCCCGACCCCGCGCACGGTTGCGGCGAACGGCAGCGTGCATCTGGTGGCTGGCATGATTGCCGCCGGCAGCTGGCAAATCCTCGTGCAGGACTCCGGGGGCAATGAGGTCGCGACGTTGGCCGGGTCGGGTTCGGCCATCGACACGATGTGGAACATGACGAATGACGCCGGCGCGCCTGTACCCGCCGGTTCGTACACGATCACGTTGAGCAGCTCGGAGAATGGCCAAACCGCGCTGCCCTGGACGACGTCGCTCGTTGTCGGCGGCGTCTTCGGATCGCTCGACAATGCCACCACTGCCATCGGCCAACTCACGGTCACGGGCTGGGCCGCGCGCGGCGCGGACACGACGCCGGCGCAACTGGAGGTCACCATTGACGGTGCGGTCGCCGGCCCGGCTACCCCGTCGCTGCCGCGCCCCGACGTCGCCGCGGTGTACCCGGCGTATAGCGGCAACCTCGGCTTCACCGCGACCGAAGCAGCTACCCCTGGTTACCACTTTGTCTGTGTCGTGGGCGACAACAGCGACCTCGGGATACCCAACGCACCGATCGGCGGCTGCCGCGGAGTCGTGGTGCCGGGCGTCGTCGCTGGGCACGCGGTACCGACCGGCAACCTGGAGATCGCGTGGCCTGCACCCGGCGCGATTCAGGTCGGCGGCTGGGCACTGGACGCCGATACCGCCGAGCCGATTCCCGTGCATGTCTACGTCGACGGGACCTTCCGCGGTGCCTACATCGCCTCGGGCAACCGCCCCGATGTCGGCGCCGCGTACCCGAGCATGGGCAGCGCGCACGGATTCAGCGCCTTAGTCGGTCAGTTCTATGGCGGCGTGCATCGGGTCTGCGTCTACGCGATCAACGCGGGCGGCGGAGTCAATCCGGCGCTGGGCTGCGCCAATGTGACGTTGCCGGCGGGTAACCCGAAGGGCTCGCTCAACGTCGTGCAAGCGGCGCCCGGCTCCGTTCGCGTCGTGGGTTGGGCGCTCGACCCCGACACCTCGTCGCCGATCGCGACCCACGTCTACGTC
>DATCDK010000079.1:0-22893 GCA_036510735.1 Acidothermaceae bacterium | reverse complement strand
CGCCGACGGGGGCCGACACCGACATCGAGAAGGGGACGCCGAACGAAGTCGTGGTCGCCACGCTGCGAACGCTGTGCCAGACGACCCCGCACGCGGGCGTCCGCTAGACCGGATTGCCGCCCGACTAAGCTCTGTTGCGTGGCTGACCTGCGCATGTTGCTCGACCAGGCCGCCGATGGCGGCCGCATCTCGGCGTCCGACGCTCTCGAGCTCTACACGCACGCGCCGCTGCACGCGCTCGGCCGCGCGGCCGACGCGGCCCGTCGGCGTCGTTTCGCTGACACTGCGGGCATCGCGACGTACCTGATCGACCGCAACATCAACTACACCAATGCCTGCGTCACCGCCTGCAAATTCTGCGCGTTCTACCGGGCGCCCAAGCACGCGGAGGCCTGGACCCATCCGCTCGACGAGATCCTGCGCCGCTGCGGCGAGGCGGTCGAGCTCGGAGCGACGCAGATCATGCTGCAGGGTGGCCACAACCCCGACCTCGGCATCGAGTGGTACGAGCAGACGTTCTCGGCAGTGCGCGCCGCGTACCCGTCGCTCGCGCTGCACTCCCTCGGCGGCTCCGAGGTCGTACACATCGCGCGGGTCTCCGGTCTGACGTTCACCGAGGTGATCACGCGGTTGCACGCGGCCGGCCTCGACTCGTTCGCCGGAGCCGGCGCGGAGATCTTGACCGAGCGCCCGCGGCACGAAATCGCGCCGCTCAAGGAGACCGGGGCGGTCTGGCTTGAGGTGATGGAGACGGCGCACGGACTGGGCGTGCAGTCGACGGCGACGTTCATGATGGGCACCGGGGAGACCAACGCCGAGCGCATCGAGCACCTGCGGATGATCCGCGACGTCCAAGACCGCACGGGCGGGTTCCGGTCCTTCATCCCGTGGACCTACCAACCGGAGAACAACCACCTGCGCGGGCGCACGTTGGCGACGCCGCTGGAGTACCTGCGCCTGCTTGCGGTGGCGCGGCTCTTCTTCGACAACATCGCGCATCTGCAGGTGTCGCAGCTCACCCTCGGCAAAGAGGTCGGGCAGCTCGGGTTGCACTACGGGGCCGACGACCTCGGATCGGTCATGCTCGAGGAGAACGTCGTGTCGTCGGCCGGCGCCAAGCACCGCTGGAATCTGACCGAGCTCATCCACCTGATCCGGTCCGCCGACCGGGTGCCGGCGCAGCGCGACACCCTTTACCACCACCTGCGGGTGCACTGGACGCCGGCCGATGATCCCGAGCCCGATGAGCGGATCGCGTCCCACTTCGCCTCGACGGCTCCCGGCGCGCAGCGGGTCACCCTCCCTTTAGTGGCGAGCTGACCCCAACCCCCCCGCCGTCCCGCCCGACCGTTGGTCTCCAGCGGGCGCAAGAACGACCGTTTAAGACCAACACCCGTACGGCAGGATGGGCGGCGTGGCGGACTATCCGAAGATCGAGCTGCACGTCCACCTCGAGGGGACGGTGCAGCCGCGCACCCTCCTTGAGCTCGCCAGGCGCAACGACCTGCCGCTCCCGGTCGACAGCGTCGAAGAGCTGACCGCGCTCTATGAGTTCACCGACTTCGCGCACTTCATCGACGTCTGGATCCTGACCACCAACGTGATGCGCACGGCCGACGACTTCCGCCAGATCGTGGTCGACTACGCGGCGCAGGCGGCTGGGTACGGCGCCGTCTACCTCGAGGCCATCTTCTCCCCCATCGAGCGGGTCGCCCGGGGCGTTGCCTGGGACGACCTCTTCGAGGGTTACTGCGACGGCGCCCAGCAGGCGCAGGAGGAGTACGGCGTCGTCGTCCGACTCACGCCTGATTCCTACCGAGGAGCGGACGTCGAGCTCACCGAGGAGCTCGCCCGCCGCGCCGTCACGTCTCGCCATCGCGGCATCGTCGGGCTCGGCCTCGGCGGCCCTGAGGCGGGCTTTGCGCCGCAGCCGTACAAGCGCGCGTTCGAGATCGCCAAGGCCGGCGGGCTCGCCTCGCTTCCGCACGCGGGCGAATCGGCCGGCGCCGAGTCGGTCAGGGAGACGCTTGAAACCCTGAGCGCCGACCGCATCAGGCATGGCATCCGAGCCATCGACGACGCCGACCTGACCGCCGAGTTGGCCGCCCGCCAGATCGTGCTCGACGTCTGCCCGACGTCCAATCTGCGCACCCGCAGTGTCACCGACCTCGACACCCATCCCTTGCCACGCCTCATCGCCGCCGGGGTCAGCTGCTCACTCGGCACCGACGACCCGGCGATGTTCGGCACCGACCTTGGTCGCGAGCACCAGATCGCCAGCCGGCTCGGCGTCGCGCCCTCGGCGCTCTTCGAAGCCGGCCTGCGCGGCGCGATGTGCGACGACGACACGAAAGCCTTGATACGGACGGCGGGGGCGGCAATCGATTGGGCGGTCGTCGACGCAGCAGCAAGCGACGCCAGAGACAGCGACATCGCAGACAACGAAATAACCCCGTGACGCCGACCCGCGCCGACCTGGGCAAGCAGCCCGCCGAGGTCGCCGCCATGTTCGACGATGTCGCGCCGCGCTACGACCTCGTGAACGACGTGCTGTCGCTTGGCCAGGACCGGGCCTGGCGCAAGGTGGTCGCCCGCGCGGTCGGCGCGACCAAGGGTGAGCGGGTGCTCGACGTCGCCGCAGGTACAGGCACGTCGTCCGCCTCGTTCACGACAGCGGGTGCACAAACCGTGGCCTGCGACTTCTCGCTCGGCATGTTGCGGCAAGGCGCCCGCCAACGCGGTGGCGCCGCCATAGGGGGAGTGCGCTTCGTGGCAGGCGACGCGCTCGCGCTGCCGTTCGCTGACGAGTCCTTCGACGCGGTCACGATCTCGTTCGGCCTGCGTAACGTCCATGACGTCGATGCCGCGTTGCGCGACCTGCGCAGGGTGACGAAGCCGGGCGGTCGGCTCGTCATTTGCGAGTTCAGCTCCCCAACGTGGACGCCCTTTCACCGGGTCTACGACGCCTACCTGGGCGTCATGCCGGCCGTCGTGAAGAAGGTCAGTTCCAACCCCGACTCCTACGTCTATCTCGCCGAGTCGATCAGGGCCTGGCCGGCCCAGGCGGGGCTCGCCCAGCGCATCCAGGCAGCGGGCTGGACCAGCGTCGCCTGGCGGAACCTCACCGGCGGGATCGTGGCCGTCCATCGGGCGAAGCGGTCGGCGGGGTAGCGTGCCCGCCGACGGCATATGCTTTCCCAGCCGCTCTCGTGAACCCGTTCACAAGGGCTAGCGCGCGGCGTACCCGCTTCGGCCTAGGTGGTGAATCCGTGACAGGCAAGGCAGCCGATGGCGGCTCCGCGACGCCTAGCCCAGTGGCGGCGGCGTCGGCAGTGCTGGCCGATTCCATTCCGGCCGGGACGCCGACCACAGAGGCTGACGTGATCGTGGTGGGTGCTGGTCCCGCCGGGTCGGCGACCGCCGCGCACCTCGCGCAAGCCGGTCTGTCAGTAGCGCTCCTCGAGAAGTCCGCGTTCCCGAGGGAGAAGGTCTGCGGCGACGGCCTCACGCCTCGCGCGGTCACCCAACTCGTGAAGCTCGGCATCGACACGAGCCCTGAAGCTGGCTGGTTGCAGAACAAGGGGCTGCGGATCCTGGCGGGCGGCATGCGCGTCGAGCTGCCCTGGCCGGAGCTCGCCAGCTTCCCCGACTACGGACTCGTTCGAACCCGGCTCGACTTCGACCAGATCCTCGCGCGGCGGGCCCAAAAGCTGGGTGTCGCGCTGCACGAACAGACGCCCGCAACGCAGCCGGTGATTGACGGCGGGTCAGGGCGGGTGGTCGGTGTGATGGCCCGCCCGGTCGGGGCTGAGCGCGACATCATGTTCAAGGCGCCGGTCATCGTCGCCGCTGATGGCAACTCGAGCCGCTTCTCCCTCGCGCTCGGCCTGCACCGCCGGGAGAACCGGCCCATGGGCGTCGCGTATCGCCGCTACTTCGAGTCGCCACGCCACGATGACAACTGGCTCGAGTCGTGGCTCGAACTGTGGGATCGCTACGAAGGCAAAGACCGGTTGCTTCCCGGCTATGGCTGGGTCTTCGGCATGGGTGACGGCACGAGCAATGTCGGGCTGGGCATCCTGAACACGTCCGCGTCCTTCCGCAACGTCGACTACCGCCAACTGCTGAAGAGATGGACGGCGGGCATGCCCAAGGAGTGGGGATTCGACGAGGAGCATGCGCGTGGTCCGGTGCGGGGCGCGGCGCTGCCGATGGGCTTCAACCGCAAGCCGCACTACGACCGCGGAGTGCTGTTGGTTGGCGACGCCGGCGGCATGGTGAATCCCTGCAACGGCGAGGGCATCGCGTACGCGATGGAGTCTGGCGAACTGGCGGCCGAGATCATCGCCCAGGCGTTGGCCCGACCTGCAGGCGTCACTCGCGAGCGTGCCCTGCACGGCTATCCGAAGGCACTCGACGACCGCTACGGCGGCTACTACACGGTCGGGCGGGTGTTCGTGAATCTGATCGGCAAGCCCGGTGTGATGAGACTGCTCACCCGCCACGGGATGTCGCATCCGACCATCATGCGGTTCACCTTGAAGATGCTTGCGAACCTCACTGATCCCAAGGGCGGCGACGCCATGGATCGCATCATCAACGGACTCACCCGGATCGCCCCTGCAGCCTGACCCGCGCGCAGGACGCGCTTCGCACCCACCTAGACTGACACGGCCCTAGTCGGCAAGCGAGAGTGAGGAACCACGGTGAGTACCAACGCCAGTTACGTGCCTCTCCTCGCACTGTTCCTGCTCGCTGCCGGATTCGCCGTGTTCTCGATTCTCATGGGCAGCCTGAGTGGGCCGAAGCGCTACAACCGCGCGAAGTACGACGCGTACGAGTGCGGCATCGAGCCCACTCCGCAACCGGTCGGCGGGGGCAAGTTCCCGGTGAAGTACTACCTGACCGCGATGCTGTTCATCGTCTTCGACATCGAAATCATCTTCTTGTATCCGTGGGCAGTTGCGTTCCAGCACCTCGGGGTTTTCGGCCTCGTCGAAATGGTGCTGTTCATCCTCACCGTGTTCGTCGCATACGTGTACGTGTGGCGTCGCGGCGGACTGGAATGGGACTGAGAACCAGACATGGGTCTTGAAGAAAATCTGCCCAGCGGCTTCCTGCTGACCAGCGTCGAGAAGCTGGCCGGCACCGCACGTAAGAACTCGCTCTGGCCGGCGTCCTTCGGCTTGGCCTGCTGCGCGATCGAGATGATGGCGTCGGGCGCTGGCCGCTACGACCTTGCTCGGTTCGGCATGGAGGTCTTTCGCGCCTCGCCGCGCCAGGCCGACCTGATGATCGTCGCCGGTCGGGTCAGCCAGAAGATGGCACCGGTGTTGCGGCAGATCTACGACCAGATGGTCGAGCCCAAGTGGGTGCTCGCGATGGGTGTGTGTGCATCGTCGGGCGGCATGTTCAACAACTACGCGATCGTCCAGGGCGTCGACCACGTCGTGCCTGTCGACATGTACTTACCCGGCTGCCCGCCACGGCCGGAGATGCTGATGCACGCCATCCTCGAACTGCACGAGCGCATTCAGGTCATGAAGCTTGGCCCGAACGCCAAGAAGCAAGCGCAGGAGCGCGAGATCGAGGCGCTGGAGGCCGTGCCGACCCATGAGATGAAGGGTCTGCTTCGGTGAGCGATCAGCCGGTAGGTCAGCCGCCGACGGCGCCCGTCATGAGCGGTGCCGAATCCGAGGTCGGTGCTATCCCTGCGCAGGCCACCGCGTCCGCGCCGTCGACTCCACGCCCTTACGGCGGGTACTTCGACGAGGTCGCTGACGCGCTGGCCCAGGCCTACCCAGGCGTGGCGCAGGCGATCGAGCGCTCGATCGTCGATCGCGGCGAACTGACTCTGCACGTGCGCAGGGAGAAGCTCCGCGATCTCGCCCAGCCGTTGCGCGACGACCAGGACCTCCGCTTCGAGCTGCTGTCCTCGCTGTCAGGCGTGCACTATCCGATGGACGCCGGTCGCGAGCTGCACGTCGTTTACGAGCTGACATCCATGACGCACAACCGCCGCATCAGGCTCGAAGTTGCAGCGCCGGACGACGACCCGCATGTTCCATCGGTCGTTTCGGTCTGGCCAACCGCCGACTTCCAAGAGCGCGAGACGTGGGACATGTTCGGCGTCATCTTCGACGGGCATCCCGCGCTGACGCGCATCATGATGCCCGACGACTGGCCGGGGCATCCGCAGCGCAAGGACTACCCGCTCGGCGGCATCGCGGTCGAGTACAAGGGCGCCACGATTCCGCCGCCAGATGAGCGCAGGCAGTACGCGTGACCACGACCGATCCCTACGCGGGAGTGCGCGAGACCACTGAGGGCCGCGTCTACACGGTGACTGGTGGCGACTGGGACGACCTCGCAGCCGATGTGACGAGCGAACATGCCGAGCGCGTCGTCGTCAACATGGGTCCGCAGCATCCGTCGACGCACGGCGTGCTTCGGCTGATCCTCGAACTCGACGGCGAGACCATCACGCAGGCCAGGCTCGCGATTGGCTACCTGCACACCGGCATCGAGAAGAACTGCGAGTACCGCAACTTCACGCAAGCCGTCACGTTCCTCACCCGCGCCGACTACTTGTCGCCGTTGTTCACCGAGACTGGCTACTCGATGGCAGTCGAGAAGCTGCTGGGCATCACCGACGAAGTTCCGGTTCGTGCGCAAGTGATCCGCGTGATGATGATGGAGCTCAACCGGATTTCCTCGCACCTGGTCTGGCTCGGCACTGGCGGTCTCGAGATCGGTGCGCTGTCGGCGATGCTCTATGCGTTCCGCGAGCGCGAACTTATCCTCGACATCTTCGAGATGGTCACCGGTCTACGGATGAACCACGCGTACATCCGGCCCGGCGGCGTGATTCAGGATCTGCCGCCCGGCGCGGTCGAGAAGATCCGCGAGTTCGTGCAACTCATGCCAGGAAAGGTCGACGAGTACAGCAACCTGCTCACCGGGCAGCCGATCTGGATTGCCCGGCTGCAGGGCGTCGGTTATCTCGACGTCAACGCCTGCGTCGCCCTTGGCGTCACCGGTCCGCTGCTGCGCGCCGCGGGCCTGCCGTGGGACCTGCGCAAGAGCGAGCCGTACTGCGGTTACGAGACGTATGAGTTCGACGTCCCGACGCAACAAGAGGGCGACTGCTTCGCGCGCTTCCTGGTGCGGCTCGACGAGATTCGCGAGTCGGTCAAGATCGTCGAACAATGCCTTGATCGGCTGCGTCCAGGCCCCGTCATGGTCGAAGACAAGAAGATTGCGTGGCCTGCGCAGCTCGCGCTCGGTGCCGATGGCATGGGTAACTCGCTCGACCACATCCGGCACATCATGGCGACGTCGATGGAGTCGCTCATCCACCATTTCAAGTTGGTCACCGAGGGATTCCACGTACCCCCGGGCCAGGTCTACGTGCCGATCGAATCACCACGCGGACAACTCGGCGTCCATCTGGTTAGTGATGGTGGCACCAAGCCGTACCGCGTGCACCTGCGCGAGCCATCGTTCGTGAACCTGCAGGCGGTCCCGGCGGTGTGCGAGGGCAGCCTCATTGCCGACGTGATCGCGTCGGTTGCGAGCCTCGACCCGGTGATGGGTGGGTGCGACCGTTGACTCACAGTCACGATGAAGCGAGTCACAGCCACGGTGAACCGAACGGCCTGCCGACCGTCACGCTTGATCCACGGCTCGGTCCTGGCGCGTCCCTTGCCGATCCGATGTCGGACGACGCAAAGGCGCGCGTTCGCGAGCTCGGCGCGCAAGTCATCGCGCGATACCCGCGGGCGCGGTCGGCCATGATGCCATTGCTCTATCTCGTGCAAGCCGAGCAAGGTTACGTGTCACCCGACGGCATCAAGCTGGTCGCCGAACTTCTCGGGCTGACGACGGCCGAAGTGGCCGCGGTGAGCACGTTCTACACGATGTACAAGCGTCGTACGTGCGGCGACTACCACGTGGGCGTCTGCACGAACACCCTGTGCGCGATCCTTGGCGGCGACGCCATTTTCGCTGCGCTCAAAGAACATCTTGGTGTGGGCAACGCTGGCACGACGCCCGACAACTTGGTGACCCTCGAGCATATCGAGTGCAATGCGGCTTGCGACTACGCCCCGGTGGTCATGGTCAACTGGGAGTTCTTCGACAACCAGACCGTCGAGAGCGCCAAGGAACTCGTTGACAAGCTGCGTGCGGGCGACCTGCCGGTGCCGACGCGCGGTGCATCGCTCATCACGCATGTCGAGACCTCGCGCGTGCTTGCCGGCTTCCCCGACACGTTGGTCAACGAAGGTCCTTCCGCGGGTCCCGGCTCGCTGGTCGGTCTCGACCTGGCGAAGGAGCGCGGCGACGCTGCGCCAGCAATTGAGAGCAAGGCTGCAGCCGCTGAGAGCAAGGACGAGTCATGACCTTCGCGCTCACGCCGGTCCTCACGGCGAACTGGGGTACGCCGCGGTCCTGGACGCTGGCCGCGTACCGCCGCACGGGCGGTTACGACTCGCTGCGTGCGGCACTCGCGATGGAGCCCGACGCCGTCATTTCGATGGTCAAAGACTCCGGGCTGCGTGGTCGCGGCGGTGCTGGCTTCCCGACCGGTATGAAGTGGGGCTTCATCCCGCAAGGTGACGGCAAGCCGCACTACCTCGTCGTCAATGCAGACGAGAGCGAACCCGGCACCTGCAAAGACATTCCGCTGATGATGGCCAGCCCGCACACCCTGCTCGAGGGCGTGCTGATCTCGGCGTATGCGATCCGCGCGAACGAGGCATTCATCTACGTCCGCGGCGAGGTGTTGCACGTCGTCCGCCGATTGCTCAACGCGGTCGAGGAGGCGAAGGCGGCCGGGTTCATCGGGCGGGGCGTGCTCGGCTCGGGCTTCGACATCAATGTCGTTGTGCACATCGGCGCCGGTGCCTACATCTGTGGTGAAGAGACCGCGCTGCTCGAATCGCTCGAAGGCTTCCGCGGTCAGCCGCGGTTGCGGCCCCCGTTCCCCGCGATCGAAGGCCTTTACGCCTGTCCGACCGTCATCAACAACGTCGAAACCATCGCGAGTGTGCCGGCGATCGTGCGCGGTGGCGCCGCCTGGTTCCGAAAGATGGGCACAGAGAAGTCGCCCGGATTCAAGATTTTCTCGCTCTCCGGCCATGTCGCGCAGCCCGGCCAGTACGAGGCGCCGCTCGGTATCACCTTGCGCGAGTTGCTCGACGCCACCGGCGGTATGCGCGAGGGTCACGAACTCAAATTCTGGACGCCGGGGGGCTCGTCGACTCCGTTGTTTACGGCAGCACACCTCGACGTCCCGCTCGATTTCGAAGGGCCAGTGGCGAACGGCTCGATGCTTGGGACAACCGCCCTTCAGCTCTTTGACGAGACGACCTGCGTGGTGCGCGCGGTGCTGCGGTGGAGTGAGTTCTACGCGCACGAATCCTGCGGCAAGTGCACGCCGTGCCGCGAAGGAGTGTTCTGGTACGTGCAGATCCTCGAACGCCTCGAGCGTGGCGAGGGTGACGAGCAGGACATCGAAACGCTGCTCGACCTCTCAGAGAACATTCTCGGCCGCGCGTTTTGTGCTCTTGGTGACGGTGCGACCAGCCCGGTGACCTCGTCGATCCAGTACTTCCGCGACGAGTACATCGCGCACTTCGACGGTAAGGGCTGTCCGTTCGATCCGGTCGCATCGACCGTCTTCGCCGGAGCGAGTGCCTGATGACTGTCACGACGAATCCTCCGGCGGGCGCCGGAGGCGGCGAAAGGCATAGTGGCGGCGGCGCGAACCAGCCGGCCCGGTCCGACCTGATCAATCTCACGGTCGATGGGTTCGAGATTTCGGTGCCTAAGGGCACCTTGGTGATTCGGGCAGCTGAGTTTGTCGGCATCCAGGTGCCGCGCTTTTGCGAGCACCCGCTGCTCGACCCGGTCGGCGCCTGCCGTCAGTGCCTCGTCGAGGTCGAGGGTCAGAAGAAGCCGATGGCGTCGTGCACGACCACGGTCACCGAAGGCATGATCGTCAAGACGCAGTACACCTCGGCCGTTGCCGAAAAGGCGCAGAACGGCATCATCGAATTGCTGCTCATCAACCACCCGCTCGACTGCCCGGTGTGCGATAAGGGCGGTGAGTGCCCGCTGCAGAACCAGACGATGACGAACGGCTACTCCGAGTCGCGTTTCCGCGATGTGAAGCGCACGTATCCCAAGCCGATCGCCATCTCGGCGCAAGTACTGCTCGACCGCGAACGCTGCGTGCTGTGCACGAGATGCACCCGATTCGCGCAGCAGATCGCCGGCGATCCATTCATCGAAATGCTCGAGCGTTCTGCGCTCGAGCAGGTGGCGGTCTACGAGGACCAGCCGTTCAACTCCTATTTCTCGGGTAACACCGTGCAGATCTGCCCGGTCGGCGCGCTGACCGGAACGCAGTATCGATTCCGGGCCCGACCGTTCGACCTGGTGTCATCGCCGAGCATCTGCGAACACTGCGCCTCGGGCTGTCAGCAACGCAACGACCACCGCCGCGGCAAGATGTTGCGCCGCTTGGCCGGCGTCGATCCTCAGGTCAACGAGGAGTGGAACTGCGACAAGGGCCGCTGGGCCTTCAGCTACGCCACCGCGCCCGACCGGCTCGACACGCCGCTGGTTCGCGACAGCGACGGCGAACTCGTTCCCACGTCGTGGCCCGAGGCGTTGCGCGCTGCCGCCGCAGGTCTCGCAGCAGCACGTAACGGCGCCGGTGTCGGCGTGCTTGTCGGGGGTCGCCTGACAGTCGAGGACGCCTACGCCTACGCGAAGTTCGCGCGCGTTGCGCTCGGCACGAACGACATCGACTTCCGCGCCCGCGTGCACTCCGACGAAGAGCTCGCATTCTTGGGCTCGCACGTTGCTGGTCGCTTCCTCGACGTGACCTACGACGATCTCGAAGCGGCATCGACTGTGTTGCTTGTCGGGCTCGAGCCCGAGGAAGAGTCGCCGATCATTTTCCTGCGGCTCCGCAAGGCCGCGTTGAAGAAGCACGCCAAGGTCGTGTCGATCGCCCCCTTCGCGACGCGCGGTCTCGACAAGATGCGCGGCCGCTTGATCGCGACAGTGCCGGGTGGCGAAGCGACCATGCTGCAAGTGCTCGCCTCGGGTGAGACCGTCGAGGTGCCGCCTGGTGTCGACGCGAGCGGTTGGTCGCAGCTCCTCACCGAGGTGGCTGCCGGCCTCGCGTTGCCGTCGAGCGTGATCCTTGTCGGAGAGCGCCTTGCGGGCGTGGCCGGCGGACTCTCTGCAGTCGTCGCGTTGGCAGCGGCGACCGGTGCCAAGGTCGCGTGGGTGCCGCGTCGTGCTGGCGAGCGGGGTGCAGTCGAGGCAGGCGCACTGCCGAATCTGTTGCCTGGTGGTCGCGCGGTGACCGACAACGACGCGCGCGGTCAGGTGGGGCTGCACTGGGCGACGTCCATCCCTGCCAAGCCGGGTCGCGACACCGCCGGCATTCTCGACGCCGCGTCGCGCGGCTCGTTGGGTGCACTCGTCGTCGCGGGTGTCGACCCCGACGACCTGCCCGATCCGGCCGCGGCGCGCGCGGCCATCGAGGCCGCCAGCTTCGTGGTCAGCCTCGAGTTGCGGCGCACCGATGTGACCGACGCAGCCGACGTCGTCTTCCCTGTCGCCGCTGCCGTCGAGAAGGCTGGCACTTTCCTCGACTGGGAGGGCCGTTCGCGTCCGTTCGAGGCCTCGCTCACCGACACCGGACAGCTGCTCGACCTGCAAGTACTCGATGCACTGGCCGATGCACTCGACGTCCATCTTGGATTGCCTGATCTGCGCACCGCGCGGGCCGAGCTCGAAGCGCTTGGTACTCGTCCTGGTGGGGTAGCGGCTCCGGCGACCAAGCCTGGGCCGCCTGCGAAACTCAGTGCTGGTCGCGCGATCCTCGCAACGTGGCACGAGCTGCTCGATGCCGGCAGTCTTCAAGACGCGACGCCGTACCTGGCGGCCACGGCCAAGCCGTTGCGGGCCCGGCTGTCGCCGGCCAGCGCGCGGGCGCTGGGTGTCGCCGACGGCGCGCCGGTGACGATCCGTGCCGCGAAGGGTGGTCCGGCGATCACGCTTGACCTGCTCATCACCGCAATGCCGGACGGCGTGGTGTGGGTGCCCACCCGGTCGGCTGGCAGCGAGGTGCACCGTACCCTCGGTGTCGGCGCCGGCGCGGTCATCAGTCTCGAAGGGGGCTCCCGGTGATGCCGCATTCAGTAGCGGCCCAGCTGGTCGCGACCGCGTTTGTCTCCCCTGACCACCGTGACGTCTTTTGGTTGATCATCCTCAAGACGATCGTGGTGTTCGCGTTCCTCATGGTCATGACGCTCTTCATGATCTGGGCCGAGCGTCGAGTGGTCGCCCGCATGCAACAACGCCTTGGACCCAACCGAGTCGGCCCGTTCGGCATCCTGCAAGGGCTCGCCGACGGCATCAAGCTCGCGCTGAAGGAAGACCTCATCCCCAGCGCGGCCGACCGGATCGTGTTCATCATCGCGCCGATCATCTCGGCGATCCCCGCATTCATGGCGTTCGCCGTTATTCCGTTCGGTCCGACGGTCTCGATTTTCGGTCAGCACACGAACCTGCAACTCACCGACCTTCCGGTTGCCGTGCTGTTCGTACTCGCGATGAGTTCGATGGGCATCTACGGCATCGTGCTCGCGGGTTGGTCGAGTGGCTCGACCTACCCGTTGCTGGGCGGCGTGCGTTCGGCGGCCCAGATGATCAGCTACGAAGTCGCGATGGGGCTGTCGTTCGTCGGCGTCTTCATCCAGTCAGGATCATTGTCGACCTCCGAGATCGTCGCGGCACAACAGCAGCGCTGGTTCTGCCTGACCGCGTCGGTCTCGTTCCTGATCTATGCGATCGCGATGGTCGGTGAGACCAACCGGGCGCCGTTCGACCTGCCCGAGGCCGAGGGCGAGCTCGTCGGCGGGTTCCACACCGAGTACACCTCGTTGAAGTTCGCGCTGTTCTTCCTCGCCGAATACATCAACATGGTCACGGTGTCGGCGCTCATGACCACCCTGTTCCTTGGCGGGTGGCGAGCACCGTGGGGCGTGGTGTCGGTGTGGCACGGCGCCAACTCGGGGTGGTGGCCGCTCCTGTGGTTCTTCATCAAGCTGTTCATCGTCTTGTTCGTCTTCATCTGGTTGCGCGGAACGCTGCCACGGCTGCGCTACGACCAGTTCATGAAGCTCGGCTGGAAGGTGCTAATCCCGGCCAACTTGGTCTGGATCATGGCCGAGGCGTCGATCAAGGTGCTCGACCACAAGCAGCTGATCTGGGGCATCGTGATCCTCGCGATCCTCGTGATCGCGGGGTCCTTCGTCTACGACAGCACGGATCAGAAGAAGCGGCGAGAACGCGAGGCCGAAGAAGAGCTCGAGGCTGCGGCGCCCTTCGATCCGTACGCCGGCGGGTTCCCGGTGCCGCCGATGCCGGGTCAGCATTTGCCGTCGCGGCGGCCAGTGCCGATCCTGGCAAGCAGCGTCGGTGACAGTGTCGGCCGCGACGACTCCGACAGCGACGGTCCTGACCGGCCGGACGATCCTGCTGGCGGTTCTGGCGAGGTCATCGATGGCTAGTTTCTTCGGACCAGTCAAGGGTTTCGGTGTCACCTTCGCCACGATGTTCAAGCCGGTGAACACCGAGCTGTACCCGGAACAGAAGAAAGTCACCATGCCGCGCTTCCACGGGCGGCACGTACTCAACAGGCATCCCGATGGGCTGGAGAAGTGCGTCGGGTGCGAACTGTGCGCGTGGGCGTGTCCGGCCGACGCCATCTATGTCGAGGGCGCCGACAACACCGACGACGAGCGATTCTCTCCCGGTGAGCGCTACGGCCGCGTCTACCAGATCAACTACCTGCGATGCATTTTGTGCGGCCTCTGCATCGAGGCGTGCCCGACGCGGGCGCTGACCATGAGCAACGAGTTTGAGATGGCCGACGACAATCGCGCTGACCTGATCTTCACCAAGGAGCAACTGCTCGCGCCGTTGGCTCCAGGTATGGAGTTGCCGCCGCATCCGATGCGGTTGGCGGATGCCAAGGACTACTACCGCGGGACGCCGGCGGCGCACGTGATGATCGGTGACTCCGACACCGGGGAGGTGAAGGACTAGTGCCTGCGGTGATCCTCGCGGCGAACAGCATGCACGGCGGTGGCCCGGAGACGGCAATCTTCTGGATCTTCGCTCCGCTTTCGGTGCTCGCAGCCCTCGGTATGGTGTTCTCGCGCAACACGGTGCACGGCGCGCTCTTGCTCGGTGGTGTCATGTTGTCGCTCGCGGTGTTCTACGCGGCCGAAGACGCGCCATTCCTCGCGTTCGTCCAGGTCATCGTCTACACGGGCGCTGTGATGATGCTGTTCTTGTTCGTCCTCATGTTGATCGGGGTCGACACTCGCGAAAGCTTGGTCGAGACGCTGCGCGGGCAACGGCTGGCGGCCGGTGTCGCCGGCCTTGGCTTCCTGCTGCTGTTGTTCGCCGGGCTTCGCCAGGCCGCGATCACCAGCAGTGCAGGGCTCTCGGTGGCGAACAATCCACCCGATGCCCAGGGCCATGCGGTTGCTGGGCAAGGCAACATCTTCGAGATCGCGAGCCTGCTGTTCACCCGCTACATCTTCGCTTTCGAGGTCACCAGTGCTCTGCTGATTACTGCTGCTCTCGGTGCAATGGTGTTGGCGCACCGCGAACCGCACGAGCCCAAGCGCGGCCAACGCGAGCAGATGCGCGACCGGTTCAAGATTGGCACGCACCCAACGCCCTTGCCCGGCCCTGGCGTGTACGCGCGGCACAACGCGGTAGACACTCCTGCGCTGTTGCCCGACGGGAGTCCGTCGGAGCTAAGCGTGCCGCCCGCAGTCGAGGAGTTGCGTCTCGAACGCGGGCGCAACCCACAACCGGCCGAGCTCGGTGGCCCGCCCTCAGGGACGAGGCAGTCATGAGCCCGACCTATTACCTCTACCTGTCAGCGATCCTGTTCACGATCGGGTCACTCGGTGTGCTTCTTCGTCGCAACGCCATCGTCGTCTTTATGTGCATCGAGCTCATGCTCAACGCGGGCAACCTCGCACTTGTCACGTTCTCCCGCATCAACGGTGACCTGAACGGCCAAATCATGGCGTTCTTCGTCATGGTCGTGGCGGCCTCTGAGGTCGTCGTGGGGCTTGCGATCATCGTCTCCGTGTTCCGTACCCGCCGGTCGGCCTCGGTCGACGATGCCAGTCTCCTGAAATACTGATGAGGACTCCGTGACTCTCGAGGCTGCTGCGCCTTTCACCGCCGCCAGCGGGTCCTTCTCGGGTACCTGGTTGCTGGTCGCTATCCCGCTTTTCAGTGCGCTCATCCTTCTTGTCGGCGGGCGGCGCACAAATAAATGGGGTCACTACCTCGGCGTCGCGGCCCCGCTGGCTTCGTTTGTGCTTGCGGTCATCTTGTTCTTCGACCTGATCGGCAAGAGCGGTGCTGATCGCCGGATCGACGACCATCTCTTCAGCTGGGTTCCGGTCGCGGGCTTCCAGGCCAACGCGAACTTTCTCATCGACCCGCTGTCGATCTGCTTCGTGTTGCTCATCACCGGTGTCGGGTCGCTGATTCACATCTACTCGGTCGGCTACATGGCGAACGATCCCGAGCGCCGGCGTTTCTTCGCCTACCTCAACTTCTTCGTCGCAGCCATGCTGTTGCTCGTACTCGGCGACAACTTCGTGGCTCTGTACGTCGGCTGGGAAGGCGTCGGGGTCGCGTCGTACCTGTTGATCGGCTTCTGGTCGTACAAGCCTTCGGCGGCGACCGCCGCAAAGAAGGCGTTCGTGGTGAACCGGATCGGCGACTTCGGTCTGTCGATCGCGATCATGGTGATGTTCGCGACGTTCGGCAGCTTCAGCTTCGCCAGCGTTGCAGCAGGAGCGCCGCAGGCGTCGAAGGCGACGATGACGACCATCGGGCTGCTGCTCCTGCTCGGCGCGTGTGGCAAGTCTGCCCAGGTGCCGCTGCAGTCGTGGCTCGGCGACGCCATGGAAGGCCCGACGCCGGTCTCTGCGTTGATCCATGCCGCGACGATGGTCACCGCTGGCGTCTACCTGATCGCGCGGTCGAACTTCATCTTTGACGTGTCGCCAAACGCGAGGCTGGCGGTGGCGATCGTCGGTACCGTCACGCTGGTCTTCGGTGCGATCGTGGGTTGCGCGAAGGACGACATCAAGAAGGCGCTCGCGGCGTCAACGATGAGTCAGATCGGCTACATGATGCTGGCCGTCGGCCTTGGCCCGGCTGGCTACGCGTTTGGCATTGCCCACCTGCTTACGCACGGTTTCTTCAAGGCGGGTCTGTTCCTTGGTGCGGGATCGGTCATGCATGGCATGAACGATGAGGTCGACATGCGTCGCTACGGCGGCCTGCGCAAGTACATGCCGTTCACCTTCATCACGTTCGGGCTCGGCTATCTGGCGATCATCGGCTTCCCGGGCCTTGCCGGCTGGTTCACGAAGGACGCGATCATCGAGGCTGCGTTCCACAAGGGCGGCACGTCGGGTGCGATCTTCGGTGCCTGCGCACTGGCAGCGGCCGGCCTGACCGCCTTCTACATGACGCGCGTGATGGTGATGACGTTCTTTGGTGAGAAGCGGTGGGCAGACGACGCGCACCCGCACGAGTCGCCCAGTGTGATGGTCGTGCCGATGTGGATCCTCGCTATCGGCTCGGTCGGCGGCGGGTACGCGCTGATCCTCAGCGGCCGACTTGCGAAGTTCCTCGCCGTTGTCGTGCCGCGGCCCGCCGACATCGCGTTCAAGCCCATCGGGGTGATCGGTCTGGGCACTGCCGGGGTCGTCCTCGTCGGCGTTGTCGGTGCCTGGTTCATGTACGGTCGGCGTCCGGTTCCTGTCGTGGCACCGGTCGGCAGCCCGCTTACGGTCGCTGCTCGGCACGATTTGCTCGCCGACGCCTTCAACGAATCCGTCGTTATGCGTCCTGGTCAGTACTTGACCCGACTGCTGGTGTACTTCGACAACCGCGGCATCGACGGTTTCGTGAACGGCTTCGCAGCGTTCGTCGGCGGGACGTCGAGTCGCTTCCGCCGCCTCCAAACCGGGTTCGTACGGTCGTACGCGCTGTCGATGTTCGGCGGCGTCGTGCTCGTGCTCGCCACTCTCTTACTGGTCAGGGGCTGAGTCGCGATGAGTTTCCCCTGGCTCACAGTGATCGGCGTTATCCCGCTCGTCGGCGCGGGCGTCGTCGCTGCGATGCCGGCCACCAACGTGGCGCTGCTGAAGAAGGTCGCCCTCGGCGTTTCGCTGGTGACGCTGGCGATGACCATCGCGATGGCCACGCAGTACGCGCCGCACGGCGACCGCTTCCAGTTCAATCAGAGCACCAGCTGGATCCCCGCGTTCGGTATCCACTATGCGGTGGGGATCGACGGCATCGCACTGGTGCTCATCTTGATGACTGCCGTCCTATGGCCGGTCGTTATCCTCGCGTCGTGGCACGAATGCGAGACCACGAAACGCAGCGTGAAGACATACCTCGGGCTCCTCGTGTCGATGGAGACGCTGCTGATCGGCGTATTCGCCGCCACGGACGTCTTCTTGTTCTACGTGTTCTTCGAAGCGATGCTCATTCCGATGTACTTCATCATCGGCGCAGCCGGTACGCCGCGATCTTCGTACGCGGCACTGAAGTTCTTGCTGTACAGCCTGTTCGGCGGGCTGATGATGCTGGCCGCGGTGATCGGGCTTTATGTTCTCGGTGGCCACACGTTCCTGTACTCGTCGCTGCAGCACATGCATCTGGGTGTGAATGACGAGCGATGGCTGTTCCTCGGCTTCTTCGTCGCGTTCGCCGTCAAGGCACCGCTGTGGCCGTTCCACACCTGGCTTCCCGATGCAGCGGCGGAGTCGCCCGTCGGCGGCACGGTGCTGCTCGTCGGAGTGCTCGACAAGGTCGGTACCTTCGGCTTTCTGCGCTACTGCCTCGACCTCTTCCCGAACGCCTCGCACTGGTTTACGCCGACGGTGCTGACGCTCGCGGTGATCGGGGTCTTGTACGGCGCCTTACAAGCGATCGGTCAAAAGGACATTCTGCGACTGTTGGCCTACGTGTCGGTTTCGCACTTCGGCCTGATCACGCTGGGCATCTTCGCGTTCACCAGTCAAGGTCAGACCGGCGCCACGCTGTACATGGTCAACCACGCGTTCTCGACCGGTGCGCTGCTGCTCGTCGTGGGCTTCATGATTTCGCGTCGCAAATCGCGCGGTATCGACGACTTCGGTGGGATGCAGAAGGTCACGCCAATCCTTGCGGGTACGTTCCTCGTGGCGTGCCTGTCTGGCCTCGCGCTACCAGGGTTGAGCACGTTCGTCAGCGAATTCCTCGTGCTCATCGGTACGTTCACCCGCTACAAGGTGGCCGCAACATTCGGCACGGTAGGTATCGTGCTGGCCGCGCTGTACATGCTGATCCTGTACCAGCGCACGATGACCGGCCCAGTCTCACCGGACGTCGAAGGCAGCCATGACTTGTCGCTTCGGGAGAAGTGGGTCATTGCGCCGGTGGTAGCGATCATCGTCGTGCTCGGGTTCTACCCGCGGCCGATTCTCGATGTGATCAGCCCGGCGGTCAGCGCCACGTTGCATCAGACCGGCAATACAGACCCGGTGCCTCCCGTGCCGGTCGCCGCCGTCGCGGCGACACCGTCGACATCTTCGGGGGGCTCAGGGTGAGCGCCGCCCTCTTGTCGCAGCTGGCGGTCACGCATCTGACGTCCGGGCTCCTACCTGCCGCGTCGACTCCAGATCCGCTCGCTATCCACTCACCGAGCATTGAGTACAAGGCGCTCGCGCCGATGCTCATCGTTTTCGGTGCGGCCACGGTCGGCGTCCTGTTCGAGGCTTTCCTGCCTCGACGGTCGCGGGCGTTCGCGCAGACGACACTGGCCCTGGCGGGGTTGGTGGCGGCGTTTGTGGCCGTCGTGCTGAACGCGAGCATGCGCAAGATCGTGGTCCAAGGCGCGGTGGCGATCGATGGCCCGGCGTTGTTCATCCAGGGCACGATTCTCGCGGTCTCGATCGGTGGTTTGCTGCTTATCGCCGACCGCTCGTTTGACGATGACGGCGACTTCGTCGCTCAGGCGGCCGATGTTCCGGGTTCGGCCGACGAGCGAGCCAGTGTGCGCGCGGGGTTCACGCACACCGAAGTCTTCCCACTCGCGATGTTCGCGGTGGCCGGCATGTTGTTGTTCTCGTCGGCCGACGACCTCATCACGATGTTCGTCGCGCTTGAGGTGCTCTCATTGCCGCTGTACCTGCTCGTCGGGATGGCCCGCCGGCGCCGGCTGCTTTCGCAGGAGGCCGCGGTCAAGTACTTCTTGCTCGGCGCGTTCTCTTCAGCGTTCTTCGTCTACGGGCTGGCGATGGTCTACGGCTTCGCCGACACGGTCCAGTTCTCCGGCATCGCCGACGCACTAACCTCCTCGAGCAGGGGAGACTCGCTGATCCTGCTGGGTGTCGCGCTGGTCGGAATTGCCTTGCTGTTCAAGCTTTCCGGTGCGCCCTTCCACTGGTGGACCCCTGACGTCTATCAAGGTGCGCCGACGTCGATCACTGCCTTCATGGCAGCGGGCACAAAGATCGCCGCGTTCGGTGCGCTGCTGCGCGTCTTCTTCGTGGCTTTTGGCGGGCTGAGCTGGGACTGGCGCCCCGTCATGTGGGTGATCGCGATCATCACCATGTCGGTCGGAGCGATTGTCGGTGTCACCCAGACAGACGTGAAGCGGCTGCTGGCTTACTCCTCGATCGCCCACGCGGGCTTCATCCTTACAGCGGTTGCCGCGTTGGCCCCCGCCAGTGCGCGCGACAGCTTGTCAGGGGTGATGTTCTACCTGGTCGCGTACGGCTTCATGACCATCGGATCGTTCGCGATCGTGATGCTCGTGCGCGACGGTGACGGCGAGGCGAACCACCTGTCGCGATGGGTCGGTCTTGGCCGCAGATCGCCTCTGGTCGCCGGCATCTTCGCGTTCTTCTTGTTGGCGCTCGCGGGTTTGCCCGGTACCAGTGGACTCTGGGCGAAGGTGGCCGTGTTCAAGGCCGCGGGCGAGGGCGGCGCATGGCCGCTGGTGGTCGTCGGAGTCGTGGCAAGTGCGATCACCGCCTACTACTACGTCCGCATCATCGTGCTGATGTTCTTCCAGGAGCCGCTCCCGGACGGCCCGACCGTCGTCCTGCCGCAGTTCTTCACCTCGACTGCCATCGGGCTCGGGCTTGCGGTTACCGTGGTGCTTGGCGTGGTTCCGCAGCCACTGCTCAATCTCGCCGGCAAGGCTGGGCTTTTTCTCAAGTAGGTAGGGGAGGTCTTCGGCGTGAGCGAAGGCCCGCTCGGTCTCGTCGTCCCCGATGCTGCCCTCGAGGCGGAGATCCGGGTCGCCATCGACGCGGTTGAAGCGTTGTTGCGCGACGCCGTCAAGAGCGACTACCCGTTCGTCACCGAAACGTCGAGGCACCTCGTCGTTGCGGGCGGCAAGCGGTTCAGGCCGCTGCTGGTGTTGCTCGCCGCACAGTTCGGCGATCCCGCGGCACCCGGCGTCCTGCCGGCCGCGGTCGTCGTTGAACTGACCCACCTTGCGACGCTCTACCACGACGACGTGATGGACGAAGCCCTCGTCCGGCGAGGAACGATCAGCGCGAACGCCAGGTGGTCGAACACCATCGCGATCCTCACTGGCGACTTCCTGTTCTCCCGAGCATCGGACCTACTCGCGGACCTTGGTCCCGAGGCCGTTCGCATCCAGGCCCGCACGTTCGAGCGACTGGTCCAAGGCCAGATCCGCGAGACGACCGGCCCGAACGACGGAGCCGATCCGCTCGAGTACTACCTGCAGGTCGTGGCCGACAAGACAGGCTCGCTGATCGCGACGTCGGCACGTTTTGGCGCGATGTTCTCCGGCGCTCCTGAGTCGGTGGTCGGGGTGATGATCCGCTTTGGCGAGCGGATCGGCGTCGCCTTCCAGCTTTCCGACGACTTGCTCGACGTGACGAGTGACGCGACTGGATTTGGCAAGACACCGGGCACCGACTTGCGCGAAGGCGTTGTCACGTTGCCGGTGTTGCATGCCCGACGGTCGATCGATCCCGCGGATGCCCGCCTGCTCGAACTGCTCGATGGCGATCTCACCGATGCGGGTCGCCACCGCGAGACGTTGGGCCTCCTTCGTTCGCACCCCGCAATCGAGGCCGCCCGCGCTGACCTCGACAGATGGGCAAGCGACGCCCGGTCGACGCTGGTGCCACTTCCCGATGGCCCGGCCAAGCGCGCCCTTGAGGCAATGTGCGATTTCGTGGTTGCGCGGACTCGCTAGGTACTCCCGACGCAGCGGTCGTCGCTCGCTGAATGAAGGCTTGCGAATCTTCCTGACGCGCCCTAAGGATGACACCGCTTACAAACGGACTATCGTTCCGGTGCACAACCCCCGTCGAGGAGAGGATCACCGGGTGGTCACTGACGGAGCTGCGCTGCTCGGGATCACGATCCGCGACGTCGCCCGCGAGGCAGGGGTGTCGACCGCGACCGTGTCGCGAGCGCTGCGGGGCCTGCCGAACGTCGATCCGGTCACGCGTGAACACGTCCGGCGGGTCGCCGATCGGCTCGACTACGTCATCTCACCTGCCGCATCTCGGCTGGCCAGCGGGCGGGCAGGCAGCATCGCGGTCATCACGCCGTTCCTCGGCCGGTGGTACTTCTCCAAAGTGCTGAGCGGGGTCGAGCGGGTGTTGCAGCGCTCCGATCTTGACCTGCTCCTCTACAGCACCGGCGACCCGAGCGAGGAGCATCGGGTGCCGCCGCATCGCCGGCTGCGCCGCCGGGTCGATGGTGTGCTCGTGATTGGCTTGCCCGCCGACAGCCCTGATCTACAGGAGCTTTTCGAGTTGGACATGCCGGTGACGCTCATCGGCGCGCACAGCGTCGGTGTGTCGAGCGTGTCGATCGACGACGTCGAAGGCGGCCGGATGGCCAGCCAGCATCTGATCAACCTCGGGCACGAGCGCATCGGGCTGATTTCCGGTCGGCCGTTGCCCACGCCGTTCTTCCCCGAGAACGACCGGTTGGCGGGCTACCGGCAAGCGCTCGAGGCGTCGGGCCTCAGCGTCGAGGCGTCCCTGCAAGTGCCCGGGTACTTCACGATCGAGGGCGGCGAGCACGCGATGACCGCGCAGCTTGCCCAGCGGACGCCGCCGACGGCCGTCTTTGCCATGTCCGACGAAATGGCCTTCGGGGCACTGCGGGCGCTGCGTCGCCACGGCATCCGCCCAGGTCACGACATCGCGATCGTCGGCTTCGACGGGCACGAGATGTGCGACATGTTGGATCTGACGACCGTCACGCAACCGGCGGAGGAGCTTGGCTCTGCTGCGGCGCGATGCCTCCTCGACCTGCTCGACGATCCCGCGCGGGAGCCTGAGGTGCTCCGCTTGCCGACCCAGCTGTGCGTGCGAGGTTCAACGACCCTGCACCGAACAGTCGCCTAGGGCACCTTCGCCCCTCGCGCCAGCTACCTATTTGCCTCCGGCACGCAGCTACCTATTTGCCTCTGGCACGCCAGCTACCTATTTGCCTCCGGCAAAATGTTGTCGTTTCGAGATGATTCGTCATGGATGTGGCGATCGTCGCTGAGTAGGTTTGAGGTCACTGCTCGATACGGGTCCGGCAGTGTTCCGGACTGCACCCGTACTCGTTTGGCAATGGTCGGCACGGGCTCGGCAATGCGCTTTGGCGCTTGATCGTGGGAACGATGCCAAACCGTAACCGTATACATGGCCTTTTGTGCCCGTCACGCCTTGATCTCGTCGGCCAGGAGGGCCACGATGTCACCGTTTGCAGCCA
>DATCDK010000078.1:0-19721 GCA_036510735.1 Acidothermaceae bacterium | reverse complement strand
CTGATGTCAGGGGCGGCAATCTGCCTGCTTGCCTCGATCGCGATCGTGAACGGAGGAGACCCGACGACCGGCGGTGCCCGCGCGGTGGCCGACATCTCGATCGTCGGTATCGGTGCGATGCCGATCAGCATTGGGGTCGGGATCCTCAGGTACCGGCTCTACGAGATCGACCGGCTGATCAGCCGCACCATCTCGTACGCGATTGTCACCGGTCTCGTCATCGGCGTATTCGTCGGAACCGTTGTGCTGACAAGCCGGGTATTGCCCTTCTCATCACCGGTTGGCGTCGCGGCCTCGACACTCGTGGTCGCCGCGTTGTTCGCGCCACTGCGGTCGCGCGTTCAGCGACTCGTCGACCGGAACTTCAATCGTGCGAGCTACAACACAGAGGCCATCGTGGTCGCGTTCAGCGCGCGCCTGCGTGACGCAGTCGATCTGGAGACGATCCGGATCGACCTCCTCACGGTCGTCAATCAGGCAGTCGCACCCGCTCATGTCTCGGTATGGATGCCATCCGGGGCCGACGCCACTCTCGTGACGGCGTCGGCAGCTCAGCGCACGATGCGATAGCGAACGTGCGTCGCATTCGGCGAGTGCGTGACGTCCACCTGCTCGAGCCCGGGATCTTCGACGCCGTCAAACAGTCGCTCGCCGCTGCCGAGCAGCGCTGGCCCGATGTCGAGCGTGACCTCGTCGATAGCGCCCGCCGCGAATGCCTGCCGGATTGTTGAGGCGCCGCCGGCGATACGGATGTCGCCGTCCGCCGCGACGTCCTTCGCTTGGTCGAGGGCAGCGTCGAATCCGCCCGTGACGAAGTAGAACGTGGTGCCGCCGTCCATCGCGATCGGCTCGTGCGGGTAGTGGGTGAGGACGAACACCGGTGAGTGGTACGGCGGGTTGTCTCCCCACCACCCCCGCCAATCGGCGTCCCACTCGCCGCGGATCGGGCCGTACATGTTGCGGCCCATGATGACGGCCCCAAGCGTCCGCATCAGGTCATCGCGTGCGGCGACGTCGCCCTCGTGGGTCGGGCCGTCCCCGAAGTGCCACTGATGGAGCTTGAGGCCACCGACCCCGATCGGGTTTTCGAGGCTCTGGTCGGGTCCGGCGATGAAGCCGTCGAGGGAGATCGACACGTGACAGGTAATGAGGCTCATGGACGTTCAGACTATGGAGTGGGCCAGAAATCATCGGTTAGCGGCATTCGCCCGTACGGGTGGTTGCCCGCGGTTCCCGTCAGGTCGCCGTTGCGCCTCACCGATCATCTGTCCATGACTACGAACACGAATACCGCGCCTGCCGGCTGGCATCCAGACCCGAACAATCCCGGCGGCGCGCTTCGGTGGTGGGACGGCAGTGCCTGGACGACCCACACCCATCAGGCTGCCCCGAGCGCTCCCCAAGGCTTCGGAACCGCCGCGACTGTGATGCCTACCCAGGCTTTTGCGGCCGCTCCGGCCTGGCCGGGTGGCGGCGCGACGATCACCCCGAACTACGGCACCACAAGCTACGGCGGCAGCACGTACGCGTCGGCCAACGTGAGCTTCGCCACGCGAAACAGGCACTCCCTTACCGCAATCGGCGTCGTCGTCCTCTACGTCTTGCTGGCTATGACCACGCACTTCGTACTCATCGGGATCGTCCCTGTCATGCTGTCGATTCGCGCCATCAAGGCCAAGGAGACTCTGGCGCCCGCCGCTGTGGCTGCGGCAGTAATCGCCGTAGTGGTCGCTTTCGCAGCGCTTGCATAGCAACCCCTACGCTGGCCCGATGGCAGCCCGATTGGCAGTAGTCACAGGTGCGAGTCGCGGTATCGGGCGCGCGCTGACGGAGCGGCTTACTGCGGCGGGCCAGACCGTGGCGGCGATCGCGCGGTCCGCTACTGATCTGGACGCCGTGGCTGCGGCGACCGGTGCCATTCCGTTCACGCTGGACGTTAGCGACAGGGCTGCTGTTGAAGACGTCTTCGCACGCATTCTTGCCGAGCTCGGCGTTCCCGATCTGCTGGTGAATAACGCGGCGATTTCCGGCGGCAGCGGGCTCACGTGGGAACTGCCTGAGCAAGATTGGTGGCGGGTATTCGAGATCAATGTTCGCGGCACCTATCTGTGCACGCGCGCGGTGCTGCCGGCGATGATGGCGCACGGTAGCGGCCGGATCGTCAACGTGTCATCTGGTGCGGCGACGTATCCCGTAGGGCTCGACAACGACGGCCAATTGACGTCGGCCTACATGGCCAGCAAGGCCGCCGTGAACCGCTTCACCGAAGCTGTTGCGGGGGAATGCTTCAGCGCTGGAATCCGGGTGTTCTCGTTGTCGCCGGGCATGATCAAGACGGACATGACCGAGGAAGTCTTCACCGATATCTGGGACGACGAAGACACCTGGACGCCGATCGAGACTCCTGTCGACCTGATCATGGATCTCGATGCAGGCATGCTCGACGCCCTTTCGGGCCGTTACTTCCGAGCCGCTACCGATGACTGGCGCTCACTCCCTGCACGAGCGGACGAGGTCATCGACCTGGACACCCACGCGCTTCGACTGCGCCCACTGCCCTAGGAGAAGCCGCATGGCCAGGCTGATCTACGTGTCGAATGTGTCCCTTGACGGCTACATCGAGGATGCTGACGGCAACTTCGATTGGACGCCACCAAGCGACGAATACTTCGCGTTTATCACCGACGTCGTGCGCCCGGTCGGCACCTATCTCTACGGGCGGCGCTTGTACGAGACGATGGCCGTCTGGGAAACCGTGCCCGCCCTAGCCACCCAATCCGAACTCATGGGCGACTTCGCGAACGTCTGGCAGGCGGCCGAGAAGGTTGTGTACTCCACGACCCTCGACGTTGTACCGACCGCCAAGACCAAGGTCGAGCGCGAGTTCGACCCCGACGCCGTCCGTGCCATGAAAGCCTCAGCCACCAGCGACCTGATCGTGGGAGGTGCAGAACTCGGGGCGCACGCGTTCAGGGCGGGGCTGGTCGATGAGTGCCACTTGTTCGTCGTTCCCGTCATCGTCGGCGGAGGTAAGCCATCGCTGCCCACCGACATGCGCGTCGAGCTGGAGTTGCTCGACGAACGCCGGTTCGCCAGCGGTGCCGTGTATCTCCGCTACCGCATCCGCAGCTGACTCGCTAATCGTCGCCAGTAGATGGCGCCGGGCATGCTGGCACCGGATGTTTCGCTAATGCGCTGCGTGCTACTGAGCGATCCAAGTTGAAGTCGTACCAGGGGTCAGCAGGCGTGGCTCGCAGGGCAGGTGCCAGGTCTTGCAAAGCGCATGCGCGCAGGGCGGCGGGCAGCCGATCGAGTGCCGGGAAGGCATCGGCGGACAGCGTGGCGAGGTAGGCAGTATCTATTTGACCCGTCCGGCTGTAGCGATCGACATTGTGTCGTGCGATGTACGCATCAGGGTTGACAGCAGTAAGCGTGAGCATCGCGACGACGACGCTCGCCAGCACAGCCTGCGGCAACCACGATCCCGACATCCGGATCCCCGCGATGAGCACAAGCATGAGCACTGCGCCCAGCCAGAACTCCGTTCCGGTCACGAACACCCGCAGCCGCGTGAAGCCATATGCCTGCTCGTAGGTCGACATGCGGTGGACTGCTGAGGCGACGATGACCAACGCGAGGACGCACAGTGTTCCCAGCAATGCGCGCACGATGGTTCTGTCAGCTTTAATTGCACGCGCAGCTTTGCGAATCGCGACTGCGACAAGTCCGAGGGTGAGTGCCGTCACTGCTAGAAGCTGCCAGAACCCTTGCCTTGCGTATTGGGCGTAGGTCAACCCTGTCGTTGACAGCACATGTCGGCGTCCCCCGAAGAGGACCGTCAATTGCACCGCGACGAAGCTCGCGAAAAGCGTGTCAAGAATCAACAACGGCGCTGCCCACTCCCAGCGGCGTAGCGGCTTGGCCGGTGCTGGTGCGAGCGCGTCGAGCAAAGGTGGACGGCGAGCAGTGTAGGTCGCGGCCAACGTGGTGGCAGCGACGCAGGCGAATGCAACAACCCGGCCAAACACCGCCCCTGCGTTGCGATAGGGGACCACTGCGTTCAACACGTTGGCGTATGCCGGGTCCGCGCTAGCGAAGAGCGCACCGAAGGTGAGAACAAGTGCTGAGGTCACGCCTAGGACAAGAGCCGCGCGTGCGGGAGATCCACCGCCGACGCGCAACCGCGCAAGCCCTCGCAACGTCCAGCGGGCCGCTCGCAGCGGAACGAAGAACATGACCATTGACCCGATCGCGAGTCCGGCCCAGGTACGTACACGCACTAGCGCGAGCGATCCGACAATCAGGCCGAGGACTACACATAGCGTGACGAGCCATGTGGCGGAGCGGATGGCCGCGACGCTGAGAAGCGCACCCGAGCCGGCGGCCGTGACCAGTTGGGCTCGGCTGGGTCGCGCGCCTGAGAAGCCCACGCCGGCAACCAGTAACCCGGCGCCGGTGATCGGGTACCCGACGCCGATCACACCAACCCGAAGTGTGATGGCGCCGATGATTCCTGCGGCTGCCGCGGCAAGCATGACGCGGGGTGAAGCCGCCGACCGCCTCCGTAGCGGCCACACAGCCGCCGGCCATGACGGCGGTTGTCGCGCGGGTCGCGGCGGCTTTGAACGGGGCTGCCACGTGATTTGCGGGACGAACCCAGGTGGCGGTTGCCATGGCGGGGGCGGCGGTTGTTGATGACTCACGAAGTCCTCCATGCAGGCAGTCGTCATCGCGGCGCCGCGGCGGCTCCGTGGGTATTGGGGGAATCAGCTCAGCCGGGCGGCAGTGTTACCCGAATCCGGCAGCCAGGCTCGTCACCGACGACGGCGATGGTGCCGCCGTGCAGTTCAACCGCCCAGCGGGCGATCGCGAGGCCGAGGCCAGTTCCGCCGTCGCGCGAACCGCCGCGAGTGAATCGCTCGAAAACGTTCGACCGCTCGTCGGCTGCGATGCCAGGTCCGTTGTCGCGCACCTCGAGCACGAGGCCACCCGCGGCGTTGATGGATCTGGCTGAGACCACGATCCGACCACCCGACGGGCTGTGTCTTGAGGCGTTGTCGAGGAGGTTCGCAACGACCTGGTGTAGCCGCGCTGGGTCTGCCGTCGCAGTCATGTCAGGAGGTTCGACGTCAACGGTGATGGTGTTTGTCCGTTGGCCGACGCTCGCCTGGTCTACGGCCTCGGTCAAGAATGTGCGGACGTGGATCTCGCTGCGCCGCAGAGGAACCATCCCGCCGTCAACACGGGAGAGATCGAGGAGTTCGCTCACGAGTTGCCCGAGCCGCTGGGTCTGGTTCAACGCGCTCTGCATTGTGGCTGGATCCGCGGATCCGACACCGTCGACGACATTCTCGAGTACGGCTTGAAGCGCGGTTATCGGCGTCCGCAACTCATGAGACACGTTCGCGATCAGCTCGCGCCGATACTGATCTGCCGCGGCGAGGTCCGTCGACATCTGGTTAAACGCGGTCGCGAGTTCGCCTACCTCGTCGCGCGACGTTGCTCGCACCCGTGCCGTGTAGTCGCCGTGTGCCATCGCCCTTGCGGCGGCAGTCATTTCTCTCAGTGGCGATGTCATGCCGTGCGCCAAGAACTGGGTGATACAGAGCGAGACGACCAACGCGCCGAGCAGTGACCACCGCAACTGCCAATGCGCAAGCCACCCGTGCGCCTCGATCCAAAACGTGAATCCGGCCGCGATGACTGGCGCGCTGACGAGCAGTCCGATTTTGACTTTGAACGACCGAACCGGATCCAGCGGGCGTGGTAGACGTTCGAGGAAACGAGCTACCGCCGCACCCAGCGTGCTCATCGCGGTGTCTCAAGTGCGTAGCCCACGCCGTGAACAGTTCGGATGAGGTCTTCGCCGAGCTTGCGACGCAAGGCCTTCACGTGACTGTCGACGGTTCGGCTACCTCCGGAATCGCCCCAGCCCCACAGCGCGGCTAGCAGCGACTCACGGCTGACAGCTGCTCTAGGGCGAGCGGCGAGATAGGCGAGGAGGTCGAACTCCGTACGCGTCAGATGTACGTCGGCGTCATCTCGGCGCACTCGGCGTTCAGAGAAATCGATCTCCACGTCGCCAACCCAAACCGAAGGGATAGTGCTGCGGGCTGCATCCGCGGCGCGGTCACTGCGTCGCAACAAGGCATGGACCCGAGCGACGAGTTCGCGCATGCTGAAGGGCTTGCTCAGATAGTCGTCCGCTCCTACGCCGAGGCCGACCAGTAAGTCGGTCTCGTCGGCGCGCGCCGTGAGCATCAGAACCGGAACCGGTCGTTCTGCCTGGATGCGTCGGCAGACTTCCAGCCCGTCGAAGCCGGGCAACATGACATCGAGCACGACCAGATCGGGCTGCCCGCTTCGGCATGCCTCGACGGCGCTGGGCCCGTCATTGGCAATGCGGACGTCGAGGCCCTCGGCGCGCAATCGGGCGGCCACCGAATCGGCGATGGTGGGATCGTCGTCCACCACGAGGACCCGGCGCTTGCTCATGCCACGACTGTAGGGGCGCTCCGTGGAGATAACCGGGGCTATTTGTGAAGGTTCGGTGGAGATCCGCACGTTCACCCAAAAGCGGGTGTCCTGTCGAGGTGGAACTGGGACACTCGTCCTGTATCTGCAATCCTCACCACCGGTTTCACGGGAGATCCAGTGAATGACACCCGGCAGTACCTTCGCGACCTCCCTGTTTTTGCCGATGAGCTACCTGGCTTCGAGCCGGCCGCGACGCCTGCAGATCCGGTCACCTGTTTCGAGGGCTGGCTCGTTGCCGCGGTCGCCGCGGGCGTCCGCGAACCACACGCGATGACGCTGTCGACGATCGGCCCGGCAGGTCAGGGTTCGGGGCACGGTGCGCGCGGAATCTGTGGAGCGCAGTGCCGCGGACTTCCTGGCCCGATCGGAGGGCTCACGCGCGTCGGCCATGACCGGTCCGCAGAGCACGCCACTCGACGACCAAGGCTCCGTCGACATCGCAGCGAAGCAGGCTCTGGAGCGATTGGCACGTGAGCCTGGGCTGGTGGTCAGCGAGTGGATCTTGTACACCCTGCGGGCCGGACATGTGGAGTTCTGGCAAGGCGACAAGGACCGCAAGCACACCAGGGTCCGGTACGAGAGCGGCGGCGACGGCTGGACGAAGCAACTTCTCTGGCCGTGACGTCGCCCGATCGAAGGGTGGCGCGTCAGGCAACCGGAGGTGTTCAGCGTGCGAAAGATCGTCGCGTATGAGTTGTTGTCCCTCGACGGTGTCGCCGAGGCGCCCCGAGTCGGTCCGTTGCGCGACCTCACCGACTGGCTATCTGCTCGCCGACTACCGCGTCATCCGGTAGCCATCTCGCAATCGTCAGACGAACGTCACGCGGGTCGCTTCTTGCTTGCCTTGGGCGAAACCGGCACGGGCGGAGGGGATGCGGGTCGTGGGATCCATCTGGTTCGTGCCCATTGCGGCTCGGGAATCGGCGTCCGGCGTGATCACCTCGACGTGGCTGCCTTGCATGCGCAGGGTCTCGACCTGGCTTTCCAGATCCGCACCCGGGAATCTGCGCAGGCCCTCGAACTGACCGGCCGGGTCCGCGCCCTGTTCCGGCGTCCGGTTTCGTCCGCCCAACGGCGAGAGCACTACGACGTTCGCATAGCCCGAGGCAAGGTCGGCATTTTCGCTCGAGCGCACGCCACCGTCGATGTAGTGAGAGCCGTTGATGCTGACGGTGGGGACCAGGCCGGGCAGCGCAGTGCTCGCGGTGACCGCGTCGACGAGTTCGATGCCGGAATCGCGGTCGAACGCAGCTAACTCGCCGGTGTGCGCGTCGAGGACCACCACGATCATCGGCCTGTCCGGCCACTGCGGGCTAGGCAGCCTGGCGGCGACCGTTGCACGGCGCTGTGCTGCTCCGGATCCGATTGTGGAGTCGCTCTCCAACCCGAACGCGCCCATCGCACGTTGTAGATCGGCTGCCGAGGTAGCCGCGGCGCCGATTGCCCTCATCCGCTCGAACACCCTGGCCATCGGCAGGGACGGCGGCCGCTCCGGGTTCTGTCCGACCGGTTGAACCGGCGGGGACAGCACCGAGGCGAACAGATCGGCCGCCGGTATGCCGCTGCGCACCTGCGCTGCCGCAGTGGCACCGGCCGACGTGCCCACCACCAAGTCGGCGGCCTCTGTGAGATCGACACCACCTTCGGCCAAGCCGGCGATGACACCGATCTCCCACGCATTTCCGGCGGCCCCACCACCACCGAGAACCAGAGCAACGTTGTGAACCATCTGCAGACTGTGTCAGCCCTTGGAAACTCGTTCCATCGAAATACCAAGACCATGCCTAGGTCCCGCTGAACTACGTGAGTGCGGCGGCGACCTCGTCGAGGTGCGCCCCGCGTGAGGCTTTAACGAGCACCACGTCGCCGGCGACGAGGTGGCTGCGCAGCCAGTCAACGGCCGCGTTGTTGTCGGCCAGCACCACCGCCCGCTCGCCTGCGCCGTCGGCGATCGGCTGGGCGCCCTCACTAACCGCGATCACGATGTCGGCGCGGGATGCGGCGTACTCGCCGACGGCGCGGTGTTCGGCGTCGCTTTCGTCGCCGAGTTCAAGCATCTCGCCGAGGACGGCGATCCGCCGTCCGCCCTCGATCGCTGCTAGAGCGTCCAGGGCAGCGCGGGTCGAGTCGGGGTTGGCGTTGTAGGAGTCGTTGAGCAGCGTCGCACCGTCGGCGAGGTCGCGTAGCTCCATGCGCCACTTCGACAGCGAGGCGGTGGACAGCGCCGCAGCGGCCACGTCGAGGGGCACGCCGGCCGCCAGCCCCGCCGCCGCGGCAGCCGACGCGTTAAGCGCCTGGTGGGCGCCGACGAGCTGAAGCGCGACGGACGCCGAGCCGTCGCCGGTCTGCAGCGCGAAGGACGGACGCCCGCGCCGGTCCGTCGCCAGGTCGACCACCCGCACGTCGGCGTGCTCCGCGTAGCCGAAGGTCAGCACCGGGCCGTCGGTGAGGGACCGCATCGCCATCACCCTGGGGTCGTCGGCGTTGAGAATCGCGGTGCCACCCTGCGCCAACCCCTGGACGAGTTCGCCTTTGGCCTGGGCGATGGCCTCGCGCGACCCGAACTTGCCGAGGTGCGCCTGCCCGGCGTTGAGGACGACGGCGATGTCGGGCGCAACTAGGGCGGTGAGCTCGGCGATGTCGCCGATGTGGCGGGCTCCCATCTCCAGGACGAGGAACCTGGTCGCCGCGGCGGCCCGCAGCATGGAGAGCGGTACGCCGAGCTCGTTATTAAACGAGCCGATCGTGGCGATCGTCGACGCGGTCCTCGAAAGCACCGCTGCCAACAGGTCTTTGGTGCTGGTCTTGCCCTGCGAGCCGGTCACACTAACGACGGTCAGCTCGTGGCGCAGCCGACCTACAACGTGCGCGGCGAGCGCCTGCAGCGCAGGCTGGGCGTCCTCGACGATCACGCTGGGCAGCGGCGTGGGCCGAGTGCCCAGTACGGCCACCGCGCCGACCTTGCCGGCCTGGCTGGCGTAGTTGTGGCCGTCCGCGTGTTCGCCGGCGAAAGCGACGAAGAGGCCACCCGGTTCGGCCTGCCGACTGTCGAGGACGGCCGGGGCGGTCACTGCTATGGTGCCGTCGCCCTCGACAGTCCCACCGACAATCGCGGCGATTTCATCGATGCTGAGCGGAATCATGCCCGGCTAGCACGAGCGCCGGCGAACCGCAGCGACATGCGCTCGCACGCTACGGCGGGCGACATATCGACGGCGTATCGAAAACCTCATACGTGCTGGCAACATCATGGTGCCTTCACTGGAGGCATGACCTACAGCGCGCCGGCGCGGGGAATCACGGTATACGGATGCGGGCCAGATGAGGCCGCCGTGTTCCGCGAGATCGCGCCCCGTTTTGGCGTTATGCCAACCATCACGGAGGCAGCGCTCTCCGAGAGCAATGTCGAGTTGGTGCGCGGCAACCGATGCATCAGCGTCGGCCACAAGACTCGCGTCACGAACTCCACCCTGCTGGCGCTAAGCCTTGCCGGCGTCGCGTATGTCTCCACACGGAGCATTGGATATGACCACATCGATGTGGACTACGCGGAGAGCGTCGGCATCTCCGTTGGCAACGTCGCCTACTCGCCCGACAGCGTGGCTGACTACACGCTGATGCTGATGCTGATGGCGGTGCGAAACGCGAAATCCGTCATCCGCCGTACAGACACTCATGACTACCGGCTCCATGACGTGCGCGGGAAGGAACTACGCGATCTGACCGTGGGGGTGATCGGAACCGGACGCATTGGGGCAGCGGTCATGGACCGGCTGCGGGGATTCGGCTGCCTGATATTGGCCTATGACACTCGTCCCACGACCCCCGCCCGCTACGTCCCGCTCGACGAATTGTTGCGGCAGAGCGACATCGTCACACTCCACACTCCGCTCATGGCGGACACTCACCATCTCCTCAATCGTCGACGTATCGAGCAGATGAAGCGCGGCGCATTCGTTGTCAATACGGGACGCGGCTCACTCGTGCACACCGAGGTTCTTCTTTCGGCGTTGGAAAGCGGCAAGCTGGCTGGTGCGGCGTTGGATGTCCTTGAAGGAGAAGACGGAATCTTCTACGCCGACTGGAGAAACAAACCCATCGACAACGAGCCGCTGTCGCGCCTCCAACAGTTGCCGAACGTCGTCATTAGTCCGCACACGGCCTACTACACAGATCACGCGTTGATCGACACCGTCGAAAACTCGATCGTCAATTGCCTCACGTTTGAAGAGGAGAACGCAGCGTGGATCGGCTGAAGGTCGGCGTCATATTCGGCGGCTGCTCCGAGGAACATCCTGTCTCCGTCAAGTCAGCGCAAGAGGTCGCGAAATGCCTCGACCTTGAGAAGTACGAGCCATTCTGGATCGGGATCACGACGACTGGTGCGTGGAAACTGTGTGCCGCCCCTGGCGCGGATTGGGAGAACGGCGGTAGCCGTCCAGCCGTGTTGTCACCGGATAGAAGCGTTCACGGATTGCTGGTCCTCGAGCGTGAACGGTACGACATGGTCCGTTTGGATGTTGTGCTTCCCGTGCTGCACGGCAGGCTCGGCGAGGACGGTGCGATACAGGGTCTGCTTGAGCTCTCCGGCATCCCATACGTAGGTTGTGACATCCAAAGCTCCGCGTTGTGCATGGACAAATCCTTGGCCTACATCGTCGCCAGAAGCGCGGGAATCGCCGTACCGAAACACTGGGTGCTGACAGCGCACGCGAAGATCGATCCCAGCAGCCTTCCCTATCCCATCTTCGTCAAGCCGGCGCGTTCTGGCTCATCCTTCGGCGTCAGCAAGGTATCGAGAAAAGAGGAACTGCCGAGCGCGGTTGAAACCGCACGGCAGTTCGACTCGAAGGTGTTGATTGAAGAGGCCGTCGTCGGCAGCGAGGTGGGCTGCGCGATTCTAGGAGAGCGACTCGGATTGGTCGCAGGCGAGGTAGACCGAATCTCGTTATCTCATGGCTTCTTCAGAATCCATCAGGAGAGCGATCCCGAGAGCGGCTCTGCAAATGCAGCATTCATAGTTCCCGCCGACATGTCAGCAGAGTCTCGCGAGCGCGTGCAGGAGGCGGCGAAAGTCATCTACCGCGCTTTGGGATGCAAGGGACTGGCGCGGGTCGACATGTTCTTAACCGAAGATGGAACAGTAGTTCTCAATGAGGTCAACACGTTACCCGGCATGACCTCATACAGCCGCTACCCGAGAATGATGGCAGCGGCAGGCTTACCCCTCGCTGAAGTGATCGATCGGCTCATATCGCTGACGCTGCACGGAAAAAGAGAATGAACGACGACTTCGTCTTTGTCGACGAGTTCGTACCCGGAATACGCTGGGATGCCAAGTACGCCACGTGGGACAACTTCACCGGCAAGCCCGTGGACGGTTACCACGCCAATCGCATCGTCGGCACGCGGGCATTGTGCGCAGCCCTCGACAGAGCGCGAGAAAAGGCCGCATCCTTCGGCTTCGGCTTGCTCCTCTGGGACGGCTATCGCCCACAACGTGCCGTAGATTGCTTCCTGCGCTGGTCGCAGCAGCCGGAGGACGGCCGAACGAAGCCGCGGCACTACCCGAACATTGATAGACCCGAAATCTTCGAACAGGGATATGTGGCCGCCAAGTCGGGCCACAGCCGGGGTGCCACAGTCGACCTGACGCTGTACGACCTGGCAACCGATGAACTTGTGCCGATGGGCGGTGACCATGACCTGATGGACGCGGTGTCCCACCATAGGGCAACAGCAATCACGGAAGTCGAAGCGCGAAACCGTCACCAGCTTCGCTCCGTCATGGAAGCTTGCGGTTTCGACTCCTACGATCGCGAATGGTGGCACTACACGCTAAAACACGAGCCGTATCCACAGAGCTACTTTGATTTCCCCATCACGTAGGCGGGCAGCCGCACCGTGACGCATAGCCCGCCACCCGCCCGGGGAGTGAGGGTCAGGGTCCCGCCGTGTGCCTGGGTGATGCTCTTGACGATTGCGAGCCCGAGGCCGACGCCGGCGTGGTCGGACCGTATGCGTTCAGTGCCGCGACGAAACGGTTCGACCAACGTTGCCACTAGCTGTGGGGTGACCTGCTCGCCTGTGTTCTCCACAGTGAGCACCACAGCCTTGGAGTGATCGGTGCTCTTGACCCATACGGTGCCTTCGTGAGGCAGGTTGTGGACGATCGCGTTGTGCACGAGGTTCGTCGTCAGTTGCAGCAGGAGCGCGTGTGAGCCGAGGGCGGGGGATACGTCGCCAGATGTCTTGATAGTGACGCCGCGCTCTTCTGCGAAGGCGAGCAGTGTTTCCGTGGCCTCCTCCGCTACGAGCGACAGGTCGACGCGTTCGGGCGCGAAGGCCTTCTGGTCGGCGCGGCTAAGCAGAAGCAACGCTTCGGTTAGGTCGATCGCTCGCGTGTTGACGACGCGCAGTCGTTCGACGAGCTCGGCGGTGTCGGAGTGCGGGTCATCGCGGGCCACCTCGAGAAGAGCCTGCGTGATCGCCAGCGGGGTGCGCAGTTCGTGGGACGCGTTGGCCGCGAATCTCTGCTGTTCAGCGATGTGTGCTTCGAGCCGCGCGAGCATGGCATCGAAGGCGTCTGCGAGTTCCCGGAACTCATCACTGTGGCCGGGTAGCCGGATCCGGTGGGAGAGCGTGCCGTTCGCGGCGAGGCGGGTGGCCTCGGTGATGCGGGTCAGTGGGGCGAGCATCCGGCCAGCCAGAATCCATCCACCAGTCAGACCGAACACCAGCAGCAATGCCAGTGCGACGGCCGCGGTCGGGATGAAGTCCGCCAGCAGAGCGCGGCGGCTGGGCCCCCGCTCGGGGGTTGCTCCAGGGTGAGCGAAGACGAACTCGTGAAGGGGTACGTATCGCACGAGGAACACCGCTACCGCGGCAAGTAACAAGGCGCCCGCGAGCATGAGGAAGCCGGCGTAGCTGAGGGTGAGTTTGAGACGGACGCTCAAACCGGGCGCCCTATCCATGCTCGCCTCCCGCGCCTGCGACGTCCGGCCCGGTGTCGATTCGGTACCCAACGCCCGCCACGGTGGCGATGAACTGTGGTTCGCCGAGGCGCTTGCGCAATGCCGAGACTGTGATGCGCACGGCGTTGGTGAACGGGTCTGCGTTCTCGTCCCATGCCCGCTCGAGTAGCTGTTCGGCGCTGACGACGCCGCCTTCGGCAGCGACGAGCACCTCGAGCACCGCGAACTGTTTCCGGGTGAGCGCGACGTAGCGACCGTCGCGGTAGACCTCGCGGCGGAACGGATCCAGCCGCAGACCTGCGATCTCCCGCACGGGTGGCCTGTTGTGGGCGCGCCTGCGGTCGAGCGCTCGGAGACGGAGCACGAGTTCTTGGAGTTCAAACGGCTTCGTCAGGTAGTCGTCGGCGCCGAGTCCGAACCCGGATGTCTTGTCGTCGAGACGGTCGGCAGCAGTGAGCATCAAGATCGGCATGCCGCTGCCGGAGGCGACGATGCGTTCGGCGATCTCGTCACCGGAGGGTCCGGGGATGTCGCGGTCGAGCACCGCGATGTCGTAAGCGTTGACGCTCAGCAGTTCCAGCGCGGTGTCACCGTCGCCGGCGATATCGGCGGCGATCGCTTCCAGGCGCAGGCCATCCCGGATGGCCTCTGCCATGTAGGGCTCGTCTTCGACGACCAAGACACGCATGCCTTCGACGCTAGCGGTCGGAGCGTTTCGTCGGCCTATCGAAAACCCACGTAACTGCTGGCAACCCAGTGAATTCGGCTCGAGAAGCTGCCGACCTGGATCGGCATCACGAACCGGCCATGGCCGCACCCAGCGCCGCGATAGAGGAGGCACCTACGGCGCTGGTGCCGCCGAACGCTTGCACGGCCACTACACCACCGGCGTGAGTGGCAACGAACGCGTGGACTGACTCAGGGATGGCTCCCGTCGCGGGCAGCAGAAGTGTCGGTTGGCTACGCGCGCCGGAAAGGGCGCCGCCGGATAACGCGTCAGCGAAACCGGCGCCCGTGGCAACAGCAAACGAGGTCGCGTTGGGGAAGAACGCACGCGCCACGGCTGCGCTCGTGGCGTAGCGGTCGGCACCCACGATCGCGACGGCTGCGGGGTCGGCAGTCGCGGCGGGGTCACCGATGGCGAATCGCGCACCGGGGTGCGCGGCAAGGTACGCAGCAGTCGGGTTCGCCTGCGATGAACCGATGGTCAGCAGAATTGCAGCGTGCTCAAGTGACGCCGCCGGGCCAGCCGCAAGGGCATCGGGAAAATCAATGCCGCTTGCTTCGAGCACCGTCGTCGGATTTCCGAGAACGCCAGCGACGTCGACCGCGGTTCCGTACCGATCTGGGCCGGCGATCCGGACGACGGTAAAGCCGAGCGCCGTGACCTGCGCTTGCACTGTGGTCGACAGGGCGGACGTACCACCCAACAGATAGACAATGCCTCTTGGCGCGAGTACGCGACTGATCTCCGCACTGGTGCTTGAGTCGAGCGAGCCGGACGACGTGAGAAGCAACGGGCCCTTCTTGGCCACGGCCAACGGGCCTCCCGTAAGAGCATCAGCGAACCCATCGCCTCGCGCGAGCACGACGGCAGACGCCGACTGTGGTGCAGTGAACTCGTCCTGCGACACGGCGACCGCGGTGGCTACCCGATCTGCGCCGGCCAACCGTTGGGGTACGACCGACGATGTTCCTTTGGCTGCCAAGATCCAGGTGTCGGCGACAGTCGCGCCGAACTCCGGCCAACCGCCGAACAACACCAGCTGATGCGTCGCGTTGTCGAACGCCAGTGCGCCGTTGAATCGAGATGCGGGCGACAGTGTTGCGCTGACGTCTTGCCAATTGGCTCCGTTCCACGCCCAAGTCTGACTGACCGGTGTTCCACAGCCGCCGGTAAAGAAGGTCCCAGTGCACGGCGTCCTGCCGTTATAAAGCACAACCTCACCCAAATCCCCATCGAAGGTGATCGCTGGGATCAGGTTGTATTCCGTTGGTCCAGAAGACGGAAGTTGAGACCATGCTGCGCCATCCCACGCCCAAGTCTCAACCGTCGAACTCGCACTGTCTTCGGTTGTCAGCAGCAGCTGGTGTCGAACGGAGTCGTAGGCCATCCCGCACGAACCCGCAGTCGGCGGCGACGGGGCGGGTTGATGCGCAGTCCAGTTCGTGCCGTTCCACGTCCAGGTGTTCGGGTCCGAGACACCTGAGATGCCGCTGCCGCCGAACATCACCACCTGCTTCGTATCGAGGTCGTACGCCGCACAAGCCCCGGCCCCGGGGGCGGGCGAGGTGGCCGGGTGCTGCTGCACCCATCGGCTGCCATTCCACTCCCAGGTATCTGCAAGGGCCGTGCGCGGCTGGCCGCCGCAACTGGGCCGGTCACCGCCGAACATCAAGACGCGACGCGTAGCGCCGTCATAGACGATGGTCGGACTCTCACGAACTGGTGCATCCGCACCGCCGGGCGGATTGCTCCAGGTCTCGCCGTCCCAAACCCACAACGGGTTCGCGCCCGAACAGTTCGTGAACACGATGGGGTCGTACAGCACAAGCTGGCCCACGGCGGGGTCGTCAACAGCGGACGCCGCCGTGTAAGGCTCCAAGCTGGGCGGATCCGCGGCCGGCATCGCGTGCTGCCATGCCGGTGGGTTCGTCGAAGCGCGAGCAGCGGTGCCTCCGGACAGCCCATTGATCAGAATGAGCGAGCCCGCAGGAAGCGCTAGCGACATCCGCGACAAGATGCTGCGACGATGCTGGCTCCGCATGCGAATGTTCATCCTCATCTCAGCGCAGCACCGCGACGATCGACCGGCCAAGTATCGCCCCGCGCTCGATCCCGTGGTCGACCCTGTCGTCGTTGTGCAGTACGCCGTGGGAGAACGCTGCTTCACATGACGTTGGACGACGGCAGTGCGCGCCTAATGTGTGGTGATGGATCCGACGGTCTATGACCCGTTTGTCCTTGGACGTTTTCAGGTCCGTCTGCGAACTCTCGAGCTACGAGATGCGGCGCGGGGCAGGCTCTTTCCTTGCGAAGTTTGGTTCCCGGTATCCGACTCGGCGCCACCGTCGTCCGGATATCCGTTGGTCGTGTTCTCGCATCACGCCGGTGGACATCGCCGGTCGGCCACCTTTCTTTGCAACCACCTCGCTAGTCACGGATACGTCGTCGCAAGTCTCGATCACTCAGAAGTGGTCGCGAAGGAATTGAGACGCCACGAGGGCGAAACCGCGGCCATGCGTGAAGCACGCATCGACGCGATTGTCGGCAGCCGGGTGCCAGACGTTCGGTTCCTTATCAACAGATTGCTGGCGCCCGAAGCGACGACCACCGGTGACGCGAGCGCCGAATTTCGCATCGACGCGGAGCGGATCGGCTTGGCAGGACACAGCTCGGTGGTTGGACGGTTCTTGCGACCCCGGAGAGCGAACCGCGGGTATGCGCTGTCGTGGCGATGGGACCCGGCGGGGGTGACCACCCAAGGTCTGGGGTCCTCCACCTGAATCTGACATTCGCCTGGAGCAGACCGGTGCCGACGTTGTTCCTCGCCGCCGGAGACGAGGTGCCGATACCTGTCACCGACGTGCGCGCCCTATTCGACCGGGCGCCTGAGCCGTGGTCGCCCGCCACTCAACCGGCACGACCGTGAAGGGCGCCGTGCCCGGAAGCAGCCCCTTAGGTTGTCGTCGATGCCGCGGCGCAAGAAGGAACTCGCAATGTCCGACGGGGTGCCCGGCGAGCGCCGTCACCAGTTCGCACAGCCATCAGATGGCGTCGCGATCGTTGTCTTGCCGGTACCCGGCCTACCCGCGAGCGCGACGAGCACTGGCCGATTCATACCTCGACGGTACCCGTCGCCATCGCGGCGCTCGCACGACCGCATTTGCGGCATTGACGGTCCTGATCCTGTGCGCCTCAGTGCGGAGTACATGCCCCAGTTCGTGTGGATGGTCTGGCCCGGGCTTATGGCACGGTGGGGTGATGAGGATCGTCGTGCGGGTGCATCCGGGAAGCCGCCAGCCGGGCGTCGGCGGCTCACATGACGGCATGCTCGTCGTCCGGGTGGCGGAGCGGGCAGTAGACGGCAAGGCGACGGCCGCTGTGGTGGATGCCGTCGCCGTAGCTTTCGGGATCGCGAAGCGGGACGTCGTTGTGGTCAGCGGGGCGGCCAGCCGGACGAAGACCCTCGAGATGCCAGACGCCGCAGGTGACACGTTGCATGCGCTGCTTGCGCGCTGATCGACGAGCCGTGCGACCAACTCGCAGACGACGACAAGGATTTCCAGCCAGACAAGGAGTCTCGGCGCTTGCAAGCCAGCGAGGATGCTCGCAGCACCCACGCAGTCCCTATCCAATCCTGTGTAGGTCAGGTCGCTCGGTCCAGCGCACGACGCACCTCGGCTGCCTGCTGTCCGGCGCCGCTCCGGTGGCCGGTTCAGTGGGTAGGGTCGACGGTATGACAGCTGACCCCACGTCGGTGTCGCATCGCGGCGATCCCGTTGGTGCGTTCACCAACCTTGACGACTACAACGCACTGCCGCGTATCGAGCGTCTGGTGCTTTCTCCTGACGGCACCCGCTTGGTGTGCTCGGTGCAAACCCTGTCGTCCGACCGGACGACCTTCCAGACGTCGTTGTGGGAGGTCGATCTCGACGGCGTTAGACCCGCGCGCCGGCTGACTCGCTCGGCGGCCGGTGAGTCGGAGCCCGCGTTCGGAGCGGGGGGCGACTTGCTGTTCATCTCGAAACGCCCTGCCGGTGACAAGGGGAGCAAGGCACTGGACCTGGCTGACGCCGCGGGCGCGTCCAGCCAGGTCCCATCTCTGTGGTGCTTGCCCGTCGCTGGCGGCGAGCCGCGCACCCTGGTGAGCGCGCCGGGTGGGTTGACGGGGGTTTACGTCGCGCGCGACGCCGGCACCGTTGTCGTGACGGGGAGCGTCTTGCCTGGTGCTGCCGACACTGACGCCGACCGAAGGGAGGCTCGCAAGAAGGCCGGCGTGAGTGCTCTGCTGCATGAGAGCACTCCCGTGCGGCACTGGGATCACGACCTTGGTCCTGACCAGGTACGGCTCTTCGTTGTAGAGCAGGCGGTTGAGGTCGCCGCCGACGCGCGCGACGGCGTAGATCCTGACGCTGACGCTGCCATGTTGCGCGACCTCGCGCCGTCCGCAGGCCGTGCGCTCGATGAGCCATCGATCGCGATCAGTTCCGATGGTGCCGTGGTGGTGGCGGCCTGGCACGAGGTGCACGCGCGGGGACGGGAATCGAGATCGCTGGTGGTGATCGACACTGCGACTGGCAACCGGCGGGTGCTGGCTGGCACGCCGCCGACCTCGACCGACGCTGACGCCGACCTCGGTGCCGGCGACGCCTGCTCGCATTGGTACGACCATCCTGCGATCTCGCCCGATGGGCGCCTCATCGTGTGCATCGATGAGACGGAGGCCACCTACGAGCGCGCGCCACGGCTCACGCTGTGGCTGATCGATACAGTGTCGGGCGCCGGGCGCGACCTGCTGCCGGGTTTCCCTCTGTGGCCAGCTAGCCCGGTGTTCAGCACAGATTCGTCAGCGGTGTTTTTTACCGCGGATGACAACGGCCGCCGTCCGATATTCCGCGTCGACGTTGAGAGCGGCATCGTCGTCAAGCTCACCGCTGCCGGTGCTTACAGCAGCGTCAACGTCGCCCCAGCCGGGCGCGACCTGTTCGCCTTGCGGGCCGACGTCGATCGGCCGATGACGCCGGTGCGGCTCAACCCCGACATCGCCGACCAGGAGCCCGTCGTGCTGCGAGGGCCGGGACGGCCGCTGGACCTGCCCGGCCACGTCGAGGAGGTCGAGACGCTCGCGCCGGACGGCACCCGGGTGCGGGCGTGGCTCGTGCTACCCGACAGCGCCACGGCCGATCACCCGGCGCCGTTGGCCCTGTGGGTGCACGGTGGCCCGCTGGCGAGCTGGGATGCCTGGAGCTGGCGCTGGAATCCGTGGCTGCTGGCCGCCCGCGGTTGGGCTGTGCTGCTGCCTGACCCGGCCCTGTCACAGGGCTACGGAGATGACTTCGTCCAACGCGGCTGGGGCAATTGGGGCCCGGTTCCATTTGCCGACCTCATGGCCATCACTGACGCGACGATCGCCCGCGACGACATCGACGCGACTCGCACGGCGGCCATGGGCGGGTCCTACGGCGGCTACATGGCAAATTGGATCG
>DATCDK010000077.1:0-2149 GCA_036510735.1 Acidothermaceae bacterium | reverse complement strand
GATGAGATACGGCGCGTTCGGTCGACCGCGGTACGGCACGGGTGCAAGAAACGGCGCGTCGGTCTCGACGAGCATCAACTCGAGCGGCACGACCGCAGCTGCTTCACGCAGTGCGCCAGCGTTCTTGAACGTGACGGTTCCAGCGAACGACAAGTAGTAGCCGCGCTCCACGCAGTGTCTTGACATCGAGACATCACCGGAGAAGCAATGGAACACCGTGCGATCCGGTGCGCCCACTTCTTCGAGGATGCGCAACACGTCATCGTGTGCATCGCGATCGTGAATGACGAGCGCCTTGCCCGCACGTTTCGCGATCTCGATGTGCGTGCGAAATGCGGCCTGTTGCACGACCGGATCGACGCGGTCCCAGTAGTAGTCGAGACCCGTTTCTCCAACAGCCCGGACGTCGGGTAGCGCGGCCATACTCGCCAGCTCATCGGCGTCCGCTTCGTTGAAAGCACTGACCTCGTTGGGGTGCACCGCCACGGCCGCATAGACGTCGGTGAACGCGTTGGCGGTCGCGGCGCACCAGCGCGACGACTCCATGGTGTCGCCGACGGTGACCAGCCGGCGGACGCCGACCGCCTGGGCGGCGGCGATCGCGTCGGGGACGGGGAGGTGCATCGCGTCGAGGTGGCAGTGGGAGTCGACCGTCTCGACCCGCAGCGGCTCGGGAGCCGGCGGGGGCGCCCCGGAGATCACGGTCGGAGCCCGGGAATCCTGCGCACTTGCTGCCCCGGGAGGGCGGTAAACGCGCAGGATTTCGGCGGCGGGCCGGAGATCACGCTGGCGGGGCGTCGTCGAGTAGGCGCGGGAAGAGCGACTCGCCCTTGGTGATGGCGGCGCCGACCGGCAGCTGCCCCCAGCGCCCGGCATCGGTCAGGTTCTGCGCTGCTAGCGGCCCGAGGACGGCCTCGGCACCGAGCGCGACCCACAGTGATGCGGTCGCGCGCGGGATGAACGGGTGCAGCACGACCGCCAGCACCCGCAACCCCTCGGCCGCGGTGTAGAGGATCGTCGCGACCCGGGCCCTCGCGGCCGGATCGGAATCGATCGCCTTCGCGACCTTCCACGGCGCCTCGTCGCTGAGGTACCCGTTCAGCGCACCGACGAGGTCCCAGACGGCGGCCAGCCCACCCTGGAAGTCGAGCTTCAGAACCGCCGCATCTGCAGCCTCGACCGAACGCGCCGCGACGAGCGCGATCGCAGCCTCGGCCGGCCCCGCGTCGTCCGGCCCTGGCAGCTTTCCGTCGAAGTACTTCTCGGTCATCGCGGTCACGCGCGACGCAAGGTTGCCGAAGCCGTTCGCGAGCTCGGACGTGTAGCGCGCACTCATGTCTTCCCACGAGAACGAACCGTCCTGGCCGAACGTGATCGCGCGCAGGAAGTAATAGCGAAACGCATCGGACCCGAAGTGGTCGGTGATCTCGGCCGGCGCAATACCAGTGAGCTTCGTCTTGCTCATCTTCTCGCCGCCGACAAGCAGCCAACCGTGCGCAAAAACCTTACGTGGCAGGGCAACCCCGGCCGCCAGCAACATCGCGGGCCAGATCACTGCATGAAAACGCAGGATGTCTTTACCAACAAGATGGACGTCGGCGGGCCAGGTCTGCGCGAACTTTTCCTTGCCTTCCGCGTCTGGTGCTTCGAGCCCGACGGCGGTCGCGTAGTTGAGCAGCGCGTCGAACCACACGTAGATGACTTGGGTGTCGTCCCACGGCACCCTGATGCCCCAGTCGAACGACGACCGCGAGATCGACAGATCCTTCAGGCCCTGCTTGATGAACTGCAGTACCTCGTTGCGCGCGCTCTCGGGCTCGACGGCGTCGGGATGCTGTTCGTAGTGCGCGAGCAACGCGTCGCCGTACTTCGAGAGGCGGAAGAAGTAGTTGGTCTCGCTGAGGTACTCGACCGGTATGCCGTGGATCGCGCACACCTTCACGCCCGCGTACGCGCCGGTGCCGTCGAGCAGGTCGCCCGGGAGCTTGAACTCCTCGCAGCTCACGCAGTAAGGGCCCTCATAGAGGCCCTCGTAGATTTCGCCCTTGTCTTTGAGGCCTTGCAAGAAGGCCTGCACGCGCTCGGTGTGCCGCAGTTCCGTCGTCCGGATGAAGTCGTCGTTGGCGATGTCGAGGGAGCGCCAGACCGG
>DATCDK010000076.1:0-6776 GCA_036510735.1 Acidothermaceae bacterium | reverse complement strand
CGGCGGCCAGTCCGAAGCCAACGACGCTTGGTACGCGGAGCACTCGACCGGTCTCGATCTGAATGTCCAATGGTGGACCGAGACTCCGTTCAACTACTCGCGGGTCAACAACGAAGCCGCGGCCGGTGCACGCGGTGAGGTGCTCGTCTTCCTTAACGACGACATCGAGTTGCCCGACCCGTCGTGGCTGCACGAGATTGTCGGCTGGGCGTCGCGGCCGGAGATCGGCGTCGCAGGCCTTCAGCTCACCCGTGCGGACGGCAAGATCCAGCACGCTGGCGTGATCCTCGGCATGGGCGGATTCGCCGACCACGTCTTCGAGGGCATGGAGCCAGGTTCCGATTCGTTGATGGGCCCGACTGACTGGTATCGCAACGTGCTCGCGGTCACCGGTGCATGCCTGGCGATTCGGCGAGAAACGTTCGACCGCGTCGGTGGTTTCGACGAGCGGTTCATCCTGTGCGGCAGTGACGTCGCCATCGGCCTCGACACCACGCAGCTCGGGCTGCGCAACGTGTGCTCACCGTTCGGTGGTGTGCGACACCTCGAGTCGGCAACCCGTGGCTCGGCGATCCCGACCGAGGACTTCTTCGCCAGCTACTGGCGATACAACCCGTGGCTGTTCGGCAATGGCGATCCGTACTTTTCACCGAATCTGTCGCTGTCGAGCCGCAAGCCGAAACTGCGCGGTCTCCAAGAGCCGACCCCTGCGAGCAGGTTGGCTGGCCCGCTGGGACGCGATTTCCAGGTGTTCCGGCAGCGCAGTGATGCCGCCGAGTCGACGATGCTCGCCGACACCTGCCGGGTCAGTGACGTCGACGTCGCCGCGATCGCCAATCTGCACGCGACCAACGCCGCACACCTCGACGTCAAGACGATCAACTGGTTCATCCCCGACATCGACTCCCCGTTCTACGGCGGCATCAACACCGCGTTGAGGCTCGCGGATTACTTGCACCGTAACCACGGCGTGCAGAACCGTTTTGTGGTCTGGGGGAGCGGGCCCGACTTCTTCGTGCGGTCAGCGATTACCGCTGCGTTCCCGTCCCTCGCCGACAGCGAGATCAGCTTCTTCGACGGACCCGACAGCGCGAGTCTCGAACTCGTGCCGCCGGCCGATGCGTCGATCGCGACGCTTTGGCTCACGGCATACGCCGTCGCGCGGGCGCAGAACACGAGGCGCAAGTTCTACCTGGTACAAGACTTCGAACCGATGTTCTACCCGGCGAGCACGTCATACGCGTTGGCCGAGGAGACCTACCGACTCGGTCTCTATGCGCTGTGCAACACCGAGAACCTGCGACAGATCTACGCCGACGAGTACGGCGGCAAGGGCATGAGCTTCATGCCCGCGATCGATCCTTCGGTGTTCCACGCCCACGACCGGCCGTTCCGCTCCGACGACGCGCCAACCACGGTGTTCGTCTATGCGCGGCCAGGCCACTGGCGCAACTGCTGGGAGCTCGCATCCCTTGCGCTCCGAGAGTTGAAGGAACGGCTCGGCGACGGCGTCCGCATCGTTACGGCCGGCTCTTGGGCGACCGATCCTGACGCTGCCGACGCGATCAAGCAGCTGGGGCTCCTCCCGTACAAGGCAACCGGTGAGCTCTACCGGCACTGCGACGTCGGCCTCGCCCTCACAGTCTCGAAGCACCCGTCGTATCTGCCGCTCGAACTGATGGCATGCGGTGTGCCGGTTGTCGCGTTCGACAATTCTTGGGGTCATTGGATTCTCAAGGACGGCGAGAACTCGCTACTTGCGCGTCGCACAGTGCCAGGTCTCGTTGACGCGATGGAGCGCATGGTCGTCGACCCCGAGCTGCGTCGCAGGTTGGCAGGCAACGCCGTTGCCGACATTGCTGCTCGCCACGGCAGTTGGGACGCTGCGTTTCGCGGCATCTACGACTACCTGTGCGATCCCGAGAATCACTGACACCGGTGGAAGTCGTGCGGCGCCGAGTTGCGGTCGTCACGACCGAACCGTTGAGTGCGGAGCTGGCTGGTCCGGCGATCCGTGCCGTCGAACTCGGGCGCGTTCTTGCGACTGAGCATGATGTCGAGGTCGCATCGACCGCGTCGTGTAGCAACCCGGGCCTCGATGGCAACTGGCAGTTCGTCGACGGCGACGGGTTGCGTGCACTCGCAGCGCGATGCGACGTAGTCGTGCTCGGCGGCGACGTGCTGGCGGCGAATACGTGGCTAGCCGACGCGGGGCCAGCGATAGTCGTCGATCTCTATGACCCGTTCCATCTCGAGCAACTCGAGCAGGCGCGTGATCTCGGCGCGGCCGAGCGTCGCCGCGTGGTCTTCGGCACGATCGATGTGCTGAACACGCAGGCTGTGCTCGGCGACACGTTCTTGTGTGCGTCGGGTCGCCAGCGCGACATGTGGCTGGGTCACCTCGCCGCATGCGGGCGCATCAACCCGGTGATCTACGACGCCGACCCAACCCTTCGCTCGCTGCTGCGGGTGGTGCCGTTCGGTGTCGCCGACGAGCCACCACCAGCCGGCGCGCCAGCATTAAGAGGCGTGGTTCGCGGCATCGGCGTCGATGACGAGATCTTGTTGTGGGGCGGCGGCATCTACAACTGGTTCGACCCCAACACGCTGATCCGGGCGGTGGACAAATTGCGGGCCACTCGACCAAAGCTGCGGTTGGTGTTCATGGGTGTGCAGCATCCGAACCCGGTGGTCAAGATGATGCGTGCGGCGGTTGAGGCGTGGGAACTATCGAACGAACTCGAGCTGACCGACGTCCACGTCTTCTTCTCTGATTCGTTCTCGTCCGGCTGGATCCCCTACGCCGAGCGCGGCCGCTACCTCGCCGACGCGACGATCGGCGTCAGCACGCATCACGATCACGTCGAGACCGCGTTCTCGTTTCGCACCCGGATCCTCGACTACTTCTGGGCCGGGCTGCCTGTCGTCACGACGCGTGGCGATGCGCTCGCCGAGGTCATCGAGCGGGCCGGTGCGGGTCGCACCGTGGATCCGGGGGACGTCGATGGGCTGGCGTCCGCGATCAACGAATTGCTGGACGACGAGGCGGCACGTACCACGGCCGCAGCGGCCAGCGCCCGACTCGCCGACGACTACCGGTGGTCGGCCGTCGCCCAGCCGTTGCTGGACTTCTGCCGCAACCCTTACCGGGCACCCGACCTTGCCGACCCCGCAACGCGCGCAGAGATCCTCGCCCGCGCACGGCTCGCCCCCACCAGAAGCCTGAGCGCGAGGATCGTTTCACGACTCCGCAAGTAGCCACCCACCCCGCCGGCCCGCACCCCCGGCCGTCCCGCACCACCCCGCCGTCCCGCACCACCCGCCGTCCCGCACCACCCCGCCGTCCCGCCTGGAAGCGTTGGAGTCCAGCGCGCGCAAGAACGCGCGCTGGACTTCAACACCCCGCCGTCCCGCACCACCCCGCCGTCCCGCCGGCAAGCACTGGAGTCCAGCGCACGCAAGAACGTGCGCTGGACTTCAACACCCCGCAAGCGTCGTCCACAGATGAGCGCCAGCCGGTGCTGCAGCGACCACGCAACAGCCAGGGTGTTGGTCATGCCGAGGCTGTCAGAGTGTCAACACCACGATTTGCTCGCCGCGATTGCCGCAGACCAGTGCGGCGTGGTGAGCCGAGCGCAGCTCGCGAGCACCGGTTTTGATCGAAACGTGGTGAGCCGCAGGGTATGCGCTCGTCGATGGCAGATCATCGGCCTCGCCGTCGTCCTGCATGGTGGCGAACCTTCATCTGAACAGCGACAATGGGCGGCCGTTCTCAGCGCACCGAAACTCGCCGCAATTGATGGACGGACGGCCGCGCGCGCCTATGGACTCAAGGGATTTGAGCCCGACGTCCTTGATCTCGTCGTCTCGGCCGAGACGAATCCAGTCGCGATCGCGGGTGTCCGTTGGCACCGATCAGAGCGTTTCGACGAGTTCGAGTTGGACCCTTCGGCCAGTCCGCCGAGAATTCGGCGTGCCCGCGCGTTTGTCGACGCGGCCGCGTGGACGGCGTCTCCTCGGATTGCATGCGCACTCCTCGTCGCATCGGTGCAACAGCGGCTGGTAACGGCAGCGATGTTGCGGCAGGAGATTCTCGTCGCCGGTCCGATCCGACATCGCGGGCATTTGCTCTCGGTCGTTACCGACATCGAAGGCGGCGCAGATTCGCTCTCCGAGATCGACTTCATCAAGATCGCGCGCCGCGTCGGGCTGCCGCCGCCTTTGCAGCAATCGATCCGTTGCGGTCCCGACGGGCGGCGACGTTATCTCGATGCAGACTTCGGTGCCTTCGCGGTCGAGGTTGACGGCGGCCTGCATCTACTGACGCTGAACTACTGGGCTGACGCGCAGCGACAAAATGATCTGGTCATCGGTGGCGACCGCATCCTCCGCTTTCCTAGCATCGCGTTGAGAGTGGACATGCCTGCGGTCGAGGCACAGCTTCGGCGCGCCGGTATCGCCTTCGGCTTGATCGCCGCCTGACACACGGCAACCGTTGAAGTCCAGCGCACTCAAGAGCGAGCGCTGGGCTTCAGCACTTACCGGGGCGGCGGGTGCCTGAAGAAGGCGATTACCTGAGTAATCGCACTTGGATCGGTAGGTCGAGGTCGGCCCACGCGCTGTCGGCGGTCATCACCTCGGGTGGGTCGCTTCGCACAGTGAGTGCGAGGCAACAACGGTCGCCTAGAGACAACGATCTCCCGCCAGCAAGCGCGCGCATCGCGCCTGCAAGTTCGGCGTCCTGTTCGAGAACGGGCTCGATCGTGACACCTGCGGCGGAAAGCAACTCGCGCACGCGCGCAACGTCGATATCAGCGTCGACAAGCTTGCTGATGACCTCGGCCAGATTTGCCGCGCCAAGTGTCGACGCCCCGAGAGCTGCGGCGACGACATCTGCGCCCGGTTCGTCGTGCACGAGAGCGAGAATCGCCGACGCGTCGAGCACCGTCATTCCGCGAGAGCTGCAGCAAGACGCTCAGCGAGAAGTTCTTCAACTAGCGAGCGAGTCTTGGGCACCTTGTTCGCGAGACCGCGCAACTCCTCGACGGCATCCTGCTGGCGTTGCACCAAGAGCCGCCGACCCGCTAACTGAAGATGCAGCCGATCTCCCGGTGCAAGTCCGAGCTCAGCCCGCAACTCCGCGGGTATGACAAGCCGCCCCTGCTGCCCAAGCACCACTGTGGCATCCATAACCAAATAGTGCCACGAGTCGCAAAAATGTGCCACAGACTCCGTCTGCGCAGCCTAGGAAACGGCTCCGTCTGCGCAGTCTGGGAAACGGCACTGCGCGGCACGACCCCGGCGCGACCGAGCTGGGCATTGCAGTCCAGCGCACGCAAGAGCGAGCGCTGGACTTCAATGCTTCCCGCCGCCGGCCAGTGGGGCCGCCACCAACTGCCGTGTCCTGCGCGGCAGCTGGGACTTCTGCGGTTACTGTGACGAGACTGACATCAATGTGGGGCTCGGCATCGCGGGGCCCACGAGCCCACTAGGGAGCCCGCGTGCAGGTTGCCACTCCGACGTCCCGTCTCGGTCGCGTGATCGCGAGTCTTGCACTCGCCATCGCCGGTGTTGCCGGCATCACGACCGGGCTCGTCGTGCAGGCGGCGCCAGCGTTGGCTGATGACTTCGTTCCCGTGCCGGCGAACGGCGTGTTCTCGATCACCGGCCACGGCTTTGGGCACGGCATCGGGATGAGCCAGTACGGCGCATTCGGAGCGGCGCAGAAGGGGCTGACCGCGTCGCAGATCCTCAGCTTCTATTACCCCGGTACGACACAGCAGCAGGTGGGCAACCCGCCGATTCGCGTGCACCTCACCGCCTACGACTCGAGTGGCATCACGATGGTCGCTCCGCCCGGACAGCCGATGACCGTGACCGACCAAGCAACGGGCGCAACCGCGAACGGGCCGACCGCGATGTACAAGGTCCAGATCGACGCGACCGCGATGCACATCCTGTTCCTCGATCCGACCGACCAGACCTGGAAGCCGTTCATGGTCGGCGCGACCGCCGACACCGTGGGCCCGGTCACATTCACCACGCCTGGTGGCCTGCGCATGTACAACGGCGACGGCACGTCGCGGCAGTACCGCGGCTCGATTCGTATCGTGCGTCTGAGCCCGACAACTGCGGGTGCAGTGAACGTGCTCGACATGCAGTCGTATCTCTACGGCGTGGTGCCGAGGGAGATGCCCGACAGCTGGGCGTTGCCGGCCGCGCTGCAGTCGCAAGCCGTTGCCGCGCGGTCGTACGCGCTCTCGGTTGCGACTCCGACCGCCGCGTGGGACATCTGCGACACGACGGCTTGCCAGGTCTACGGCGGTCAAGCGATCGTCGCGGCCAACGGCACCGTCAACACCATCGAAGGCGTGAACGCGTCACCCGCCGTCGATGCCACGAACGGCATCGCGCTGTATTTCCAAGGAGCGCCGGCCTTCACGCAGTTCTCGGCGAGCAACGGCGGGCAGGTCGCACCCGGTGCCCGGCCGTATCTCGTCGCCGAGGCTGATCCCTACGACACCGCAGCCATCGATCCCAACCACGACTGGACCGCGCAGATCACCGCCGCCGCACTCCAAGCTGCTTACCCGACGGTCGGCACGGTGCAAGGAATCCAGGTCACCGCCCGCGACGGCGCAGGTGACTTCGGCGGCCGCATCGTCGCCGTCCAAGTCGTTGGCAGTAACGCCACGGTGAGCACGAACACCTACCTCGGGCTCAAATCCAACTATTGGACGGCGGGGGGTGGCCCGAGCACGGTACCGGTGATCCTC
>DATCDK010000075.1:0-2336 GCA_036510735.1 Acidothermaceae bacterium | reverse complement strand
GGCGTCGATCTCGCGTTCGGCCTCGATCACGTACTCCGCACTGGTGCCGAATCTGCGGGGTGCGGTGCGCGCGCTCGACGCCGGATGTCGGGTCATCGAGATCGTGGTGTCTGCCTCGAACACACACAATCTCGCGAACGTGAATCGCTCGACAGAGGAATCGCTCGACGACATCGCTCGAGTGATTTCCCTTGCGCACGAGCAGGGTGCGGCCTGCCATGTGACGGTCGCGACGGCGTGGGGGTGCCCGTACGAGGGCGACGTACCGGTTAGCCGGGTCGTTTCGGTGGCTAGCCGCGCGGTTGCCGATGGTGCCGACGGGCTTTCGTTCGGAGACACCACCGGCATGGCGACGCCGACGCGGGTCACCGAACTCGTTGGTTCGATGCGGATGGCGGTCGCGGACATTCCGATGAACCTGCACTTCCACAACACGCGGGGGACTGCCTTGGCGAACGTGTTAGCGGCGTTGGAACTCGGCGTCGCCGACTTCGACGCGAGCGTCGGCGGACTTGGCGGATGTCCTTACGCACCAGGGGCTTCTGGCAATCTGGCGACTGAGGAACTGGTCTACATGGTCGAAGACATGGGGGTGGCGACCGGCGTTGATCTCGAAGCGCTCATCGATGTTGCAGCGCAGGCGGAACGTATCGTCGGTCGTGAGTTGCCGTCGCAGGTTCTGCGAGCGGGGCCGCGCACGCGCCGCTCGACGTTCTCGCCCGGCTAGCCCCAATACCGTTCAGTTAAGGTTACACGGGTGTAGTTTGGGGGCATGCCTCGTGCTGGTTGGAAGAAGCCGGAGTCGGATCGTCGGCTGTCGGATCTGGTGTCGGTAGGGGTCCTGACGCGGGTGTTCCCGCCGGGTCTTGTCGATGCGGTGATCGCTGATGTCGGCCGGACCGAGCAGCGTCATCGGTCGTTGCCGGCCCGGGTGATGGCGTACTTCTCGATCGGGATGGCGCTGTACTCCGAGGGTTCCTATGAGGATGTGCTGGCGCAGTTGACCGACGGGTTGTCGTGGGCCTCGGGGTGGCAGGACAGCTACAGACCGCCGAGCAAGTCGGCGATTTTCCAAGCCCGGGCACGGTTAGGGTCGAAGCCGTTGGCCGCGTTGTTCGAGCGGGTCGCCCGTCCGATCGGTGCCGAGCAGACGCCGGGGGTGTGGCTGGCTGGACGTCGTCTGGTCGCGATCGACGGGATGTGTCTCGATGTCGCCGACACGATCGCGAACACTGCGCACTTCGGACGCCCCGGGGTCAACAAGGGTGAGCAGGCGGCGTTCCCCCAAGCCCGGGTCTTGGCGTTGGCCGAGTGCGGCACGCATGCGGTCTTCGCCGCCGAGATCGGTAAGTATTCCCAGTCCGAGGCCACGTTGAGCGTGCCGCTGTTGGACCGGTTGGAGCCAGGGATGCTGCTCACCGCTGACCGCGGTTTCTTCTCTTATGCCTTGTGGCGTAAGGCAATCGGGACCGGAGCCGACCTGTTGTGGCGGGTCCGCACCGACAAGTCCGGCCCCAAGCCCGCATACCTCGAAGACCTTCCTGACGGTTCGTGGCTGGCGCACCTGCGGGGGCTCACGCCCGCCGCGGAACGCCGCCAAGAGCCGATGCTGGTCCGGGTCATCGACTACACCATCGAGGACGGATGCGAGAACCCCGCCACCTACCGGCTCTTCACCACCGTGTTGAATCCGGCCGAGGTGAGCGCGGCCGACCTCGCCGCGGCCTACACCGAGCGGTGGGAGATCGAGCTGACCTTCGATGAACTGAAGACCCACCAACGCGGACCGCGCACTGTGCTGCGCTCGAAGTCACCCGATCTGGTCCTTCAAGAGATCTGGGGACACCTGTGCTGCCACTACGCGATCCGTTCTCTGATGGCCGAGGCCGCCACCCATTCCGGGCACGACCCGGACCGGGTCAGCTTCGTCGCCGCACTGCGGATCACCAGGCAAACCCTCGCCCACCCGGGCGCTTTCCCCCCCTGACCAGCACGGCCGGGACAGCCCCGGCTGGCTGCTCTTCCTCCACCGACTCATCAGTCGGCTCAACCCCGCCCGGCGTCAGCGCTCGGCACCGCGCGTCATCAAACGCAAGATGCCCAAGTGGCACGTCAAACGCGCTCACCACGCAGCCTGGCCCCAACCGCAGCACCCTCCCCACTACCGCGTTCGAGGTACTAACTGAACGGTATTGCGCCTAGGCTGGCGCATTTGCCGCCCACTTCAGGGCGATCGGCAAGCCTCAGGTCGCGGAAGTGCCTGATGTAGGTCATGAGTCCGAAAGGATCGTGACGATGCCTTTGTCGCCGTCGACCCTGATGATTTGCCCGGTCTT
>DATCDK010000074.1:0-12033 GCA_036510735.1 Acidothermaceae bacterium | reverse complement strand
GCCAGGGCATCGCGGTCGAACACCTCGCGCGCGACCTTCACTGCGATGTCGTGTTCGCCCAGGCCGTTGTGCAGCAGGGCAGTCGCGTAGCCCGCGAAGTTCACGATGCGCCCCTCACCCAATGCCGATGTATGGTCACGGGCCGCGGCGATGGACGCCGACGCCGTTTCGGCGCCACGCAACGCAGTGAGGAGGATCGCCGCGTAGCCGACGGGTGGGTTACCGGTGAGGTGAGAGACCACGCGATCCTCTTCGACCAGCGCGGCAGCATCGGTCAACCGCCCCGCCAGCATGTCGTTAACTGCGAGTTCGTTGACGGCGAATTGCAACTGCACGAGCGCGCCTGCGTCACGCGCTCGCCGGACCAATAGCTGCGCCACCATGCGTCCCGCGTCGAAGTCCCACAACTCCGTGGCGACGTACCCGGTGAACGGATTGCCGACCAGCCCGAGCAGCCGGCCTACGTCGTCGACGCGGTAGTCGATGCTTCGCACCTTCGTCAGCGCTCGGGACAGCGACGGCACCGCCGCCGCGTGGCCATCCACTAGTCGCGTGGCCAACCCGTCGAGAATCAGATCAATGATTCGGGGCTCACCCTCGACAGGAGCCGCTGCCCGCGCGGCTGCCGCGACGCCAGTTGCCACCTCGTCCGTGGCGCTCGAAAAGATCGCGGCACCGAGCGCCTCCAGGTACGTCTCCCGCGCCAAGTCGGGATCGAGCGGCTCCAGATGCTGAGCGGCATCGACCAGCACCTGAACGGCTTCGGTCGCCCTTCGCTGATCGAGAGCGATCCGTCCTCGCAGCTGCTTCACCCGTGCGGCCCGCAACTCATCGGCGGGGCCGGCCTCGATCGCGGCCAGCAGCGCAAGAGCGGCATCGAGGGCGCCGCCACCGCGTTTACGCGACGCCGCCGCGAGCTCGCGATCCGCCCGACGGGCGGGATCAGGCGTGAGACGGGCCGCCCGCTCGAGTAGAGCGGCGGCCGCTAACAGGCCGCCCCGAGACTGCGCTCGCGCAGCCGACACTTCGAGCTCAGCAGCAATCTCCTCGTCGGGCACCTGCGTTGTATTCGCGCGGTGCCATGCACGCCGGTCAGGGTCGACGTCGGGGTCGGTCGCCTCCGCCAGTGCCCGGTGCACGTCCTGCCGCATCTGCGTGGATGCAGAGCGATACGCGGCCGCGCGTACCAACGGATGCCGGAAGCGAACTCGGGCGCCGAACTCGATTAATCCCGCCGCCTCCGCCGCGTCTCCCGCGTTTGGGCCGAGCGCTAGCGCAGCCGCCGCCCGCCACAGGAGCGTTGCGTCGCCAAGTGGTTCCGCGGCAGCCGCTACGAGCAGGCACTGGGTGTCGTCGGGCAGCGTCGACAGACGCCGGATGAAGCCCTCCTCGATACGACTGATCAACGGGTCGGACTGTTCGAATCCGTCGACAAGCTCTGCCGTGGTCCAGGCACGTGGCAACTCGAGTAGAGCAAGCGGGTTGCCGCGCGTCTCGGCGATGATCCGATCTCGGACGCGCGGATCCATCGGCCCTTTGACCACCGAATCGAACAGTTGGCCAGCGTCGGCAACACTGAGGCCATCGATCGTGAGCTCCGGCAGGCCCTCGAAGTCGCGCTCATCGCTTGGCTCGCGTATCGCGGCCACCACGCCGATCCGCTCCGCAACCAATCGACGCGCGACGAAAACAACCGTCTGCGCCGACGCGCGATCGAGCCATTGCGCGTCGTCGATGAGACAGATCAGCGGCCGCTCCTCGGCACGGTCTGCCAACAGATCCAGGACCGCGAGCCCAACCATGAAGCGATCCGGTGCAGCTCCGCCGATGAGGCCGAACGCGATGCTGAGTGCGATCCGTTGTGGATCAGGCAGGTGGTCGAGCCGATCCAGGAACGGACTGCAGATCTGGTGCAGTCCTGCGTAGGCGAGCTCCATCTCAGCCTCAGCGCCGGCGGATCGCGCGATGCGGCAGCCGGCCGCGTTCGTTTCGAGGTAGTCGAGCAACGCCGTCTTACCGATCCCGGGCTCGCCTCGCACGACGAGCACCTGACTTCGTCCGGCTCGTGCGCCCGCAACCAAACCGTCGAGGGCCGCGCACTCCCCGCGTCTGCCGAACAGCAGACCACCGTCGTTCGTCCACTCGCGCATGGGGCCAGTATGGGCAACGACCCAGTCGACGGAGGTAGCGCATGAGAACGAGGACGCTTGGCCAGGGATTGCAGGTCTCAGCGATCGGCTACGGCTGCATGGGCCTGAGCGGGGTGTATCTGCCGGCGCCCACCCGACAAGAAGGCGTCGCGGTCATCCGAGCGGCGGTCGAGCGAGGGGTCACCTTCTTCGATACCGCTGAGGTGTATGGCCCGTTCGTGAACGAGGAAATCGTCGGCGAGGCGCTCGCACCGGTCCGCGACAGCGTCGTCATCGCGACGAAGTTCGGCTGGGCGTTTGACGACGAGGGCAAGCAGACCGGTCTCTCCAGTCGGCCCGAACACGTCAAGGCCGCGGTCGAGGGATCGTTGCGGCGTCTCCGCAGTGACCACATCGACCTGCTGTACCAACACCGCGTCGATCCCGCCATCCCGATCGAGGAAACCGCCGGCGCCGTACGCGAACTGATCGAGGCCGGCAAGGTGCGGCACTTCGGTCTGTCAGAGGCAGCATCCAAAACCATTCGGCGCGCGCACGCCGTGCAGCCGGTCACGGCGCTGCAATCGGAGTACTCCGTCTGGTGGCGGGCGCCAGAAGTCGAGATCATCCCGATGTTGTCTGAGCTCGGCATCGGGTTTGTGCCGTTCAGCCCGCTAGGCAGGGGATTCCTCACGGGCACGATCGACACCACCACAACGTTCGAAGCCGGTGACATGCGCAACGGGCTACCGCGCTTCGCCGCCGATGCTCGTGTCACTAACCAGGCCGTGGTCGATCTGCTCACCCGGGTCGCTGCGCGGCTGCACGCGACCACGGCCCAGGTCGCGCTCGCGTGGCTCCTTGCTCAGCAGCCGTGGCTCGCGCCCATTCCGGGCACTCGCAAGCTCGCCCGACTCGAGGAGAACCTGGCGGCCGCCGATCTCGAACTCGCCGCCGCCGACGTCGACGAGATCACGACTCTTTCGGCCAACATCGCCGTCGAGGGTGCTCGCTACCCGGAGGATTCGGAAAAACTGGTCGACCGCTAAACCGAGCTCAGCGCGGCGGGTCGCGTCGGTCGATGAGTTCGGCCCGCACGCGAGGTGTCAGCAAGATTGCGGCCATCAGCAGCGGCGGTACGAGCACGACGGTGTCGGCGACCGATCCAGCATTGATCGCGAAGCCTGCCGGGACCGCCCCGATGAGCGCAAGAAGCACGACGGCCGACCAGTAGCCACGCGGTTCGCGGCGCACGAGTGACCACGCACTGGCGACGGCCAGGACGGCGAAGACGAGGAACACCGCCCCAACCAGCGGTCGGCTGCCCATCAGGCCGACTCCGCCAATAAGCCCGATGAATGCAGACAGGCCGAGCATGACCAGCGCGAATGCGAGCACGGGAGGCACCCGGCGTCCTGCCCTTGACGAGGGAACATCACGGCTGGGCCGATTCCCTTGCGGCTGCCTCTTCGGCGACGCGACCACTTGGCGCCGCAACTGACGGCGGCCGGCGCTCGGATCGCGAGGCGTCGGCGAGCGGCCTTCGAGGCGGCTCATCCGCCGCCTTGTCTCCCGAGAAGAGGCGCGCCGACGAGGTAGCCGAGCAACGTCTGCTCCACGCGTTCGATGACCCGCACATCGACGCGCTCGTCGCGGACATGCGCGACGTCGGGGTCGCCGGGGCCGAAGTTCACGGCGGGTATTCCGAGCTCCGCAAAACGCGCCACATCTGTCCAGCCGAACTTGGCGACGGGTGGCAAACCGATCGCCGCGACGAAGGCGGCCGCCGCCGGTTCTTCGAGTCGCGGCAGTGCGCCAGGTGCGGCGTCCGTTGCGATGACCTCGTACCCGGCGAAAACATCACGCACATGCTCGACCGCACCAGCGACATCGCGATCGGGGGCGAACCTGAAGTTGATCGACACCGTGCACGCGTCGGGTATCACGTTGCCCGCGACGCCACCGTTGATGCGCACGGCCGAAAGGCCTTCGCGATAAAGACATCCGTCGATCTCGACCGAGCGCGGTCGGTAGTCGGCCAGCCGCTGCAACACCGGCGCAGCCGCGTGTATCGCGTTGTGTCCAAGCCACGCCCTGGCGGCGTGCGCGCGCGTCCCGCTCAGCGTGATCTCCACCCGGACCGTGCCCTGGCAGCCCGCCTCGACCGCGCCATTCGTCGGTTCGAGCACGATCGCCAGGTCGCCGCGAAGAACGTCGACGCGTTGGCTCGCGAGACGGCCGAGGCCGTTGCGGTCGGACTCGATCTCCTCGCAGTCGTAGAACACGTAGGTGAGGTCGTACGGCGTGCTGCGACCCGTTGACGGTCGCAACAGCGCGGCCATCCGCAACATCACCCCGACACCCGACTTCATGTCGCTCGATCCGCAGCCGTGCAGGATGTCACCGTCGCGGCGCGATGGCACGTTGTCAGCGATCGGCACGGTGTCGAGATGGCCGGCGAGAACGATGCGCTGCGGACGACCGACATCGGTTCGGGCGAGAACGACGTTGCCGTCCCTCTCCACCGCGAGGTAGCCGAGTTCACGCAACGCCAGCTCCACGTCGTCCGCTATCGGCTTTTCCTCACCACTGACCGACGCGATGTCGACGAGTGCTGCCGTTAGCGACGCGACGTCGGTCTCGATGTCTATCGTCACGGCGCTACTCCGCCACGCCGTGCTCGCGCAGCACGTCGTTCAACACGAGCTTGTCGTGCGACTGGCCCTCATCGAGACGCCGGAGCACGAGCAGGCACGGCATGCCGAAATCGCCACCAGGAAAGGACTTCACCCTCGTCGATCCAACGCACACCGACCATGCGGGCGCTTCGCCGCGCGGCAACTCGTCGCCGCTCTGCGCGTCGAACACATGAGTCGACGCGGTCAGGATGCAACCGGCTCCGAGCTTGGCGCCGCGACGCACGCGCGCGCCGTCGACCACCATCGAACGCGAACCAATGAACGCGTCGTCTTCGACAACAACGGGGACGGCGTTCGGCGGCTCGAGTACCCCGCCGAGTCCGACCCCACCCGACAGGTGCACGCGCTTGCCGACTTGCGCACAAGATCCGACCGTCGCCCACGTGTCGACCATGCTGCCTTCGTCGACGTAGCCGCCGATGTTGACGAAGCTCGGCAAGAGCACCGCACCCGGCGCGACGAACGCGCCCCATCGCACGATCGCCCCTGGTACCACCCGCACCCCGTCGAGACGCGTCTTCAGGGGCATCCGGTCGTGATAGTGGAAGTCGCCGGCCGACGACTCGTGCATCGCCAGCACCTTGAACGACAACAAGATGGCTCGCTTCGCCCGCTCGTCGACGACCACGGCGTCAGACGACGGATCGACCCAGGCCACCCGAGCTGTTCCCTGGTCAAGCTGGTCGACCGCCTCGACGACGAGAGCGCGCGCCGCCGCGTCGCCGGGACCAAGGTCTGCGCGACGATCCCACAGCGCATCGATCTCGGCAGGAAGCGAACTGGCAATGAGCGGGCCCATGGCCGCTGACACTACCTAGTGATCGCGCTTGCCCGAGTACGACCGCGCCCGGCGATAGATTCGCGTTAGCCATGACGACGTCCGATCGGCCCACGCGGCCCGTGCGGCGCGCGCGCCGGCCCCGCCGGCAGTCTCGCCGCGTCCGGCTGACCAGGACCCTCGTCGTTTTCGTCTCACTCGCCCTGGTCGCGACGGCCGTCGTGTTCGGCGTCAAGTCGCTGACTCCGCACCACTCGGTCGCCGACAGCTGCCAGGTCGTGGGTCAGACCACCGGCACCGTTTACGCCCTCGAACCGGAGCAGCTCCTGAACGCCTCGATCATCACGGACGTGGCGATGCGCCGTGGCCTGCCCGAGCAGGCGGTGATCGTGGCCCTGGCGACCGCGCAGCAGGAGTCGAAGCTGAAGAACCTTGACTACGGGGACGCCGACTCGATCGGTCTGTTCCAACAGCGACCGAGCCAGGGGTGGGGCTCCGAACAGCAGATCCTCGACCCGGTCTACTCGAGCGGCAAGTTCTTCGACGCGTTGGTCAAGGTGCGGAACTGGGAAGGTCTCACCGTGGCAGCGGCCGCGCAGGCCGTGCAGCGCAGCGCATTCCCCGACGCCTACACGTCGTGGCAACCACTCGGCACCGCACTTGGCGCCGCATTGACGGGATTGACGTTGACTCAACTCACCTGCCGTCTTGGACATCCAGGTCTCGACGTGAAAGGCGCGAAGAGCTCAAGCGCCGCATCGACGCCTGCGTCTCCCGCCGCTTCGACAGCGCCCACAACGGACTTGCCGATCGCGACCTCCTTGGTCGCTGCCGTGTCTGGGTTGACGTCCGGGCTCGCGTCCGACTTGCAGATCACCGCGCCGACGGTCGTGGCGCACGGGACGAAGTCGGCCACGATCACCGTCACCGGCCTCGCCCCAGTTGGCAGCGGCAACGGGGTTGGCACCAACAGCGACGCCGCGGCTGACCACCGGTCGGCGACCGTCGCGGCATGGGCGCTGGCCCACGCATCGGAGGGCATCACGTCGGTCGTCGCCGGTACGCAGGAATGGCGACCAGATCGTGACGGCTGGCACCCGACAAGCACCGTCGCGGCGTCCGGTGCCGTGATCATCACCGTCGCCACCCGCTAAGCCGTTCACCCTTCACGGCGCTAGTCGTGGAGTCTTCGCATCCCTGGTGGTTCCACAAACCGGGCCAATCGGAATCTTGGCCGACCGCCAGGGATGCGAAGACGCCGATCGGTCAGCGCGATGCGGCTTTGGAAACTGCGACGCGACTCCTAGCTGGGATTCGCGAAGGGTTCGGGGCCGCCGCGCAAGGCGAACCGTCACTTCAATAGGTGCGCCCACCTGTTGAGGGGACCCCACACCTCCCTTACGTGATCAACCGACCGTCGGCGGCTACGAGCGGGGTTCGGTGAGCCGACTCGCTGCCGCCGCGACGCGCTCGTCGGTTGCGGTCAACGCGATTCGCACGTGCCGTCGTCCGGCCTCGCCGTAGAAGATGCCGGGACCTGCCAGAATCCCGAGCTGAGCGAGCCACTCGATGCTGGCCCAGCAGTCCTCGTCGCGAGTCGCCCACAGGTAGAGGCCGCCTTGCGAGTGGTCGACCGAAAAGCCAGCGGAAACAAGCGCAGGCAGCAAAAGAGCGCGCCGAGCGAGGTAGCGCGCGCGTTGCACGTCAACATGCGCATCGTCGTCGAGTGCGGCCACCATCGCCGCCTGTACGGGCGCCGGCACGATCATCCCGGCGTGCTTGCGGACCTCGAGCAGTTCGGCGATCAGCTCACCGTCGCCCGTGACAAAGCCGGCCCGGTAACCCGCGAGGTTCGAGCGTTTCGACAACGAGTGGACGGCGAGCAGTCCCGCATGTGAGTCACCACAGACAGAGGGATGCAGGACCGACAACGCCGGCACCCCGTCGTCCCAGCCGAACTCGAGGTAGCACTCATCGGAGACCACGATCGTGCCGCGATGGCGTGCCCACTCGGCAACCTTTCGCAGATGCTCGACGCCGAGCACCTGACCGTGCGGATTGGCGGGCGAGTTGACCCACAGCATCGCCAGCGGCGCTGGCCCAACCGCGACCGTACTGTTGACGACCAAGGGCGCGGCGCCGGCCAACCGCGCGCCGACGTCGTAGGTCGGGTACGCCAGTGCGGGGATGCCGACGGTGTCGCCCGAACCGAGGCCGAGCAATGTCGGCAACCATGCGACGAACTCCTTGGCGCCGATAACCGGCAGCACGTTTGCAGGGTCGGCGCCGGTTACCCCGTGACGGCGGCGCAACCAACCGGCCGCCGCTTCGCGCACCGCCGACGTCCCGTACGTCGCCGGATAGCCGGGCGTATTCGTGGTCGCCGCCAACGCGTCCTGCACGACGGCAGGGACGTCATCAACCGGCGTCCCGACTGAAAGGTCGACGACGCCGCCGTCATGGGCGCGCGCCATGGCGACATAGGGGGCGAGGCTGTCCCAAGGAAAATCAGGCAGCTCTACGCCACGACGGCCCGCCACTCGACGACTCAGTGCGTCGCCTGCTCCTGCGGCGGCAACGCGGCGATCAGCGGGTGGTCCTTGGTGACCGGGCCGAGCTTGGACGCGCCACCGGGCGAGCCGAGATCGTCGAAGAAGTCGACGTTCGCCTTGTAGTAGTCCTTCCACTGATCCGGGACGTCGTCCTCGTAGAAGATGGCCTCGACCGGGCAGACCGGCTCGCAGGCGCCGCAGTCGACGCACTCGTCGGGGTGGATGTAGAGCATCCGCCCCCCCTCGTAGATGCAGTCGACCGGACACTCGTCGACGCACGCCCTGTCCTTGAGGTCTACACAGGGCTGGGCGATCACGTACGTCACGGGGAGTCCCTTCCTCGGAAGCGGTGAACCGCACCTAGTATCGGCGAACCTGACCTCCTGTCGATGCTTGGGGTGTCCGGCGTGTCTACGAATTCGAGCTCTGAGCTGTCCCCCGACGACGTCGGCGCCCGCGTCAGCGTGCGCTACCGCCTGGAATCGGGCGCGACGGACGTCGTGGGCGATCTTGAAATCCTGGACACCGATCAGCTGGCGATCCGGCGATCCGACGGCTCGTTGGCGGTCGTCGCGACTGCTTCGGTGGTGGCGGCGCGGGTCGTCGGACCCTCGCTGCTGGCGGCTCGAGAGCTCGAAGAAGTGAGCGGCCGGATCTGGCCGGCACCCGACGAGGAGTGGCTCGGTCGGTGGTGGTTGCGGTCGGCTGGAGGGTTCACTGCCCGGGCGGGCGCGGTGCGGCCGCTGGGCGATCCTGGTCGTCCGCTCGACGAGGCACTCGCGTACGTCATTTTCTGGTATGCGTCACGTGGATTGCCGGCCATGATCCGGGTGGTCAACGGCAGCAACCTGGGTGCGGAACTCGACCGCCGTGGGTGGGCCGTCGCGACCGAGTGCGTGGTGCAGACCGTCACCGTCGCTCGGTTGGCGCGTTTGCTCGGGGTTCGCGCTCTTACAGGACCATCGCCTGTCGTGCAGACGTCTTCGCTTCCACCGTCGTCGTGGCTGCTGCGGTATCACGGCGGGTCGATCACACCGGTCGCCCTCCAGGTCCTGACCGGCGCAGCTGACGTCGTGTTCGCGACGATGGAGGCTGGCGACTCGACTGCCGCTGCCGCTGCCATCGGGCGAGCAGCAGTCGAGCAACCGTGGGTGGGATTCTCGGCGATCGAAGTCGATCCGTCGATGCGACGGCAGGGCCACGCCCGCGCGGTCATGGTGACGTTGACGGAGTGGGCGGCTTCTCGTGGCGCGCTGCGTGCTTGGCTCGAAGTTCTTGCCGACAACCACGCCGCGTTAGAGCTGTACGCAGCGCTGGGCTTCACCGAGCACCACCGTTACAGCTACCGCACACCACCGCTTTAAGCAGCCGGGACGATGGTGAGTCCCTCACCAGCAGCGACCGTTAGGCTGGTGAGCCACCACACGAACTTCGCGTTGCCCGCCGTACTGGGGACCTTGATGTGCATCTGCACGGTGATCGAACCACGCGCCGGGACGGATGGCGTTGTCGCACAATCGATCGGCCCTCCGACTTGGGTCATCCCATCGGGGCCGGCCGGGTTCTCGATGAGAGCTTGCCACGTCGGGCACGGATCCAATGTGATGTCGGCGCTGGTGGGGTTCGACAGCGTCACGGTGTAAGAGAGCGTCGTGCCAGCCGTCGCGGTAGCGGGCGCGTGCAGCTCGATGCTTGTCTGGTTCTGCAGGGTCGCCAGTAGCCGTGAGTAGAGCTTGCTGTCGCCGACATCTCCTCCGTTGCAGGTGTCACCTGTGCCGACGATCAGCTCCGCCTGTGCGCCCGGGGCGAGTTCGACTGAGCTCGGCGAGGGGTCTTCCTGGATGAAGAACGTGCCTTCCGTGAAGTTCAGCTCTTGCCACCGACCGCTCTGCCATCCCTGCAGTCGGGTGGGGTAGCCCTGCAGCACGCAGCTCTCGGTGCCGGTGTTGGTCAGTACAAAAGGTTGCGACAGATTTCCAGCAGCCGCGCCTCCAAATTCCGCCTTCACGTTGAGGTTCGATGCCCGGCACGGCTGCGACGTGACCACTGCGGTCGCGGAGGAAACGGCTGCCTGCACTGGACTCGACATGGCAGCCTCGGCCGGGCTCGACATCGCCAGCGGCGCGGAGTCAGCGACCGGCGCACTCGGCGTGATCGACGCACTCGGGGTGGCCGACGTCGAGGCCACTGACGACAACTGCGACGCAGATGAAGTGTCCGCGTTCCGCGTTCTCCACTGGTAGCCCACCGAGACTGCGGCAATCACAACGGCGACGGCGACCGGGGACCCCAGCGCCGCGGCATTACGCCGACGATGGCGGACGTGCGATGACGGCGACCAAGCATCCGGTGTCGGCATACATCACCGACGTCCGACCCAACACTTCGGTTGCACGGAGGTTCAGCGGACCGCGGGCTACCTTCTCGGCTCGTACCGCATCGCTACCGCGCCCGACCCGAACTCCACACGGCTCACGAGCCTCAAGTCGATGCGTTCCGAGAGGCCCGCGAACAACGTCGGCCCATGGCCCACCAGCGTCGGATGTACAACTAACTCGTACTCATCGATCAAACCGAGCTCCGCCAACGCCAGAGGAAGCTGCACACCTCCGACGAACACTCCCTTGCCCGACTCCTGCTTGAGCTGCTGAACGGCGGCCGCCAGATCGCCGTCCAGGATCTCGGCGTTCCAGTCGACTCGGTCGAGGGTGCTCGACACGACGTACTTCTTTGCCGCGTCGATCGTCTGCGCAAAGGGTTCCATCCAGTCAGGCATGTCCCACGTCGTCGGCAGCCGCCACGCTGCCCGCATCATTTCGTACGTCACCCGACCAAAGAGGAGTGCATCGGCACGGTCGAGATTCTCTGTCGCATGACGATGCACGTCTTCGTCGGCGGCGAATGCGCGATGATCGCAGCACCCGTCCAACGTGACGTTGATGGAATACCGAAGCGGACGCATTGCGCGAGAATATCCGGCTCGACGCTCCTGCTCGATGGCTACTTGCTCGATGGCTACTTGCCGGCGCGCTCGCGATGTCGGCAGCCTGGCCAACAGCACGGCCGACGCTGGCCTTCCTCAAGCTCCTCCTGAGTCCGGCGAATCCGGCGCTCTCGGGTCGACCCCTGCTTGGCCTCCTCGACCCAACAGATGAACTCGTTGCGGGCCAACGACGTGATGTCCATCCAGGCGTCGAGTGCCGTGGTGTTAGCGATGAGCGCCGTACGCAAGTCTGCAGGCATGTGATGCACCACACCACCGGGCACCCGACTGCTCACACAACCACCGTAGCGGCGGCGCCGTGACGTCTTCAGCAGCGGTCCGATTCCCGGACTTCCATAGCGTGAGTCGGCGACGAAAGAATTACCGCGGGCGCTATCCGTTCGACGATGGGTTATCCGGCGGGGACGCAGTGAGATCAGGCACAGGTAGCGGTGCCCACCCAGCGCACTGCGCTGGGGTTGCGTCGGTCACGGCCAGTCTCAGCGGCTCGGGTAAAACATTCGGAGGGATCAGAACACAGCGTGGTCCGGAGCCGTCCCCGGTTATGAGGAGCATGGACGCTGCCGACCCCGGGCCCTGACCGGACATCGGGAGGGTCTCAGACCTGGCTGGGGCCAACGTCGTCGTCGCCCCCGAGTCGCACGATGCCGCATGGCAGTCTCGAACGCTCACGGTCGACGTCGTGTCATTGGCGAGCGTAAAGGTGCCCGTCGCGCTACCTCTCGGGGATGAGTTCGCGCAACCTGACGTCGAGCCCGCCAAGACGAGCACCAGTAGCAACGCTCCCCTACCTGGCATGTGATTGCCCATGAGTCGTCGAGCTAGGAGGGATCGCGCGATCACCGGACCATTGTGTCGCCCACCCGCGCGA
>DATCDK010000073.1:0-22654 GCA_036510735.1 Acidothermaceae bacterium | reverse complement strand
ACCACCCGCCGGCTGCCGACCGCCCATGTACCTGCCGCGAGCCCACCTTCGACGCGATCAACTCGTCGCGGTCGAACACTCCAGCGGCGTATCCCCCGAGCCGCACCAGCAGGATTGCGATCACGCGTGGCGCCTGCGCGTGATCGACGATCGCCGCGATCGGCCGCTCGCTTGCCCACCCCGCCGGTAACGGTGGGAACGGGGCGGCAAGTGCGGCAGTTGCGCCGTCCGCAGCAGTGAATTGCAGGCCGTCGTCGACCGCCGACCACTGTGCACCGCCGTGCCGTTCACCGAATCCGGCGACCCACCGCTCGAGCCGTTCCGGCCCGATGTCGAGAGTGCGCACGTGTGCCACGGGCCGAGTATGTCGCGCCGCCCGCACGCATCGGCGTTAGAACGTGACGGGCTTCCAAGTGGCGCCGGCGTCGTGGGTCATCAACAGCGACGAGTTGCCCTGAGCCGGGTTCCCGTACACGGCGACGCCTTGCGTCGCGGTCGTGAATCCGAGGTCGAAGTACCCGACTCCACCGTCACCTTGGTTCAGCGGCGTGCCCCAGGTGCGGCCACCGTCGGCCGAGCGGTACACGTAGCTGGCGCCGGACGCAGCAGGCACTGCGACGACGGTGGTACTGGCTGCCGCGATACCGCTGGCAAGACCACCGCGTGCCGGTGCGGCGCTGGTCGCCGTTGCGTGCACGCCGCCGTCGGCGGAGAACAGCACGACCTTGGTCTCGCTACCGGCACCCGGATCACCTGCACACAACTCGAAGAGCTGAGTCGTCGAAACCGGTGCGACGCCCACCAGCGCGAGGTCAGCACCCGCTGCCGTGCAGGGGTTCGCGAGCCGATGCCAATTGCTACCGGCAACGACCATGTCGAACGTGCTTGTCCCGCCGCCGAACACCTCGACCCACACAGTGTTCCCATGCGGGGCGAGTGAGCCTGGTCCGTCAGCCAGTTTCGGCCCGGAAATAGCTGTCCAAGCGTCGGACGAGACCGGCGTCTGCAGCAGCCGATCACCCTGAACGCACGGTTCGGTGCCGCAACTCGCCTCCAGCGCGTACGCGACTCCGCCGGAGGCCTCGACGTCGCTGACGGGGCCTGGCGTCGCCTGGCCATTCCAGGTCCGGCCGCCGTCGTGCGTCGACCACAACTGGGGTCCGAATGCCCAGCCGTCGCTCTTGGTGGCGAAGCGCACCTTGGAGACCGCCGGGTTCGGGCCGGTGATCGCGGCGGGCACGGCAGCGGCGTAGGTCCAGGTCGAACCGCCGTCAACCGTCGACGCGAGGGTCGTGCAGGTGCCGGTAGCACAGGTCTGCACACCGAGAACGAAGCCCTGGGTCGCCGAGACGAAGGTGACTGACGCCGGCTTGAAACCCGCCAGCGAGACGGCAGCCACAGTGGACGGCGGGGCGGCCGGCGAAGTCGTCGGAGTACCGGCCGCCGATGAAACGGCCGGCGCAGACGAAGCGACCGCTGACGTCCCGGCGGGCGCCGACGAAACGGCTGGCGCGCTCGATGCGATAGAGGTACTGGCCGGCGCACTGCTGTCGGCGGATGTTGAGTGGGTCTTGCTGGAACAGCCAGCAGCCGCGAAAACCGCGACGAGCATGATGCCGCCCGCCCGCGTCGTCCATGAAGTAGTCATGCGCTCAAGGACGCAGCAGGAGCGCGTCCGGGTGCATGTCAGCCATTGGGGTTCTCGTCGTCGCCAAAGCAACTGGATCCACTCTCGCGCAGCCGCTCGGCGATGATCGTGCAGATCTGCGCCAACTGCTTCACCTGCTCCCCTGTCAACGGGTCGAGCAGGTGGGTGCGCACACCTTCGACGTGGCCGGGAGCCGCGGCGGCGAGCGCGGCGAATCCGGCATCGGTCAGCACGGCGACCTGCCCCCGGCGATCGGTCGGGCAGATCTCGCGGCGTACCCAGCCGTTTTCCTCGAGCCGCGCAACGGCATGGGAAAGCCGGCTACGCGACGACATCGAGCGGTCTGCCAGGGCGCTCATCCGCAGTCGGCGGTCGGGGACCTCTGACAGCCGGACCAGCACCTCGTAATAGGCGTGCGGGATTCCGCTGTCTCGCTGGAGCTCCTGGTCGAGCCGGTCCATCAACATGTGCGTCGACTCGATGTAGGCGCGCCACATCGCCTGCTCTTCGTCGCTCAGCCAGCGCGGCTCGTTCACGGCTCCCCGCTGCGACGGGAGCAGGGCCGTCGGCGGCTTCGACTTGGCAGGCATGAAGGAATGGTACCTAAAAATCGGGAAGATAGTTGAATCTTCAATCGTTTAATGCTACGTTCGCTCCAGAGGTTGAGAGCTCAATAATCGAAAGGTCAACGACGATGACTACAAGCACCACGATCGAAACTGTTCCTGGCTACCTGGCTGGCACGTGGGCTATTGACCCCGTCCACTCTGATGTCGGCTTCGTTGTCCGGCACATGGTCGTGGCGAAGGTCCGTGGCCGCTTCACGAAGTTCGAAGGCCAGATCGTGACCGGCGAGAGTGCCGCCGACTCCTCGGTGACCGCGACGATCGAGCTCAACTCGATCGACACCGGCAACACCCAGCGCGATGACCACATCCGCAGCGCCGACTTCTTCGAGGTCGAGACCTACCCCACGATGACGTACCGCTCGACCGGCGTCCGGCAAGACGGTGACGACCTGGTCCTCGACGGCCAGCTCACACTCAAGGGCGTGACCAAGGACGTACCGCTGCGCCTCGAGTTGAACGGGTTCGGCCCCGATGCTTACGGCGGCACGCGCGCCGGGTTCACCGCAACCGCGGATATCAACCGCCGCGACTTCGGTGTCAACTTCAACGCCGCGCTCGAGACCGGTGGCGCCGTCGTCGCTGACAAGATCGCGATTCACCTCGAGATTGAGGCTGTGCTCCAGCCGTAACGCGCTCCAGCAGTAACACCTACTCAACCTGATGGCCGGCCCGCACGAGGGCCGGCCATCACTGCGTTCGGGGCAAGCGCGTTCCGGGTCGGCGTGTTCCCGGCCACTATGTTGTCTGCCGTGACCCTGCTCGGCCTCGCCGGCATCATCGCCGTCAGTCTCATCGGACCGCTGCTGGCGGTGCCTCGGCGCTACGGCGCCCCGATCGTGGTCGGCGAGCTGGCCGTCGGTGTGGTCCTCGGCACGACCGGGCTGCGCGTGATCCATCCGAACGACCCCATCCTCAGCTTCCTCGCGCAGGCCGGTTTCGGCTTAGTGATGCTTGTCGCGGGCTCGCACGTGCCGATCGGCAATCACGCTCTGCGGAAGGCGGCCGGTCGCGGTTTGCTGCTCGTTATCGGAACCGGCATCGTCGCCGTGCCGGTCGCCGCCGCACTCTCCTCGCTGGGGCACACCCATCACACCGCGCTGTATGCCGTGCTGCTGTCGTCGAGTTCGGCCGCGGTCATCATGCCGATCGTGGACGGCGAAGGACTGACGGGAGACCGAGTCCTGACGCTGATGGCACAGGTAGCCATCGCCGATACCGCCTGCATCATCGCGCTGCCACTGGCTGCGGACCCGTCAAAGGCCGGCCGCGCGGCGGTCGGCGCTGTCATCGTGCTGGCGGTCGCTGGCCTCGCCTACCTCATCTTGCGTGAGCTGGCTGATCGCGACCTGATCACCAAGCTGCAGAAAGTCAGCGTTCAACACAGCTTCGGCCTCGAGATGCGGGTCAGCCTCGCCGCTCTGTTTGCACTCGCCGGGCTCGCCGTCAACGTGCATGTGTCGGTGATGCTTGCCGGATTCGCATTCGGCTTGGCGCTCTCCGCCATCGGTACCCCGCGGCGCCTTGCGGGTCAACTCTTCGCTGTCACAGAGGGCTTCCTCGGCCCGATTTTCTTCATCTGGCTCGGCGCGTCCATCGACCTTCGAGCTCTGGCCGACCACCCCAGGTTGGTGGTTCTCGCGTTAGGCCTCGCGGTGGCTACCACCGCCATTCACGCGCTCGCGCGGCTCGTCGGTCAGCCGTTGCCGCTCGCTGTTCTGGCGAGTGCGCAACTCGGCGTCCCCGTCGCGGCGGCAGCCCTCGGTGCGCAAGGCGGCTTGCTGCAGCCCGGCGAAGGCGGCGCGATTCTGGGCGCGGCAGTGTTGACCCTCGCCGTGGCTGCAGTGGGTGGCGCCTATGCAAAGAGGTCGGCGAATGCCGCGGTACCCGCGACTATGAACATCGATGCGGGCGACGTCGGCGAGCGCGCCGCCGCTGCGGTCATGACCCCGGGCCCGTCCGCGCCGCCGGCGATCGCGCCAACTCCGGTTGCTGCGAGCCAGTCAGCAGCGCCACGAAAGAGACCGGCTGCTCGACCCAAGGCCGCCCTGGCAGCCGATGTAAGGGCAGCCGATGTAAGGGTGGCCAATGTCAAGGCATCGGATCCGACCAACGTGACCGAGCGGGCGCCGCGCGCGACCGCAACCCCGACCCGGTCGGCGACACCCAATCCGGCGACCAAGCCGATCGTGCAGTCGAATGTTCGGGTGCAACCCGCGCCCCAGCGGCCTGAGCGTCCCCCGCCGACCCGGCCGCATACAACGCGGCCAACCCGATCGGACGACGACAGCTAACGGGTCAGGCGGGGATTGCCAGGTTGGTGAGGATTTGCCGTAGCCCAAGAGCATCGAGCAGCAGCTGCGCGTCTGCTGCGTCGGTGGCAGCGCCGCATACGGCGAGCGCCGCCCGCCTGCATTGGTCGGCGGAGATCTGAATCATCGCGCCAACGTCATGATGCGACTGCTCCATCAGCGTCCTCCTGCTAGGTGAGCAGTGATGCTCGGAACCACTGCTGTCTCGGAAACACTGATGTGCCCCCCTCGCACCGTCTTCTAACCCTCTTCGGGCTCCGATCCGCCGGGCTCGGCATCGACCGCGCCGTGCTCCTTCTCGTGATTGTCCAGCCCCCGGACAACCGACTCGACGGCGTCGTGGCTGCCACCGTGTCGCAGTTCGGCATAGTAGGCGGCACCGAGTTCACGCAGCAGCGCCTCGGCCTTGCGCTTGGTCTGGATCGCGTCAATCTTGGCCTGGCCCTGCTGCATACCCTGCTTACCGGCAGCAGCTGCCTTCTCTGCAGCCACCTTTGCTTTATCCAACAGCGTCATGAGGTGTCCCTTCGTTGGAGGGCCACGGTACCGCGGGCGCGTCGCAGCGCAATTGCCGCGTTTCGCGCCTACCGTCGTACCCATGAGCGACCCGAAAGGCCGACACGCACGGCCACGTAGAGGCAAGCTCACCGTGGCGACTCGCCAAACAGCACCAGTGGGCAACGTCGCCGTCATCTCGGCTGAGTTGAACAGCGCCCGTTGCAGGTGGTGCAACGATGACCTCGAGCACTGCCACGACTCGTTGGTGCGGCACACCAGTGGCGACAGGCACTGCATGGATCCGCTGTGCGTTGTCCCGCCCGAGGCCCATCACATGGTTATCGCGTGCACCGAGTTCGGTTGCGCGTGCGTTGCTAGCGCTCCCGTCGCCGCCGCCCATGCGTGGGCTGAACTGCGGCAAGCTCTGCTTGCTCGCGCTAACTCGGCATGAGGTCGCGCGCCTCGGCATAACGGGCGCGCACCCATGGTGCGGCTGGTGCCTCGAAGGTCTGGGTATCCTCCGACTCCCATACTGGCGGCTCGGCGGCACCACTCACCATCCATGCCGCCTGTCGTGCGGCTCCGTCGGCGACGTACTCACCGGCCGGCGGGACCGCGACGGGCCGGCCGAACACCGCCGGCGCGATGCCGCGGATCGCCGCGGAGCGTGCGCCACCGCCGATGAGCAGGATGCGTTCGACGGCGAACCCGTGTGCGAGAAGCGCGTCGAGCCCATCGGCGAGTCCGCACAACACACCTTCAACACTTGCCCTCGCCAGATGGGCGGCGGTCGAGTTACCGAGTCGCCAGCCATGAATTGCGCCACTCGCATTCGGCCTGTTCGGCGTGCGCTCGCCCTCGAGGTAAGGCACGACGACGAGACCGTCGGCTCCTGGCGGTGCCGACAACGCGAGTTCGGCCAGGGTTTGCGCATCGACACCCAGCATCGCCGCCGTCGCGTCAAGGACACGTGCCGCGTTTAGCGTGCACACCAACGGCAAGAAATGCCCACTCGCGTCGGCGAAACCGGCGACATCGCCAGCAGCGTCTGCGGTAGGTGTCGCACTGACGCCGAACACCGTGCCCGATGTGCCGATCGAGACGATCACATCGCCGCGGCGCGCACCAAGGCCGAGCGCTGCCCCAGCGTTGTCGCCCGCACCAGCGCCGATGCGAACCCCGGTTGACGTCACGCCAGCCGACTCCGCGGGGCCAAGAACCCGCGGCAATTGAGGCACGAAACCCAACGCTCCGTGCAACAGGTCGGTGCGGTATTCACCGGCGGACGGCGACCAGTAGCCGGTGCCGCTCGCGTCGCTGCGATCGGTGGCGAGCGTCGCCAGATCAGGAGCGCCGTTTGCGGCGAGGCGCCAGGTCAACCAATCGTGCGGCAGGCACACGGCAGCAGTGCGCGCGGCATTTTCGGGTTCGAGCCTCGTGAGCCACCGCAGTTTTGTCACGGTGAACGACGCCACCGGCACCGAGCCGACTGCGTCTGCCCAGGCCTGGGCGCCCACCTGCGCATCGCCAGCGCCCAACTCGCAGATCAGTGCGGTTGCGTCCGGGGCCGACCTCGTGTCGTTCCACAACAACGCAGGCCGCACGACCCCACCTGCCGTGTCGAGACAGACCATGCCGTGTTGCTGCGCCGCGACCGACAGCCCTGCGACGTCGTCGAGACCGCCCGCTTCGTCAAGCGCGGAACCAAGCGCCGTCCACCATGCGCCCGGATCGACCTCGGTGCCGTCGGGATGCGCGGCCCGACCCTCGCGGACCAACGCGCCGGTGTCAGCGTCGCGGATGACGACCTTGCACGACTGCGTTGAGGAGTCGACGCCGGCGACGAGCGTCATGTCGATCGCGTCAGGTCAGCGCGCGCCGAGCACGTGCTCGACCGCAAGCTGGTCGAGTTGGGTGAAGTGATAGCCGCGCTTGCCCGCAGCCTCGATGTCGAAGTCCTCGAACGCTGAGCGGTCTTCGAGAAGGTTGGTGTACGACTCGCCCTCGCCGAGTGTCGGGATGGCCAGCTCGGCGACCCGTGCAGCAGCCAGCGCGGCCTGCACCTCGGGGTCGGCACGGAAGGCAATTGCCCGCTCCTTCAACAACAGGTAGGTCGTCATGTTCGCCGCGGCCGATGCCCAGACGCCGTCGATGTCTTCAGTGCGCAGCGGCTTGTAGTCGAAGTGGCGAGGGCCATCGTATGCGCGAGCGCCCGCGATGCCACCGTTCTCGAGTAGGTCAACAAGAAAGAACGCGTTAAGCAGGTCGCCATGACCGAACATGAGGTCCTGGTCGTATTTGATGCCGCGCTGTCCGTTGAGGTCGATGTGGAAGAGCTTTCCCTGCCACAACGCCTGCGCGATGCTGTGTACGAAGTTGAGCCCAGCCATCTGCTCGTGACCGACCTCGGGGTTCACGCCCACCATCTCGTGGTGCTCGAGTGTCGAGATGAAGGCCAGTGCAGCGCCGACGGTCGGCAGCAGGATGTCGCCGCGAGGCTCGTTCGGCTTGGGCTCGATAGCGAACCGAATGTCATAGCCGTTGTCGATTGCGTACTGCGCCAGCATGTCGATGCCCTCGGCGTAACGGGCAAGCGCCGACCTGACGTCCTTCGCGGAGTCGGTCTCGGCGCCCTCGCGCCCACCCCAGAACACATAAGTCTTCGCGCCAAGTTCGACAGCAAGGTCGAGGTTGCGCATGACCTTGCGCAGCGCGTAGCGGCGAATCGCGCGGTCGTTGCTCGTGAAGCCGCCGTCCTTGAACACCGGGTGGGTGAACAGGTTCGTCGTCGCCATCGGTACGACGAGCCCGGTTTCGGCGAGCGCATCCTTGAAACGAGCAATGTGCTTCTCGCGCTCGGCTTCGCTGCTTCCAAAAGGAATCAGGTCGTCGTCGTGGAACGTGACACCGTAAGCACCAAGCTCAGCGAGACGGTGGACTGTCTCGACCGGGTCGAGGGCGGGCCGGGTCGGGTCGCCGAAGGGGTCGCGCGCCGGCCAGCCCACTGTCCAGAGCCCGAAGGTGAAGCGGTCTTGAGGCGTCGGGCGCAGCTGCGACGGCACGAAAGTCTCCTCGGCGAGATCGATTTTGTTGGCCAGCCAAACATATTTGTTAGCTCAACATATTTGGCTGGACGGCGGGCGGTCAACGATAAGTGGGAACGTTCGCCACACCGGCCCACTTCCGACCAACGACGCACCTACATCCTGTGAAATCATCACTCTATGGTCGCCGAGCGCCCCGCCGGGCAGCCAGTACAGGGCGCAGAGCACCGCCCGACCGTCTGGGGCGTGGCGGCGCTGGCCGGAGTCTCCAAGACCACCGTCTCGCGGGTACTGACGGGATCGCCCCGGGTGTCGCCGCAAGCACGCATCGCCGTAGAGAAGGCGATCGAGAAGCTCAACTACGTTCCGAACCGGGCCGCCCGAGCGCTCGTGACGCGTCGCGCCGACACGCTGGCGCTCATCGTCTCCGAGCCGGAGACCCGATTGTTCTCCGAACCGTTCTTCGCCGGCACCGTGCGCGGCATCAACCAGGAGTTGGCCGACACCGACTACGCGTTTGTCCTGCTCAGCGCGGAAGGCGAGAGCTCGCGGATCGAGCGGTACATCATGAACGGCCACGCGGACGGCGTCATCTTGATGTCACTGCACCGGCGCGACGCGCTCGTCCAACTGCTTGCGAAGAGTCGGACGCCCGTCGTGCTGACAGGTCGCCCGTTCCCGGGGGAGAACGTTCCGTACGTCGACGCCGACAACAGAGCCGGCGCGACGGCCGCGGTACATCACCTGGTGGCGCGCGGTCGTACCCGAATCACGACGATCGCCGGACCAGTCGACATGCCCGTCGGCATCGACCGCCTCGACGGCTTCCGCGATGCCTTGCCACCGGCTAGCCGGAAGTCGTGGCGTCGGTTGGTCGAATACGGTGACTTCTCCGAAGACAGCGGCGAGATCGCCATGCGCGCGTTACTCGAAAGGGTCCCCGACCTCGACGCGGTGTTCGCCGCGAGCGACCTGATGGCCATCGGGGCGATGCGGGCGCTGCGTGCTGCCGGCCGCAGCGTTCCCGACGATGTTGCCGTCGTCGGATTCGACGACTCGCACGCAGCCCGACTCGCCAACCCTCAGCTGACCAGTGTGCGGCAGCCCATGGAGGAGATCGGCCGATCGCTTGCCCGGCTGCTGCTGAACGAGGTGCGCAATCCCGGCCACCGCTCGGCGTCCCTCATCGTGCCGACCGAGTTGATCGTTCGCGAGTCGAGCTAGATCGGCGGCAGGACGTTCGTCCGGGCGACGCCGGAGTAGAAAGCGCCCGCGAGCACTGTCATCCAAAGCCTTTCGCCGTTGAGCGAAGACGTTCGCAACCTTCATGAATGAAGCCGGCGGCATCGACGGAAAAGGGGGACCGCCGACGTCGCCGGACTTCACCGATGCAGTGCTCGCGCCAGCCCAGGCCGGCCGGCGCGAGCACCACGCTTCTCAGCTACCGACCAACTGCGCGATGTTGGCCAACGCCTCTTTGAAGGCCTTCGTAGGCGTTTCGTTTTTGGGCACGTTCCCACGTTAGCTGGCCACGAGTGTCGAAGCGGCAGCATCTGCTGTCAAGACCACGATGGCGTCGCAGGCACGATCGACGCCGTTTCGTTATACGGACAGGCTCACTCGGGCCATAGCAGCCGCAGGTACGAATCACGTGCGAGCGAAGACAGAGTCGTGGGAACGATCCCCGCTACCGTCGCCCCCTTGGCCGGAAATGACCCGATAAATCGGACAGTAACTCCACGATGGCTGATTCCGACTGGTATCGTTTGAGTTTGGGATCTTCCCGTCCAGAGACACTCGCGGGCCTTGCGTTGACAGCGCGCCGAGGGAGTGTTCGTGGTCGACGAGAGAAAGCTCTCCGCCGTACTCAGCGATTTCGCGCGCACGCTGGGCACCGACTTCCCGATCCAGCGAATCCTGGACCACCTAGTCGGGCGCATCGTCGAGATCCTGCCGATCACGGCCGCCGGCGTCACGCTGATCTCGGCAGGGAATGCACCGCAATACATCGCAGCGTCGGACGAGTCCGCGATGCGCTTCGAGCGGCTGCAGACCGACCTGCGCGATGGACCCTGTATGTGGGCGTACGAACGCGGCGAGGCCATTCTGGTGTCCGATCTGGCCTCCGATACACGCTTCCCATGGTTCGCTCCCTCGGCAGCTGCCATCGGTCTGGCGGCCGTCTTCACCTTCCCCTTGCGTGATGGCAGCGGGCGGCTCGGTGCGCTCGACCTGTACCGCGACGCACCGGGTGATCTCACTCCGCACGACGTGGCGGCGGCTCAGACGTTGGCCGACGTTGCGGCTGCTTACTTGCTGAACGCGCAGGCGAGGGAAGACAGCCGGACGACCTCGGAGCAGTTCCGGCACGGCGCGCTGCACGATCCGTTGACCGGGCTGCCGAATCGCCTGCTGCTACAGCAGCGGTTGGAGCACGCCGCACAACGGGCGCAGCGTTCGCACACCAATGCTGCCGTACTGTTCGTCGACCTCGACCGGTTCAAGCGGGTGAACGACACGCACGGCCATCATGTGGGCGACGAACTCCTGCGCGCGATTGCGCAGCGGCTTGCGGCCGTGGTCCGGCCTGGTGACACACTCGCTCGATTCTCTGGCGACGAGTTCGTCTTCCTTTGCGAGGACCTCCAAAGCGCAGCGGACGTCGAGGCGCTCGCGACGCGCGTCGATGACGCGTTTACCGAGCCGTTCTCCGTCGGGGGTGTGCAGCTTGCGGTTACCGCGAGCGTAGGAATGGCCTTCGCTGGACCTGGGGAGGACATCTCCGACAAGTTGATTGATCAAGCGGACGTTGCGATGTATCAGGCCAAGCGCAGGGGCGGTGGGGGCCATCAGATCATCGACTTGCGTGAGGCGCTGGTGTCCACCGATCGCAACAGCCTCGATGTCGACCTGCGCGCCGCGCTCACCGAGGGGAAACTCGACCTCGCGTATCAGCCGATCGTGCGGAGTCGCGACGGAGCTATCACCGGCGTCGAGGCGCTGTTGCGCTGGAACGACCCGATCCGGGGCAGCGTTCCCGCGATGACGATGGTGACCGTCGCCGAGCACAGCGGGCTCATCAGCCAGCTCGGCGCGTGGGTGCTCGAGCGCAGCTGCCTGGCTCGACGCGAGTGGCTGAAGGCGAGGCCCGGCGTGACCCTGGATCTGGCGGTCAACGTCTCGGCCCGACAGTTGACGAGCCCCGACTTCTGCGCCATCGTCGCCAGCGTGCTCGACAGGACGGAGATGGATCCACGCTCGTTGATCCTCGAGGTCACCGAGAGTCTGTTAATCGAGGACTTCGACTACGCCATCAACCTGTTGTTGAGCCTCAAGGCACTCGGCGTGCAGCTCGCGCTCGACGACTTCGGAACGGGATATTCGTCCTTGAGCTACCTGCGGCAGCTGCCGATCGACATCATCAAGATCGATCAGAGTTTCATCGCCGACATCGGCGAGCTCTCGAGCGGTAGCGCCGTTGTGGCGGCCGTCACGAACTTGGCACATGTCCTGGGTCTCGCCGTTACGGCGGAAGGTGTCGAGACGCACGCACAGCGCGACGAGGTCACCTTGATCGGGTGCGAGTCTGCGCAGGGCTACTTCTTCGCGAGGCCGACCAGTGCCGCGGCCATCAGTGCCCAGCTACAAACTATGACGGCTTGAGGCCGAGGCAGTCCTTGCTTAGCGCGGAATGCGAACCGCCAGCACGGTCACGTCGTCGTGGGGATTGACCCCGAGCATCGCCGACACCAACTCATCGCAGAGCTGGGCGACATCCAACGTGGCGAGTGGGCGAGCGGCGATCCGAAGGCGGTCCAAGCCGTGATCGAGATCAGCGTTGCGGGTCTCGATGAGCCCGTCGCTGTACAGCAAGAGGGTGCTGGCCACCGGCAACCTTAGCGACAAATCAGCACGACTGGTCTCCAAGCCAAGACCAAGGAGCAAATCGTCGCGGCTCTCGAGGATGACCGTTTCGCCGTCAGGGGCGAGCAGAACAGGCGGAAGATGCCCGGCGTTACACCAACGAAGAACAAGCCCACCGGCTGGATCAGGGTGCACCCACCCGAAGAATGCGGTCGCCAGCAGGTCGAGGTCGAACTGCGCGAAGAACAGATCAAGCCGACGCAAGACTTCGCTCGGTGCCACATCGTGACTCACGGCGACGCTCCGCAAAAGGGTCCTGAGCTGCATCATCGTCGTCGCCGCCAGCGCATCGTGTCCGGCAACGTCGCCCAGAACCAGGGCCGCGGTGCCATCGGGCAGCATGAACGCGTCGAACCAATCGCCGCCGGAGCCGTTCGGGTTCGCGACACCGCGGTAGCGGCCCGCGAGCAACAGATCCTCTGCTCTGATCGATGCGTCAGGCCCGGCCAACGAAAGGAGCCCGCTCGCCGAGTTCTGGGGTCGAACGCTCCAGATCGGCTGCATCTGCCGGCTCGGCGTGTACGCGCCGCCGTGCCCAATGCCCTCAGTAGCTGTCTGATCGCTGCGGCTTGTGGTCGTTTGTGGCACCAGAGCCGCCCTGAGGTTGGCAGCCAACCGCGTCGAGCGTTCAAGGTCGATGCCATGTGCAGCATCGTGGTCGTTGAGGGGCGCGCCCGACGCAACCGCGACCAGTAATCGGGCCATCGACGTGACCGGAAGGCCCATCTCGTGGGCTTGGTAGGCGAGCTCAATGCGTGCACGATCGGCACCGCAGTGATGCCATTGCATCAGGATCCCCGTCGCCTGCGCCTGGATCACTTGCGCAGCAGTCCCGGCACTGGCGCCGCGAATAGCGCGCGACGCGGCTGCCTCATCGGCGCGTCTCGTGCCGTTGCCTTTGCCTAGGTCGCGGTTCGCGGTCCGCAATGCCTCCGAGGCGCCCCCCTGCGCGGCGCGCATGGCTAACCCGACCGTCGCCGATACTCCGGCGCCGGCGAGTTTCGTGCGTAGCCGTGCCGCGGTCGCTGCCAGACCCGCCGCATCGGTATGCGCCAGGATGCCGAAACTGTCGACGCCGAGTCGGGCGGCCAGGTCGTCCCCCCGGCTCCAGCCGTGCAACACTTCGGCGGTTAGCAGTAGCACTCCATCGACGCCGACGCGGCCATGACTCACCAGAAGGCTCCGCAGCCCGTTGATGCGAACAACGATGATTCCCACGTCATCCGCCTGGGAATCATCGCCACTCGCAGAACCATCCGATACGGCGACTGCGCGCAGGAACCAACGGCGATCGGCCAACCCGGTGAGCGGATCAAGGCCGCTCTGCCAGGGAATACCCAGCGCGGGTTCGAAGTCGACCGAACCCGCCAGCACGTCCCGGGGCGCATCAACACCAGTCTCCGGCGCACCACGCCCGGTGCCAGCCACCGCAGCCCACCTCCGCAGAACAGCTGTGCGGGTGCGTTGCCAGGTTTCTTGAGCAACACGCTCGGCGCCGGTTGGCGCCGAGTCAAACCTGTCTTTGTGTTCAAGCCTCCATACGCAAATCGCGGGACGTGACGAGCTGAGCGACCTCGGAAGCCGTGAGTTCGTTCGCAAACGCGTACGCACGCAGACGCACCAATGCCGATGCGGGTGACAGATCGAGCTGGGCCATGATCATCCCGGTCGCTTGGTAGACCTCGACCCGTGACAGCGACGCGACCTGGGCCCACTGCGCCACGGGATCGCCCCGCCCCGTCGCGGCGCTCGACTCGTCGACGAGGTCGAGCAGGATCTGCGCGGCAGCATCGGCGCCCATCAGCGCGTCAGTCATTTGAACAGGCGACAGCGGACCGGGAACGGAGCGGAACAGGTCGAGTGCGCCGAGACCGATCATGCCCACCCGAATCGGAAAGGCGAAGACGGCCCGAACTCCGGCTCGTTCGGCGGCGTCTTTGAATGCGGGCCATCGAGGCTCATCCTGCGCATGCAGGTCCGGGACGAGCACCGGCACCATCGTCTGTGCTGCCTCGAGGCACGGTCCCTCACCCGCGGTGAACTGCAGGGAATCGAGCAGTCTGGCGGCTGCGTCACTCGCGCCGAACGTGCCGCGACTTTCGCCTTCGTCGATGAGCGAGACGGCCGCAGCATCCACTCCGAGCAGTGGCAGGCACGCCGCGCACAGTCGGTCAGCTGCCGGCGCACCGCGCTCACCGCCGACCAAGACGTCCTCGATGGCCGCCCTCATTGTCGGCGCCTCATCGTCGACTCATCGGCAGCGCATCGGCGACATTGCAGATGCAGTCGCGTCGCAACTCGTTCGACGCCGTTGCCCGGCAGTAGCGCAATGCGGTCAGGTCGTGGCGAGCCGACTCGTGTCCGCAGGCGCAGGCCACCAGCGGTTGAGATGGAAGGAAGGTGTCAGGTGCATCGATCAGTCGCTCGGTCATGCCGCTCGCCGCCTTTGGTCAGAGGCTGACGCGCCGAGGGGCAAGGTCCAGACGAAACCCAAGCACGTGGAACTACCCCATGATGACATAAAAAAGTCGCAAAAGGTCACGAACCAACCCTGAGCATCCTCAGCGACCGACTCGGCAGGCATGCGCAGTCGAGTTCGCGCCCTAGGTGACCCGGCGTCCCGTCTGGACAGCCGTCGGATCGACCTCGCCGCGGACGACATCCATCGCCAGCTCACTGAGCTTGCGATTGTGATTGCGCGCGTAGCGTCGCAACGCCGTGAACGCGGCGTCCATATCGACGCCGTTTCGCTCGGCGAGAACGCCCTTGGCCTGCTCGATCACGACCCGGCTGTTGAGTGCGTGCTGGAGTTGTTCGGCCATCATCGCGCTGCGATGGCTGGAGCGTCGCTGCAAGATGCCGATCGTCGCTACGTCAGCCAGCGCCTGCGCGAGCCGTCGATCGTTCAAGGCAACCGGATGCGCCGCGCTGTGAAACATATTCAGAGCGCCAATGGTCTCTGTGCGAAGGCGCAGCGGTACCGCAGCCACCGACCGGAACCCGACCGACATAGCGGCGGTGGCGAACACCGGCCAGCGGGCCTGGTCAACCTCGAGATCATCGACGGTAACCGGCACACCGGTCCGCACGCAGTCGAGGCACGGCCCCGCGTCGCTTTGCAGCTGGAGCACCTCAAGCAAGCGAGTTTCTTCGTTCGAGGACGCCACCACCGCAAGATTGCCACGTTGGTCGTCGAGCATTAGGCCGGCAGCGCTCACGCCGAGCAGGTTGACGCAGGCGTCGACCAGTTGGTGCAGGAGTTCCACGACGTCGTAGTCATCGACAAGAGTGTCCGCTAGCGCCACGAACGTTTCCGCGAGCAGCTGCTCGCGATCTGGGGCCGGTCCGCCGGCCACGTCAGAGCTACTCATTGATCCTCCACCGAAAAACGAAGGCGACGCGCGACGACATCCGTCGCCACGTCAACGAGCGGTCGACCGAGCGCGAACGCACGCGCGCGAAGCATCAGGAATGCTTCCTCCGTTGGGACACCGAGCTGAACCTGCACGATGCCCGTGGCTTGGTGCACTTGGAGCTGATAGGCCGAACGAACGTCGGCGTTGTCGGAGAACAGGTCGTCACTGGCGGTGCCTAGGTGCAGGAGCGCCAAGGCGGCCGCGTCGGCAGCAAGCAGTGCCGCACGCAGCTGGCCGTCGCGAAGTGGCCCGGGAACGCTGCGATAGGCGTCAAGCACGCCGACGTTGATGGCCCCGATTCGTAGGGGAAATGCAAATACAGCACGCACGCCGGCAGCTCCAGCACCCTCAAGGAACGCGGGCCAGCGATCGACCACGATGCCATCTGGTGTGCGTAGGTCAGAGACCATGACCGGTGCCCCGAACTCGGCGGCATCGACACAGGGGCCTTCGCCCAGGGTGAATTGAAGGTCCTCAATACGCGCCGAGACGTCGTCAGTTGCACAGACGACGCCACGGTTGCCGGTTTTGGTCACCATAGAGATACCCGCGCCGCTGATGCTGAGCATGTGCACAGACAGTAGGCAGATCCGGCGAGGGACAGAATCGTGTTCCGGGCCCGAGTCATCCAACTGGCGTGCCCACCCATCCAGGTCATCCGTCCCCCTACGCCGGACAAGGACGCCCGGTTGGGCTCAAGCATGCACCAGCCACGAACCGAACGCGAGTATTGCAGTCACCCGAAACCGCCCAATCACGGTGATACCTATCGGGCATACAGCTGTCCGTCCGATCCCTCCGCGACTGTGATCCGACGCAGCCCACGCGTCGCCGGGCCAACCTCGACCGCGCCGGTGCTCCCGTTGAACTCCGAACCGTGGCATGGACAGACGAACCGCACCCGCCGCTGGTCATAGCCGACCGTGCAGCCAGCATGCGGGCAGACGGCGTCGAAACCGAGGAAGCTGCCAGCTTTGGGTTGGACGACAATCGCCGGGTCACCGGTGGCGGGATCCTGAAATGCCGCAGAACCAGCAACCGGGACGCCGGTTGCTGGGCCAATCTTGCTGCCTGGCGGCGTCGTCTTCGGGGTAGTCGTGGCGGGCGTCGGCGTCGCCGGCTTCGCGGTGGGCGTAGCGGACGGAGTCGATGTCGGCGCGATCGCACTCGCGCTCGACGATGAACTGGTCGAGACGGTCGGCGGTGCCTGCGAGGCCGCGGGGCTGCTCACAGCAGGCGAGTCCAGTCCGTTCGATAGCTCGTCCGACGGTGCTGTCGGCGAGGCGGTGTTGAAGAGTCGTCCCAGCCCAGCCGCCGCGCCCGCACTGAGAACCGCAACCGCTGCGGCCGCGAACGTCACCGCGCCAAGGACCCGGCGCCGGTCGACGTCAATGGGCGCACCGGACCACGCCTGTCGAGCTGCAACGACGTTAGCGACGAGAGCATCCAGGGACAGCAAGCCACCGCCGGCGACGATGAACGGCATCCACGCGAACACGAACACGATGTCGCTGCCCGTGTAGTACGGGCTGGTATGAAAGCTGACCGCGAGAAACAGATTGAGCGACAGCAACAATCCGCCGATCGCCGCGATTCGGGTCAGCAAGCCGAGCAAGGCACCGACGCCGACCGCGACCTCGCCCAACGCGATCACCACACCGATGAGGGCCGCATGATGCGCGAGCGGTGAGATGAGGTCGTGGATCGGGCTACGCCGCACTGCCCCGGCCATCTGCGCCTGAATGGAGGTGGGATTGGCGGCGTCAAGGAAGGCGGGGTTCGCCAGCTTCTGCAAGCCGGCGAAGCAGAACGTGAAACCGAGGAATGCACGCAGCGGCAGCAGCGCCCAGTCGGAAAGAGTGGGCACTGAACCGGGCGGGACCAACCACAGCCAGCGCGCGCCGGGCGAGGTGGGGGCGGCTGGTGCTCGCGAGGTGCCGTCCTGGTGGCCAGCACTCATGTGGAAACTCTATTCAGGGCTGTAGCGAGGGCAGTTTTGGCGCCGACTGGGTTCGCACCCGCGGCCAGGTCACGGTCATCCGGGCGCCACCCAGCGCCGACTCACCCACCGACCAACGCCCATGCGTCGTCCGCACAACCGCATCGGCAATCGCCAGCCCGAGGCCCGCACCCTGACCGCCGTTTTCCTCGACGCGGTGGAACCGGTCAAACAACCGCGGCCGCTCCCCGACAGGAATGCCCGGGCCGTCATCAGCCACCGTCAAAGCCACATTGCCGGAACTGCTATCGACCACGATGGCGACCTGGCCCGGTGACTTCGCGTAGCGAGTGGCGTTGTCGAGCAGGACGCCGATCAGTCGGTCGAGCCACTCCGGCGCAGCGGCGACGTGCGGGTGATCGTCGCCATTCACTTCGAGGCTGAGCCGGATGTCTCTGGACGCCACCACCGGACCGAACCGGTCGGCACATTGCTGCGCCACCGTGGTCAGATCGACGATCTCAGCCTGAGGCAACGGCGGCTCGGAGTCGAAGCGTGCGAGCCAGAGCATGTCTTCGACAATCTTTCGCAATCGAGGCGTCTCGCCGGCCACCCGCTGGAGTGCGTCGCGGTACCCGCTCGCCGAGCGATCGGTCGTGAGGGCCAACCCGACCTCGGCCTCGATGACCGTGAGGGGAGTTCGTAGTTCGTGCGAGGCATCAGCGGTGAACTCCAGTTGCCGCACCCGTGCGCTCTCGACAGGCTTGGATGCTGACCGGCCAATCACGAATGCGCTCACGAACACCGCGGCCAGCAGCGCAGGCGACACGACAATTGCCGACATCATGAGCAGGCTGCGCACGTGGTGCGGCTGCGCGAGGCTCTCCGCGGCGTAGATCCGCGAGCCGTCGGCCTTCGGGACATACTCGAAGCGGAAGTCCCTGCCATCGACAAAGGCCGTGCGAGGTCCGCTCGACTGCCCACGCAAGAGTCCGACGGGGAACGAGAACGTATCGGCGCTTGTCGCAGTTACGACACCAGCTGCACTGACCTGCCAGTAGTACACCGGGGGATCATCCGAATCGCGTCTGAGCTCTGCTCGCGACGACAGTTGTGCCGGCGACAGCTGCCGAGCGTTGGAGAGTTGCTCCGCTATCCGGCCGTCGGTCTCGTGCAGAAGCCTGTTCGACACCAACGTCAGGATGCCGACGACGATGAGCGCGTAGAACAAGCCGACAACAGCTGTCGCGGCAGTTGCGACCCGCAGCGCTGGGCGAAGCGGAATCGACATCTTCATTGTCTGCTCACGATGGCAACAGCCGATAGCCGACGCCACGCACCGTCTCTAAGCGTGTGTGCGAGCCGACAAGCTTGGCGCGTAGCCGAGCCAGATGGACGTCGATCGTGTTCGATCCGATGCCATCGGCTTCCACGGGCCATACATTCACCGCAATCGACTGGCGCGTCACGATGGCAGGAGTACGGCGCAGGAGGAGTTCGAGAATTGCGAGTTCAGTCGCAGTCACGGCCAGCGGCAAGTTGCCGACGCGCGCATCGCGCGATGCCGGGTCAAGACTGAGATCGCCGCAGCGCAGGACCACTCCTGTGACCACCGAAGGCCGCCGCTGCAACGCGCGCAGGCGAGCCAATAACTCACCGAAGTCGAACGGCTTGACGAGGTAGTCATCTGCGCCGCCGTCCAGGCCGGCGATCCGATCCGCAGACCGATCCATCGCTGTCAGCATGAGCACCGGGACCGCTAGTCGGCGCTTACGGATCGCCACAAGCACGTCGTAGCCGTTCACTCTCGGCATCCGCCAGTCGAGGATGACGACCTCATACTCGTAACTCGCCAAATAGCTCAGCGCGGCTTCACCGTCACCAACGGCATCAACGACATAGCCGTTCTCTGTAAGCCCGCGGATGAGCACGCTACGCAGCGCCTCGTCGTCCTCCGCTATCAAAACGCGCACGAATCATCATCGCTGGCGTTACCTGACGAACGACTGACGGGGTCCTCGGGGCCCCTAAACCAGGGACGTCACGCGGCCCGGGCGGCTTCGAGTGATGGCCCGTCGACGGTGAGTACGACATCAATGTTGCCGCGAGTGGCGTTCGAATACGGACACAGTTCGTGCGCCCGTTCCATGAGGCCGGCCGCCTCGGCTAAGGGCAGGTTCGGTGCATGCAAGTCGAGGGCAACAGCCAAGCTCATGCCGCCGTGACCGGTCGGTCCCAGGGACACGCGCGACGTGATGCGCGAGCCAGCGGCGTCGAGCTTCCGTCCGTTGGCGACGTATAGGAGCGCTGATTGGAAGCAGGCGGCATAGCCGACAGCAAACAGCTGCTCAGGATTCGTGCCGCTGCCGCCCTGACCACCTAGGCCATCTGAGACGGAGAGGTCGACGTCGAGCCGACCGTCCGACGTCCGACCGTGTCCTGCGCGTCCGCCTTCGACAACTGCTTCGGCCGTGTACAGAGTTTTCATATTCGTCGGCCCCCTTGCCCAGAACCTTGTGCGGGGTCGCACACTGTCCTCACACGCACCAACGCCCGCGTACGTGGGTTGCTTCCAAAGAAAGAGGCCCGACCACCAGATCGGTGATCAGGCCTCTAACCTGCGGTTCTTTGGTAGCGGGGACAGGATTTGAACCTGTGACCTCTGGGTTATGAGCCCAGCGAGCTACCGAGCTGCTCCACCCCGCGTCGGTTCTACCACTTTACGTCAACTATGCGGCGCCCACAAATCGCAGGTGGCCGCCGCTCCTATGGCGACGCGCTCGGCGAGGTCGCGCCGCTCGTCGGCGATGGAAGCGTTGAAGGGCTCGGCGACAGGGTCGGCGACAACACGCCGGCAGCCTTCGCCAGAGCTGCCGCAAGGCGTTGTTGAGCCAACCCGTAGGCCGCGAAGTCGCCGGCTTTCAGCGCGGCCTGACCATCGGCGTAGGCCTGTTGTGCTGCCGCGATGTCTTGCGCCAGATCTGGCGGCACCAGCACCGACGGTGACGATGACGGACTCGCAGGCGCGGACGGCGATGGGCTGGTCGAGCCCGGTGGCGCACTGCCAGTCGGACCAGTGCCAGTACCTGTCGAACCGGAACTCGACGACCCCGGCGGCGCACCGACAAGACTGGCGATCGCTGCCGAATACGTGCTCTGGAAGCCGATGTTGTTACCGAAGGAGACGAGCACCTTCTGCAACAACGGATAGCTGCCCTGGCCACCCGCTGCCTTCACGTACACAGGCTCGACGTACAGCAAGCCGCCCGCGACCGGCAACGAAAGTAGGTTGCCGTACGTGACGCCGGCCGCGCCGCCCTGCACACGCAGAATGTTCAGGGTCGTCTGCACGTTCGGGTCAGACTCGAATTGGTTCTGCACCTGGCCCGGTCCGCTGATCAACAGGCTTCGCGGCAACTGAAGCACCCGGATCGTCCCGTAGTCGGGGCCCGGATCGCTGTCGACGGCCATGAACGCCGACAGGTTGGTTCTTCCTTGAGGGACAAACGTCGTGGTGAGCGAGAACGTCGGCTTGGGCTGGTCGGGCATCTTCAGCGTGAGGTAGTACGGCGGCTGGAATGGCTGCGGGTTGGTGGATTGAGTCGGGTCCGCAGGGACCTGCCAGAAGTCTTGCTGACCGTAAAACGCATGCGGGTCAGTCACGTGGTACTTCGCGAGCAGATTGCGCTGCACCTTGAAGATGTCTTCGGGGTAGCGAACGTGGGCGAGCAACTGCGTACTCATCGCAGATTCCGGCTTCACGGTGCCGGGGAAGACCTTCATCCACGTCTTGAGAACCGGATCTGTGGCGTCCCACGCGTAGAGCGTGACGGCGCCGGTGTAGGCATCGACGGTCGCCTTGACCGAGTTGCGAATGTAGTTGATCTTCTCGCTCGACTGCTCTTTCGTCGTGGCGGTCTCTGTGTTCGTGTCTTGCGTAATAGCGTTCAGGTTTTCTCTTTGCGAGTAAGGGAAACCGTCGCTCGTCGTGTAGCCGTCGACAATCCACACCAGCTTGCCGTCGACGATGGCCGAGTACGGATCGCCGTCGAGGGTGAGGTACGGCGCGACCTTCGACACTCGCTGCCGCGGGTCACGGTCATACAGGATTCGCGAGTCTGAGTTGATGCCGTCAGACAGGATCAAGTTCTTATCACCGAAACGCAACGCGTACTCGAGTTGCCTGAACGTCGAACCGATCGACACCCCGCCGCCGCCGTCGTAGGTGTTGTACTGCTGCCCGTTGCCGCCGTTCGTCGGGAAGTCATATTCGCGGGGCGAAGCGCCAGCAGGTTGACCGACAACGGAGAACGACGTCTCGCCCTCGCCGAAATACACCCGCGGCTGGAACGTCCCGAGGCTACCGGTGACCGGGATGTTCGACTCGATGAACGACGGCCGCCCGTCGTTGTCGACACCATCGCCGGGCGCGGCCACGAATCCGTAACCGTGGGTGTAGACGAGGTGCTCGTTGATCCACGACTTCTGGCTCGTGGGAACTCCTGCAAGGTTGAGTTCGCGAGTGGCGACGACAGCGTCCTGCTCCTGGCCATTGATGACGTAGCGGTCGACGTCGAGCTTGTCGATGTTGTAGAAGTTGCGGAACTGCTGCAGCTGGTTGTACGTGGGCGGCAACACCGCGTTGTCGAGCAGTCGGACCCCTGCGCCGATCGCCGTGCTGTTGGTCAGTGCGCTCGCGCTGACGGTCGTCGTGGCCGCATACGGGGCAACCTTCACCTTGTCGAGACCGTATGCATCGCGCGTCTCATTGATGTTGCGCTGAATATACGGAGCTTCCTTGTCTGCCTCGCTCGGCTTCACCTGGAAGTTCTGCACGATCAACGGGTAGATGCCGCCGATGATGATCGCCGAGAAAACCAGCAACCCGAAGGAAACGGCTGGCAGCAGCCAACCCGTGCGGAAGATTGTTGCAACAAACAACGCGGCACAGAGCAAGGAGATGACGAGCAGGATCTCCTTGGCGGGCAGCACGGCATGCACGTCGGTATAGGAAGGCCCTTGGACGGCGCCACGGCTCGAGAACGCTAGACCGAATCTGTCGAGGTAGTAGGCGATCGCCTTGCACACGACGAACACGAACAACAACAGCGCGAGGTGGGTGCGCGCTCCCCTGGTCACTCGCTCGCCGGGTGTCCGGAAGGCGACGCCGCCGAAGACGTAATGCGACGCAAGCGTAAGCAACGTGCAGACGACGACCAGAGCCATGATGTAACCGAGGATGAATCT
>DATCDK010000072.1:0-19474 GCA_036510735.1 Acidothermaceae bacterium | reverse complement strand
TGAGGCTGTCGGTCATCAAGCTAGGGTCGACGCATTCGCAGAGCGGGGAAGCATGAGCGCCAGGTTTGGCAGGGTTGGTTACGCCCCAGGCGTGTACGACCTCTTCCATGTCGGGCACCTCAACATCCTCAAGCACGCTCGCAGCGAATGTGACTACCTGATCGCGGGCGTCGTCTCCGACGAGATGGCGCTGCTCGCGAAGGGCCGCACACCGGTGGTGCCGCTGCCTGAGCGTCTCGAGATCGTCCGGAGCCTGCGTTACGTCGACGAAGCCGTCGCGGAGGTTGTTCCGGAGAAGCTCGAGACCTGGAAGACGGTCGGCTTCGACATCATCTTCAAGGGTGACGACTGGCGCGGCACGCCCAAGGGCGACAAGTTGGAGCGTGACTTCGGGGCGGTCGGCGTCGAGGTCAAGTACTTCCCCTACACGGCCCACACGTCTAGCACTCAGCTACGGCAAGTGCTCGATATGCTCTTTGCTGAAGTTTCCTGAACTTTTACACCCGACGGGTGTCACGCTTCCTTCATGTCCGGGGGCGCATGGTCGAGAATGAAACCGGTGCGTATCTCGACGTCTCCGGCTAAGAAGGGTTGACACATGGAGCGGAGCCGCTATTTCGCGGCCCTCTACCGGCGATGGTTCGTGGTCGTCCTAGTCGGGTTGCTCGGCCTCGGTTTGACCGCCGCCCTCACGTCCTCGCACGCCGCGAAGTATCGGGCGACCACGTCACTGTTCTTCTCGGTGTCCGGCGCCTCGTCGGTGAGCGACCTCTCGCAGGGCGCCACGTACACCCAGAACTTGATGCCGTCGTTCAGCGCGCTCGCGACGACCGCGCAGGTGCTTGACCCGGTTGCCCAGCAGCTCGGCCTGCACAAGACCGACTCGCAGCTCGCCGCCATGATTAAGACGAAGACCGCGACCGGCGCCGTGATCCTGCAGATCTTCGTCACCGACACGTCGGCGTCAGAAAGCGCAGCGATCGCTAACGCTGTTGCCGCGCAGCTCGCCAAGTCGGTCAGCACGCTGTCTCCGGCGGTCACCCAGGGCGGCCAGAAACAACTCAACGCCAAGGTGGTCGCGCAAGCGCCGGTGCCGCGCGAACGGGTTGCTGCGTCCGGCAAGAAGACGAAGTACGCCGAAGGCTTGCTCGGCGGCCTGATCATCGGCGTGCTCCTGGTGCTCGGGCGCGAGTTGCTCGACACCCGGGTGCGCAACGAGGAAGAACTGCAGCTGGTCACCGGCGCGCCTTTGGTGGGCCGGGTTACCGCAGCGCGTCGGCCGTTGCTTCTCGGTGACAGCGAGGGGCGTTCCGGTGAGGCATTCCGCGCCTTGCGCGCGAACGTGTTCGCGATCGGCGGGCCCGGCAGGCACGGCGTGAAATCCGTGGTGGTCGCCGGTTCTGCTCCGGGCGACGGCGCTACCACGACGGCAATCAACCTTGCGTTAGTCGCCGCGGAGACCGGCCTTCGGGTGCTGCTCATCGAGGCCGACATGCGCCGCCCCACTACTGCGCGCTACCTCAACCTGCGCGAAACCCCTGGCCTTATTGCGGTGCTGGCCAACCGGGGCTCGCTCGCCGGCGCCGTCCAGACTCTGCCTGGTTACGGGGTCGACGTCGTGCCCGCTGGTGGCACCCCCGCGAACCCTGGTGAGCTCATCGGGTCGACCGAGATGGCCGAACTCATCGCGAACGTCATCGGCGACTACGACTTCGTGGTCATCGATGCCGCCGCCGTGTTGATGTCGACCGATGCTGCCGTGCTCGCGCGCTACACCGACGGCGCGATCATCGTGGTCGACACCCGCAGCACAAGGCGCCGGCAGCTTGCCGACGCGACCGCGTCGCTGCACCGAGCAGGCGCGACATTGCTCGGCATCGTCTTGAACAAGGCCGACCTCAGTGCTGCGGTTCGGTCGGTGCGCAGCTTGCGCCGCTCTCGACCTCCGGCAGTGCAGCCTGGTCACCCCAAGGTGCCACTGAGCAGCCGGTCGACTCCTGTCGCTACCCGCACAGGCGCCGGTGGGGCTGGGGGCAACAGTGGCCAGCCCGGCGATCCACGGCGCGGGCCCGGGTCCTGACTGAAACGGCGGGATCCCTCATGGACGCACGCCGGTTTTGGCACGCCGTTGCACACCGCTGGGTCTTTCTTGCACTTCTCCTGGTCCTCGGACCGGTTGTCGGGGCAGTTGTCGCACTCGAGTTGCCGGTGCATTACCGGGCGACAACCGCGGTGCTCATTTCCGGCGACCACATCGGGTCGATCGACGATCTGGGCACCGGCAGCCAACTCGCCGTGAACGTCGCACCGTCGTTCGCGGCACTCGTGACCTCACCCGCCGTGCTGTCTCCTGCCATCACCACGCTGGGGCTGAACAGTTCGCCCGATCAGCTCGCCCCTGACATTCGGGTCACGGTGGCGCTGGCCAGCAGCACCGTGACCATCAGCGTGACGTCGACCGGTCGCGCCGGTGCCGCGGCGCTCGCGAATGCGGTCGCCGACCAGTTCGCACTGCTCGTGCCGAAGCTGTCGCCGACCATTGAAACTGCTCCGGCGTTCAAGGCGACGAAGATCGAGGCGGCTTACCCGCCGGCGTCCGATACCGCCCCCCGGGTCGGCGGCGGTATCGGCATCGGGCTGTTCGCGGCGCTCGCTCTGTGCTGGGCCGTTGTTGCCGCTTACGCGAGCAATCCCGTCGTCGACCGGCGCGAGGTTGCCGCCCGCGTCACCGTCGTGCCGGTGCTCGGCACACTTCCGGCAGCGGGTCGCAGGGCCACCACGGGTTATCGGGCCGACGGCGGATCGGAGTCCGAGCGCGACCGCAGCGTGCTGACCACGCTCGCAGCGGTAGCGCCGTCGGTGCGATGCCTGATGGTTGCGTCGGTGCGCGCAGGCGATGGCGGTACTCGCACCGCGGTCAACATGGCCGTGAGCGGTGCACAGTCGCGCAATGTGTTGTTGGTCCACACTGACCTGCGCGAGCCCACCGTCGACCGCGTCCTCGAACTCGATGAATCTGCTGGCCTGCAAGGGATTCTGGCAGGGACGTCGACTTTCGCCGACGTCGTGCAGTCGGTTGGCAACCACGGCTTGCACGTCATTACGGCAGGCGTCAGCAGCTCGCGCGGGGCGGGCAACCCGCTCCTCGCGTCCGCCGCGATGAGTCGATTCTTGGCCACTGCGCGAGGGCGCTACGACCTCGTCGTGATCGACACTTCGGCGATGAGTACGTCGAGCGATTCGCTCAGTCTCGCCGCGCATGTCGACGGCATCGTCGTCGTGGTCGATGCGCGACGCACGCGACAGCGGACGCTGATGACGACGGTTCGCCGATTGACGCTGGCTGGTGGTTCGGTCGTCGGCATCGTGCTGAATCGGACGTCGCCGCCACTGCAGCTTCCGCACCTTGGTCCTGACGCCGGCCTCAAACGGTTGGCGGGCGTGTGAGCGCGCAACAGGCTGTCGCGCGGCCGTGGCATGTCGATCTTGATCGGCCGCCACGCACACCTCATCTCGACTATGCCGTCGTCTTGATGGTCGTGACCTGGCTTGCGGTCGTTCTGCCGCGTTTCGTGCAAAGCCTCACCTCACCGAAGCACGCGGCGCTGATCAACGACGCGATCCCGTACTCGCCGACGACCGCGTTGTTGAGCCACGCGCTGACAGTGGCGGTCATCGGTTGGTGCGTCATCGTCATCGCCTTGCGGTCGGCCAATCTGCCGACCGATCGTCGCCGCATACTCGTCATCTTGCTGGCGCCCTGGATCTACCTGATCACGCGCGACTTCTACGCCGGCGTCCACCTGCATCTGCAGGATCTTGAGTATCCGGCGATCATTATTGCCGTCTGGGTGTTGCGGCCGCCGCTTCGCAAGCTCGTCGTACTTGGATATCTCGCCGCGGCGTTGGCCCTGATTAGCGTCTTGATGGGCACCTTCCTTACGTCTAAAGGCATTTACCACGCGCGCAGCGGCGACCTCGTGCCGCTCGACAAGAAAATCCTGCCGTGGGGAATCCTGGTCGGTCCATTGACCTCGGAAAACAACCTCGGCCAAGCGCTCGTGCTCGGCCTGCCGCTGATCGGCCTCGCGCGAAATCGCATCGTTCGGCTCGTCGTCATTCTCCTGACGGCGTACGCCATCGTCTGGACGGCGTCCCGCTCCTCGATTGCGGCGATGGCGGTCGGCGGTCTGATTGCACTCGCGCTTCAAGTACCCGGGCGGAAGCTGCGGCAGGTCGTTGCGGTCGTGGCGCTGCTGGCCGCGGGTCTCGTCATGATCGCGATCCCGGTGTCGACGTCCGTTGGCACTGACTTCACCAATCGCGGCTACATCTGGATCACCAGTCTGCGCGCGTGGTCGCAGCACCGTGTTTTCGGTCTCGGTAGCCAGTACTACTCGTCGCTGGCGAAGTACGAAGAAGGGTTGGGCGGCCAGGCGTTCCACGGGCACAACACCTTCGTGCAGATGGTCGTAGTGGGCGGCGCGGTCGGCCTCGTTCTTGTTGCCGCGATCGCCATCGTCTCGCTCGGATCTGCGGTCCGCTGGGTCGGTCGCGGCGTGAACGTGCCTGCGGTACTGCTCGGCACGTTCTTTGTGTCGGCGACGCTCGAGTGGTCATTCGGGTTCTACGACCGCGACTTCCTGCTGGCCGTCACCGTGCTGCCGCTGGCGATGGTGCTTTTCGCGCCGCGGCCGCGCGACGACGGGCAGGAGGACGGCTCGCAACATCGCGTGGGCGTGTTAGGTGCTCACGACCAGACCCAGCAGCTGAACGCGAGCCACTCGTAGCGAAGCGAGCGAGTCTCCGAACCCGCCGCGGGTCTCGTCACGCGCGAGCACGGCAACTGCGCGGTCAGCGAAGCTCGCCAAGGCCAATCCGTCGGCCGTGACAAACGGCGGGGCATTCACAATGACGAGGTCGTAGCGCTGTGCGGCCCGATGGAGTAGCGCCCGCATCTCGTCCGAGTCGACCATCCCCGTGGGGTTAAGTGGTGCGGGTCCGGCGGCCAGCACGTCGAGCCCGTGGGTGCCAACACGTTGGGTCGCCGCGTCAAGACTCACCTCTGCCCGTAGCACCCCGACGAGTCCGGCTGATGCGGGCAGGCCAAGGGAACTGCCGACCGATGGCTGGTGCAGGTTGGCGTCGATGAGCAACACCCGCTGCGGCCCCTTGGTCTCCGCAACCGCGAGGCCAGCCGCCAACCGTGCCGAGAGTGCGGGGTCGGCGCCCGAGGTGATGGTGACCGAGCTGAACGTTCGGGTCTGCAACGGCGGGAAGAGCCGCAGTTGCAGCTCCCGCAAGTTGGCGTCCCATCGCGTCGCTGCACCGCCTTGTCGAGCGTTGTCGCTCGGCATCGTGACGGTGCCGAGAACGGCGACTCCGCCGAGCGCGTCAAGTTGCCGCCGCCGCAACGCTCGAGCTGCGCGAGCGTCGAGCGCTATCGCGGACAACGCACCGACCATCGTGCCGAAGATCAGCGCCACGACGAGGTTCAGCTTTGTACGCGGGACGGCGGGTGAGTTACCCGCCGTAGCCGGATCGACCGTAGTCGCCACAACGGTGGCGGTGCCGTTGTTGACCTTCGGGGCCAAGTTGACGACGGTTTTGGACAGCTGGGCGGCGATCGCGGCTGCAATCGCAATGGCGCGGTCGCGCGACGACGAAGCCACGGTGATGTCGACGATCGGAGTGTTCAGCGGCGCTCGCGCGGTGATGTCGTCAGCTAGTTTGTCGGGCGTGGTCGTGAGGTTCAGCTGCTGGATGACCGGGTTCAACACGATCGGCAGTGTCGCGAGTTGTGCGTAGATTCGCACTTGGGTCTGCTGGTAGACGAACCCCCTGTTGCGGGTGCCAGCGTTGTCACTGACGCTGACTGAGAAGAACACGCCGGCATGCGCAACGTATCGGGGCGTGGCGTTGTAGGAGTAGACGGCCGTGCCGATCACCGAGACGGCGATGACGGCGAGGATGGTGAGCCACCGTGCGCGAAGGATGGACAGGTAGCTGTCGATACTCACAGTGATCATGGTAGGGCAAATCGCCTGAGTACCAGGCCAGAATGGCTCGTTCGGACGGGTGAACTCAGCGCCCAAGTCGGCCTTAAGCCAGAGCTGAATGGGCCTTAAGTTTGCGCCTATCGGCGGGTGGCCAATCCGGTCGAAGCTGCCTTTGCGCCACGCGTGCTCCGGTACGCTTGGCTAGGTTCGGTCGAGCGTGGCGAGTGCGCGGTTGCGGTGGCGAGGGGGGCTAGGTGTTGGACGAAGCCCCGTTTGGCGTGCACCCCGATTGGTACCTCCCGCTGCCCGATTTCCGCCTCCCGTTCACGGCGTATTACGCCAACGACCTGACCCATGAGGGCCAGGCCCTGTCGGGCAGCGACGGCTCCAGCAACGGGTCCGGCAGCAACGGCTCCAGCAACGGGTCCGGCAGCAACGGGTCCGGCAGCAACGCCCATGGCAGCGAGTCGTCGTCCGGTGATGTCGCGGTGCTCACCGAGGTCTTCACCGAGATGCTCCTCGACTACGGCGACACCCAATCGATTCCGCCGATGACCGATTTCCTTGATCTTCCCGATCCGCTCGACCCCTCGCGCCACGACCCGTTCGAAGTGCCCGAAGACGTCGACTCGATCGACGAGCCGGCCAGCGACCTCGTCGACGAGCCGATGGAGAAGCCGGCCGGTGGCCTCGGCAACGCGGCCGCCCGGGGCACCAGCATCACCTTGGCGATGCAGGGCGTGCGGTTCGTGTTGCAGTTCTGCTCTCTCGTCGTGCTGGCGCGGCTGCTCACGCCGTCCGACTTCGGCATTGTCGCGATGGTGACAGCGATCGTCGGCGTGGCCGACATCCTGCGTGACTTTGGCTTGTCGTCGGCAGCGATTCAGGCGAAGACGCTGAACAATGCCGAACGGTCGAATCTCTTCTGGGTGAACGTCGGCATCGGATGTGCGGGCGCGCTCGTCATCTTGCTGTGCACGCCACTGATTTCGCGTCTGTACGGCGAGCACAAGCTGGCGCCGATCATCTTTTCGCTCGCGTGGGTGCTGATCATCAGTGGCGTCAACACGCAGTTCAACGCCGAACTCAGTCGCAGCCTGCGTTTCAAGGCGCTCGCGTTCGCCGACATCGGCGCGCAGGCTCTCGGCATTGCGGCGGCGATCACGGTTGCTGCCCTCGGCGGTGGCTACTGGGCGATTGTCGTGCAGCAGATCGTCGTCGCCGTCATGACGCTGACCTTCAACATGGCCGTCTGCCGCTGGCGTCCCGGGCTCCCTCGGCGATCAGTGTCGATCACCCGCTTCTTCCGCTTCGGTGGCGGGGTGCTCGGTACGCAGATGATCAACTACGCGACCAAGAACATCGACAACGTCGCGATCGGTGCCTACTGGGGCGCCGGGCCGTTGGGTCTGTACAGCCGGGCGTACCAGTTGCTGATGACCCCGCTCGCGCAGATCAACGCCCCACTCACGCGCGTCGCATTGCCGGTCCTGTCGCGGGTGCAAGAAGACGACGTGGTCTACGCGCGCTACTTGAAGAAGGCGCAGCTGGTCGGGTGCTACCTGACGGCCACGGTGTTCGCGATGTGTGCAGCGCTGGCTCACCCGCTGGTCGCGGTGCTCTTCGGACCCAAGTGGAGCGGCGTCGCGCCGATCTTCGCGCTGCTGTCGATCGGTGGCGTCTTCCGGTCGATCTCGCAGATCTCCTACTGGATCTTCCTGTCGCGCGGCAAGACCGGTCAGCAGTTCAAGCAGTACCTCGTGACGCGGCCGTTCATGATCGGCATCATCCTGGCCGGCTTGCCATGGGGACCGAAGGGTGTCGCCATCGGCGCCTCGATCGCGTACTTCTTGGACTGGGCGATCTCGCTGTGGTGGGTCGGCCGTGCCGCTCACGTCGACAGTCGGATGCTCTTCCGCAACGCCTTCCGGTCGCTGTTCCTCGTCAGCGCGCCGTGTGGAGTTGTGGCGTTCCTTGGCACGCTGCTAGTCAGCCAACCGATCGCGCAGCTCGCGGTCGCCGGCGGCCTCGCGATCGCCTACGTTGCCGTGCTGATCGTCGCGGTGCCGGCCGTGCGTGACGACGCCCAGATGATCCAGTTCTTCGTGCGGCGCTCGATCGGTCGGGCGAAGCCGAAGCCGAAGCCGAAGCCGCGGCACCGCGCGCCGCAGGTCCAGCTGCTGTTCACCAGGCAGCCGTAGCACGACTTACGACGTTGGCTCGCTGACGCGTGACGTGACGTCGGTGACCCATCCGGTTCGCCCACGCATGATTCGCCACGTGGCGAGCAGATCGGCGGACTTTTGGATGGCCCAGTAGGTGAGCTGGTCGGCGCTGGTGGCCCGAGCGAGCCGCGACTTCGGGATCGCGCCGGTGGTCGTAGGCGTGATGTGCGCGTCGGGCCAGCGCCCCGAGGCTGCTTTGCGCATCGCCGCGACCTGTCGCGTGCCGATAACGATGCGAGCGCGCCGCCGTAAGTGGGGTCGTAGCGTGCGGGGCGGAAAGACGGTGAACGTTCCTGCACTCGTCACCCGCTCGGCGCGAGCGAATTGTGCGCGCGCCCATGTGTCGTCGGCCATCGTGTCGGGCAGCGCGGTGATGCGCTCCAGCCCTGCGGAGTTGACCACGAACACGCCGGCACCGATCACTCCAGCGGTGATGTACGGCTGCGACAACCACACCGCGTAGTAGCGACGCACGGCACGACTGCAGCCGGTGAGGTCGACGTCGATCTGGGGTGCCCCAATGAGCGGCAGCGGGCCCTCGAGCGCCGTGGCCAAGCCCTCGATCGCATCGGTGCTGAGAACGACATCAGCATCGACCACGGCGACGAACGCGGCGCTGGCGGAGACGGCCGCGAATCCTGCCCGGATCGCCGCGGGCTTCGATCCTTGTGCTATCTCGACGAGCCGAATCCGCGGGTCGGCGGCCGCGTGCGCGCGCACGATGTCGGCGGTGCGGTCACTGCAACCATTGCACACCACCATGATGTCGAGCACACACGTGGTGACCTGGTTGCAAAGGGTGCGCAGGGAGCGTTCGATGACTGCTTCCTCGTTGTGGGCAGGCACCACGATCGTGAACAGGCCCGAACTCATGATGGACGCCGGCGGTACTCGCTGTAGGCGTACCCGTACGCACCGCTCACCATGCCGATGCCACGCGCGGCGGTACGCAAGCCTCGTGCGCGGCTGGCCGTGTTGCGGGCCACGAACCCGACGCAGTATTGCGAAGTACCTGACACCGTGCGCAACAGACCACGGCCAGTCAGCCGGATTCGCACCAAAGACCGGTCGACAACCGAAGGAGAGAGCTTGATCGACGTCCGGCTCCATGAGTTGCCACTTCGCAACGCACGCAGCAGTACCCATCGGCGGGTCAGGCGTTCGATGGGCACCTTGTCGACGACGATCGCTTCGTCACACCACACGAGCATGCCGCCGCGGTGGTGCAGTTCGCGGGTGAACAAGGTGTCGGAGCCACCGCTCAGACCAAGCGCCTCGTCGAAGCGCAGCCCGAACGCCCGCACCTGACGAAGGTCGAGCAGCAAGTTGTTGGTGGCGGCCACCTCGATTTGCGTTCCAGACGGCAGCCGCCGCCGGTCGAAGAACCGTCCGGCCTTGATCCACGGATCGGGCTCGGCCGCATACTCCGAAATCACCGGACCAACGACGGCCGCGCTCGACGTCCGGTCATGGACTTCGAGCAGCGACTGAAGCCACGTCGGATTCGGCCACTCGTCGTCATCGATGAAGATCAGTAAGTCGTAGCTGGCGGCTTCGTCGAGCGCCCGGTTGCGGGCGGCCGCGATACCTGGCCGCGGCTCGTGCACGTAGCGCACCGCCGGATCGTTCGCGGCGGCCACGACTGCTTCGCCGCTCGCGGCCGGATCGTTGTCGATGACCAGCACCCGGATCGCCGGCCGACCGCTCGCCTGGCGGGAAAGCTCAGGCAGCAGGACGGCGAGCTCGGCGGGCCTTCGGTAGGTCAGTACTGCGACGACGACAGCCGCTGCTGGGCTCACCGCTGCTGGGCTAAGGGGTGGTGCACCACCGGCAGCCTGACGGTGGGTCAGGCTGTCGGTGGTTGGACCGGCTGGTGCGGCGTGGCTCGGTGACGTCACAAGGAATATCCAATCACGCGATGACATTCGGCTGGATCAGAACTAGTGGGTCGGACCGGCCCAGAAGGTGCTGAACGATGCCGTCTCAGGTGCGTTGGTCGCGCTGCCGGACAAGTAGGCCAGCACCCCAACCGCGCCGGCGACCTGCAGGATCGAGGTGCTGTCGGTCGTGGTCGCCTGCCAGGTGGTCGGCTGCGTCGTACCGGCAGCCCAGACCATCGAGCTCAGGGTCGTCGGCGACGTGCCGGTGACTTGCAGTCGAACGTTGAGCACCATGCCCGGCGCGTAAGTGACGCCGGGAACGACGACCGTCTTCAGCCCCGTTTCGGTGCCTCCGACGACCGACTCGAGCACTTCGGTCACCACGCCGGTCGACGCGAACTTCAGCTTGACCCGGTAGTCGCTGGTCGAGCTGATGCGCCGGCCGATCACGGAGACGTAGGTGCCGCCGCCGGTCTGTGCCTCGTTCAGCGCAACCCCGGCCCGCACTTCTGTGTCGGTCGACGTCACTGAGGTCAGCGCAGACGACGCACTCATGCCTGCCGTTGCCAGGTTGATGTTTCCGGTGCCGCCGCCGACGGAGAAGTTGGCAGCTCCACCCGAGATCGTCCACGCGCCGCCGCTGTCAGCCGTGCCCCAACCGCTGGCCACCGTGCGGCCGAACGAGTCGGTCGCGAAGGGCGTGATTCCGCCTGCCGCGGTGACCGTGATCGGGTTCGTGACCGTGCCAGTCGCCCCCTGGTTGTCAGTGACGGTCAGGGTGACGCTGTACGTGTTGCCGGTTGCGTACGTGTGGGTCGGTGCAATGCCCGTGCCCGTCGAGCCATCGCCGAAGTTCCATGCGTACGACGCGATGGTGCCGTCGCTGTCGCTGGAGGCTCCTGCGTTGAAGCTTGCAATCAAGTTGGACGAGGATGAGCTGAACGCCGCGGTCGGCGGAGTGTTGGTGCCGCTGACGTGGGTCGGACCAGCCCAGTAGGAGCTGAACGATGCGTTCTCGGGAGCGTTGGTTGCGCTACCCGACAGGTAGGTGATGAGCGAGACAGCGCCGCCGACTTGCAGGCCGGCCGTGCTGTCGGTGGCGGTTGCCTGCCATGCTGCTGGCTGCGTCGTGCCGTTCGCCCAGACCATCGAGTTGAGGGTCGTGGGTGACGTGCCCGTCACCTGCAGTCGCACGTCGAGCAGCATGCCTGGCGTGTAAGTAACACCCGGCACGACAACCGACTTCAGCGCGGTTTCGACGTTGTTCGTCACTTGCTCGAGAACCTCGGTGACGACACCGGTCGAGGCGTACTTCAGCTTGACCCGGTAGTCGGTCGTTGCGCTGATGCGCCGGCCGACCACGGAGACGTAGGTGCCGCCGCCGGTCTGCGCCTCGTTCAGCGCAACCCCGACGCGAACTTCGGTGTCGGTTGACGACACGCCTGCGAGCGCTGCGGTCGGGCCGCTACCCGCCGTCGCCAGCTTGATGACGCCGGTGCCGCCCCCGACGGAGAAGTTGGTGGCTCCGCCGGTGACCGTGTATGCGCCGCCAGTGTCAGCGTTGCCCCAACCGCCCGTCACCGTGCGAGCGAACGAGTCGGTGGCGAACGGTGTGACCGCACCCTGCGAGACGGTGACGGGCTTCGTGACCGTACCGGTCGCGCCCTGGTTGTCGGTGACAGTCAAGGTGACGTTGTAAGTAGCGCCCGTTGCGTAGGTGTGGTTCGGCGTCGCGCCGGTGCCAGTCGATCCGTCACCGAACGTCCATGCGTACGACGAGATAGAACCGTCGCTGTCGACGGAGCCTCCACCGTTGAAGCTTGCAGTCAGGCCCGCCGCAGCCGATGTGAATGCTGCAGTCGGCGGCGCGTTGGAGACGGTGACGCTTTGCTGCATCGTGCCGGTGCCGCCCTTGTCGTCGGTCACCGTCAACGTGACGAGGTAGGTGTTGCCGGCCGCGTACGTGTGGCTCGGGTTGACGCCGGTACCCGTGGCGTTGTCACCGAAGTTCCACGCGTACGACACGATGGTGCCGTCGGTGTCCTTCGATCCACTCGCGTTGAAGGTTGCGGTGAAGTTGCTCGACGTCGCCGTGAACGATGCCGTCGGCAGGATGTTCGCCGCGGAGACCGTGATCGGGTTCGTGACGGTACCGGTCGCACCCGAGTTGTCGGTGACAGTCAACGTCACGTTGTAGGTGCCACCAGTTGCGTAGGTGTGGGTCGGCTTGACGCCGGTGCCCGTGGTGCCGTCACCGAAGGTCCACGCGTACGACGCAATGGTGCCGTCGATGTCCTTGGAGCCCGTGGCATCGAAGCTGGCGATCAGGTTGTTCGCCGATGACGTGAACGACGCCGTGGGCGCAACATTCGCTGCACCGTTGCCCTTGGCGAACTGGTCGGCGACTTGCGCGGCCGACACCTCGCTGGTGTAGACGGCTGCCTCATCGATGGAGCCGGCGAAGTAGTTGCTCGTCGGCTGGCCCGGCCATGAGGCAAGGTTGTCGCCGCCGACCCGCCAGAACCCGTTGTAGGCCTGCGAGCCGGTGACCGCGCCACTCGCAACGAGCGCGCCGTCGACGTACAGCTTCATGCCGTCGCTGGCCTGAGTCGCCACCATCTGGTGCCACTTGCCGTCGTTGTAGCTGGTCGAGCTGGTGATGACGTTGGTGACACCGGTGTAGGTGCCGAACGACAGCTGACCGTTGTTGAGCATGTAGACATGGCGGTCGTAGCTACCACTGTTGCCGGTCGCCGAGCTGCCGAAGCCGATGAGCTTGCCACCGGTGGTCGTGGTCGTCTTGAACCACAAGTCCTCGCTGTAAACGGTCGGACCAGGAACCGCCGAAGTAGTCGACACCAGTCCGTTGGTGCCGTTCATCGTGACGGCCGTGTCCGTCGTTCCGGTGATGGCGCCTGCGGTGCCGAACGTGACGCCGCCGGAGTAGTTGCCGTTGTTGCCGTTCGGCGTGACGTCGTGTGCGACTGTGCCCGACGACTCGTCGAGGCGCCAGTACAGGTTCGGCGATGAGTCGTAGATGGCCGCACCGTAAGTGTCGGTCGGGCGCGAGCCAGCCGCCGTCCGACCACTTGCGTTGTAGTGGTTTGCGATCTGCGCGGTGGTCAGCGGTGTCGAGTAGAACGCGACATCGTCGAGCGAGCCGTTGAAGTTCGTGTTTGACGGCCGGTTCGAGAAGCCGTTCAGCGTGTCACCGCCGAGCCGCCACCAACCTTGATAAGCAACGGCGCTAGTCACCGACGCGTTTTGCGCGACCTGCTTCGAGTCGATGGAGAGCGACATGCCACCGCTGCCGAGGCTGGCGACGAAGTAGTGCCACTGGCCGTCGTTGAAGGCGGCGCTGCTGGTGATGGTGCTCTTGGCGCCGGTGACCGTCGTCCCCGAGATCACACCGAACGCGACGCGGCCGTTCTTGTCGATGTAAACCGTGCGATCGGCGTCGCCACTGGTGGCAGACGCAGTGTCACCGAAGCCGACGATCCGGCCGCCCGCACTGGTCGTCTGGAACCAACCTTCGACGGAGAACGAGGTCGGCGCAACCTGGCTGAGCGGGTGCGTGACGATCGCCGTCGAGGTGCCGTTGAATGTGCTGGCGGTGTTGGCGTCGCCGTTGATTGCACCAGGCGTGCCACGGGTGATGCCTGCGCCGACGGTGCCGTCTGAGAAGCCGGCCCAGTCGTAGGCTTGGGTGCCTGAGGCCTCACCCAAGCGCCAGTACGTGTTGGGCGCGTCGTTGATGACGGCTTGCGCGTAAGGGCTCACTGTGTTGGCCGTCGGAGTGAAGAGCACCGTGTCGCCGGCGACCTGGTTGCCGAGCGGGTCAGTGACATACAGCCGGTACTTGTACGACTGCCCGTTCACGAGGCCGGTGTCAGTGAAACCAAGCATCGGCCGGTTGAAGAACGTCGAGTTCACCGTGGTGGTGAAGACCGGGTGCGCGGTGTTGCTGTCACGCACGACCTTGTACGTCAGCGCGGTGTTGTCCTGGTCCCAGTTTGCCTGGAACGCTACACGTGCCGTACCTGAGGTGATGGAGGTGATCGTCGGGACGAAGCTGCTGCCGGTGACCATCGGACCCATCTTGTTCGGGGCGATCGCACGAACGGCGAACCGCGCCAGGCCCTGCTGGCCGACGCCGTTCACCGTTGGGAACTCGCCACCCTCGACGACGTACTGACCGTTACCGGTGACGTTCCACGCGGCCTGCTTCTGGCCCGTGTACGTGCCGAGCGTCAGCGTCGGGTACCAGTCGAGTTGCTCGGGCGCAGGAGTGCCGCCGAAGTCAGCGTACGCACTTTGGGTGTTGTGCAAGAGCGTGCCAGCGACGGCCGTCGAGAACGCCTGCGACCGGTGCAAAACCCACGGGTTGTTCTGGGAGAAGCCGTTCGGCACGTCGTCGCAGTAGTGCTGGTGGCCGACTTCGTACATGGCGTTGCCGTCGGAGTACGTGGAGTACGTGTCGCCGTGGCAGTCCTCGATCCACTTGATGGCGCCGGTCGACGGGTCGGCTGCAAAGACGCCCTCCAGGTTGCCGCCCGACCCGAAGACGAAGCCGCCGCCGTAGATGTTGGTGCCGTCAGTCGAGAGGGTGTCGATCGCTGCGTTTGCGCCGGCGTCCTTGACTGTCGCGTCGGCCGCCCACGGCAGGGTGGCGCCGGTGATCGGGTCGATCGCAGCCATGCCGTATTCGGCGGCGCCGCTGATTTGGGTGAACGCTCCGCCGACGATGATCTTCGACTGGTCGGGGGCCATCACCATCGCCTGCACACCGTCATTGGCGGACGGCGCCCAGCTGAGCAATGAGCCATCGGTCGCGCTGAACGCAGCGAGCTTAGAACGCGTGTTGCCGTTGGCTGTGGTGAACGCGCCGCCGACGTAAACGGTGGTGTTGGTCGCGACGATTGCGCGCACACCACCGTTCAGCACGGGCGCGAACGTGGTGATCAGTGCGCCGGTGGTCGCGTTGTACGCGGCGATGCGGTAGCGGTTCACGCCGCTCGAGGTGGTGAAATCGCCGCCGATGTAGACCCGGCTGCCGTCGGGCGATGCCGTGACCGCTTCGACCTGAGCGTTCGGGTTCGGCGCGAACGTGGTGTTCAGCGCGCCCGTGGTGATGTCGTAAGAGAGCATGTTCGCGCGCGGCGTGAGGTTGGTGCCAGCGGCCGAACCTGCGGGTCGGGCGTTCGCAAAGCTACCGCCGGCGTAGACGGTGTTGCCGACGATGGCCTGCGACCACACGACGCCGTCGATCTGCGTCGTAGGCAGCGAGTCTGCCGACACGGTGACGGGCGTGGTTGGGTCGGGCGGCGCGGTGTCAGCACGCGCAGAGTGTGAGTTCGCAATAGCGAGCCACGATCCGACCAACACGAGTGTGAGAGCCGCAGAAATTGAGCGACGTCCAGTGCGCGACGAGACCTGCATTGAAGTATTTCCCCCCAACATCGACGACCCACCGTCGTCGTGAACAGTCCAAACGTTAGGTGAGTGTTGAAGCGTTCGCAGGCGTATTCGCGAGCCAGCAAGCAACATCACCCGTTTAGGGTCCAAGTCTCAGCTTGCTCACAGATTCGTTGGCCGAATGGCCTAACGAGAAGCTGTCCAAATGGCTTAACAAAATTGACCTCGCGACCGAGGCAGTAGACAGATCGGGTGGAACCTGCCGAAGTTCTGCGAACGCGACCCCACGGCCGATGGCGTCGTCTATTGTTGGCGCATGCCTGCAGGGGGAAAACCATGACTGTCCGTACGCGTCTGACTGGGTTGATGGGTGTGACGGTCGTCGCCGCACTCGCTCTTTCTGGATGCTCCAGCTCGTCACATAACAAGAGCGCCGCGTCGTCCGGCCCGGCTGCCGCAGCCGCGTCGAGCGCGTTGCCGAGTGCACCTCTGTCGTCGCCAGCCGCGGCCGCTTCGACGTCCGCCGATCCGACTGCCGTCAGCGCGATCGTGTCGGCCGCTGCAGCGACCCCGACCGCGACCGCCTCAACTGGCTCGGGCTCGACGACGAAGCCCACTGTCAAGCCGACTCCCGTGAAGACGATCGCCGCTGTCGGCGCTCCGAACACTCCTACGCCTGGCCCGACGAAGCTGACGACCGTGGCGCCGACGGTGGCTCCCACGACCACGGCAACGCAGGGCGCGCCGGTGCCGATCGGTTCGGGCCTGACTGTGTCGCTGAGTTCGGTGACCAAGACGACCTCGACCGCCTCGAACTGCGCCGGAACCCACGTCTTCTACGGGCCGGCGGTGCAGTTCACGCTGACGTTCTCGCAGCCGATCGACCTGAGCAACGCGACCTTGAACGTCGCGTTCGGTAGCTCGGCGACTCCGGCCGATGCCTGTGACGCGCCCACTGGCTCTGGCTCGGCGAGCACCTTTACTTACGTCGAGGGCATCCCGAAGAGCTTGCCGAGTGACCAGCAGGGCACGGTCACGATCGACTTCTACCCGCCGAACTCCGCGAAGGACTACCAGTTCAAGAACGTTGCGGTGAACTGATCATGTTGTCGACGGCCCCCGCCGAGACGTTAAGTGGCGCTCTGATCCGCACTTCCGGCGTCCAGAAAACAGCGAAGGGTGCACCGGCCTACTCGCGGTTCATCAACCGCAAGCTCGGCCGTTACCTCGCGGCCGGTGCGTATGTCTTGCGCATGACGCCAAACCAAGTCACGGCAGTGAGCGCGCTCTTCAGCTACGCGGCCATCGCGACTATCGCGTTGGTGCGGCCGTCGGGCTGGATGGCGGCCGGCGTCACGCTCGGTCTCGTTTTGGGCTACGCACTCGACTCCGCCGACGGGCAGCTGGCCCGGTTGCGCGGCGGCGGCAGTGTGGCGGGGGAGTGGCTCGACCACATGGTCGACTGCGGCAAGATCGCGGCGCTGCATCTCGCGGTGTTGGTGTCGTTCTACCGCTTCTTCCACGTGGCCAAGCCCGAGTCGCTGTTCTTGCCGGGCGCGTTCGAGATCGTCGCGATCGTCTTCTTCTTCGGCACGATCCTCACCGACCAGTTGCGTCGCGCGCAGGTCGCCACTGGGGAGCCCGCGGCCGCGCCCGATCATCACGCACCGCTCTGGCGATCACTGGTGGTGCTGCCGACTGACTACGGCTTGATGTGCCTCGTGTTCGCGACTGTCGCGTTCCCGAAGGTGTTCATGACCTTGTACGCGCTGCTCTTCCTTGGCACCTTCGTCTTCCTGATCGCGGTCTCGGTGAAGTGGTACCGCGAGATCAGTGCGTTTGGACGACGGCCAGCTGCGGCTCCGCCGATTTCATGATCATGCTCCGGCGTCGCCGGGCACGCTCACCAGGTCCGGCGCGCGTGCTCCTGGCGCATCCCTCGCCCGACCTCTACGGCTCCGACCGGATGCTGGTCGAGTCGGTGCGCTCGTTGACCGAAGCCGGTTGCATCGTCACCGTCGCGCTGCCGATCGACGGCCCGCTGGTGCCGCTGCTCCAGCAGGCGGGCGCTGGCGTCGTGATCGTCGAGACCCTCGTACTGCGCAAGTCGTTGATGACACCGCGCGGCTTGATCACCCTCTTTGTCACCGGCTCGCGATCCCTGCCGCGCGCCGTGCAAGTCGTGCGCTCTGCCCGGCCCGATGTCGTCTACGTGAACACCGTGACGATCCCGGGCTGGATCCTGGGTGCCCGGTTGGCCGGCGCTCCGGTCGTGTGTCACGTCCACGAAGCCGAAGATTCGCTGCCTCGGCCCGTTGCGCTGGGTCTGCACCTGCCGCTGCTGCTCTCGCGACGGATCCTGGTGAACTCGAAGGCCGCCGAGAACGGCCTGATTGCCACGTTGCCGAAGCTGGCTGATCGGATTCGCCTCCTATACAACGGCGTCGCCGCGCCAACGCAGGCCAGCCAGCTGCGGGTTCTCAACGGCAAGGTCCATCTGCTGCTTGTCGGCCGGCTGTCTCCGCGCAAGGGCACCGACGTCGCGATCGCCGCACTCGAGGGCATGATCGGCCGCGGCCTCGACGCGTCGCTGTCTCTGGTGGGCGAGGTCTTCCCCGGCTACGAGTGGTACGAGCGCACATTGCGCGAGCAGGTGAGCGCGGCCGGGCTCGAGTCGCGGGTCGACTTCGCCGGCTTCCAGGACGACGTGTGGCCGCGGTTCGCGGAATCCGACATCGTGCTCGTTCCCTCTCGCGTCGAGCCCTTCGGCAACGTCGCGGTCGAAGCCGCACTTGCCCGCCGTCCGGTCATTGCTTCTGCAGTTCAAGGCTTGCGCGAGATCGTCGTGCCCGGCGAGACCGGGGTACTCGTGGCGGCCGACGATCCGGGCGCGATCGCCGATGCCGTGTGCGCCATGGCCGCTGATTGGCCGGCCGCGCGCGAAATGGCCGAGCGCGCCCACGTTGACGCGCTGAACCGGTTCGGGACCAAGCGCTACGCCGACGACCTCATGCGGCTCTTGGTCGACGCCGGAGTGGTCCCCGTCTAGGTCTCTTCGATTCTTCTCGTGATCATGCAGAAATGGGCGGGTCTCGTCGGCCGAGCGCGCCCATTTCTGCATGATCACGAGAAAAGCAGGGCGGCCCTACTTCGTGCGGGTGCGGCGGCCGCTGACGGCGCCGTGCTGGCTGCCACCCGCGATGAGCCGGCGGCATAGGGCTTCGTAGGCGTCGGCGACGTCGTCCCAGCGGTACTTCGTCGAAGCGACCCGCTGCAGCCTGACCCCGCGAGCGGCCGTCTCGGTCGGATCTGCCTCTGCGTCGTCGATGGCCTCGGCAAGCGCGGCCGCGTCCGCGAAGTAGCGGCCGTCGGCGCCCAGCACCTCGCGATTGAACGTGACGTCAAACGCGGTGGTCGCCGTTGCGGCGCCGATCGCCCTCAGCAGCGACGGGTTCGTGCCGCCCACCGAGTGCCCGTGGATGTAGGTCAGCGCGTGCGCGTACAACTGGTCGAGCTGCTCCTGGTCCCAGACTGCGCCGAGCAGCCGGACGCGGTCGTCGCCGGCCGCGAGCTCGTTGATGCGCTGGATGTATTCGCCGGCGTAGGGCGCAGAGCCAACAACGATGAGCGGACGGCGGGCAGAGCTGCGTAGGTAGCCCTCGATCGCGAGGTCGACGTGGTTCTCCGGTTCGAACCGCGCGACGACCAGGTGATAGCCGCCTGGCTCGAGGTCGAGCTCGGCCAGCTTGTCGCTGGCCGGATCGACCAGGATCGGAGCGCCATAACGGATCAGGTCGGTGCTCGCGCCGAACTCTTTTCGGTAGTAGTCGGCGATGCCCTGTGCGTCAGCGATCAAGGCATCAGACCAGCGGACGGCGAAGGCCTCGGCGGCGCGGTAGTACCGGCGACCGGTACCGCCCCACTTCGCGCGCTGCCATTCGAGGCCGTCGACGTG
>DATCDK010000071.1:0-30261 GCA_036510735.1 Acidothermaceae bacterium | reverse complement strand
CAAGGCAAGGCGTGATCGTTCCGATGCCGTCTTCTGACAAGGGACCGAAGATACCGGGTCCAACTGCGGTCGACGACCGCCGTTTTGAGGGGAAGGCATCGTGGCTGGAAGAAGGGCCGTGGGTCTCGATATCGGGACGTCTGCGGTACGCGCCGCCGAGCTTTCGGCAGGCCGCGGTGGATACACCCTCGAGCGCTTCGGACAAGTCGCGCTGCCGGTCGGTGCTGTCATCGACGGCGAGGTCCTCGACCGCGAGGCAGTGACCGCGGCACTCAAGGTCCTCTGGTCGCAGACCAAGTTCTCGACGAAGCGTGTCGTGCTCGGCGTCGCGAACCAGAAGGTCGTCGTGCGCCAGGTTGATCTCCCGTGGATGGAGCCAAAGGAACTGCGCAACGCACTCGCGTTCCAGGTCCAGGACTTCATCCCGATCCCGGTCGACCAGGCCATCATGGACTTCCACCCGCTCGAGGAGTTCACCAACGACGCGGGCAACCGGATGCTTCGCGTTCTCTTGGTCGCAGCTGGCCGCGAGATGGTCGGCTCCTGCCTCGACGCGGTGCAGCACGCCGGCCTGACTCCGGTGATGGTCGACCTCACGTCGTTCGCACTCATTCGGTCATCAACGCACGCTGATGCGCTGGGGATCGACACGCAGGCCGAGGCCCTCATCGACATCGGTGCTCGCGTCACGAACATCGCGGTGCACCAGGGTGGCCAGCCGAAGTTCGTCCGAGTGCTGCTCATGGGCGGTGCCGACATCACTGAGGCAGTCGCCGAGCGCATGGGCGTGCCCCTCGAGCAGGCCGAAGCACTCAAGCAGCAACTCGGCATTCCGGCAACCGCTGCAGAGCGCGACGAGAACCCGGCTGGCCGGGTCATCGACGCCACTGCTGCCTCGTTCGTCGAGGAGATCCGCGGGTCGCTCGACTACTACCTCGCGTCGCCATCGGCCGTGCCGATTCGTCGCATCGTCGTGTCGGGTGGCGGATCGCGCCTTGGCAATCTCATCTCCCGACTCGCGACGGTCACTCGGTTGCCGGTCGAAGTCGCAAATCCGTTGGCCTCCGTGCACATCGGAAACACCAAGTTGTCGACCGAACAGCTCGGTCACATCGAGCGCCTTGCGGCGGTGCCCGTCGGGCTGGCAATGGGAGTCGCCTCGTGAGCACCACCAGCACGACCTCTACCAGAGTCTTCGACCTGCCCCGGGTGAACCTGCTTCCTCCGGAGATTTACGAGAAGCGCCAGCTCCAACGCGCCCAGGCGGCGCTTGGGTTGGTCGTACTCGCTGCAGTCGTGGGCGTTGGGCTCGTCTACGTCAACGGCGGCTCCGCCGTAACGGACGCGAAGGCCAGGTTGCAGACAGCCCAGACAACAGGGACCCAGTTGCAGGCCAAGGTCAACGGACTCAGCTATGTCACAGCAGCAGCGACTCAGGCGCAGGCGGCGCAGGGCATGTTGACGCAGGCGACGGGGTCGGCGATCCCGATCTCGACGTACCTGTCCGATCTCCAACTGCTGACGCCGAAGAATGTGTGGTTCACCGCCATCACACTCACGGACTCGGTGACACCTGGCAGCATCGTCGCCGGGGCCACGCCACCGGACGCCGTGGGTACGGTCACGTTCTCGGGTGTGGGTCTTGCGCACAACGACGTCGCGACGTGGCTCGACAGCGCGGCCAAGGAAGGCGGCTTTGCCGACCCGTACTTCACGTCGTCGACCGAGTCGATTGTTCCTGGGACCGGATCTACCTCGGGGACTGCTCCCAAGACCTGGGTCAACTTCGGCTCGACGGTCAATCTCACATCCGCGGCGCTGTGCAGCGCCCAGCCGGGAAAGTGCTGACATGTCTCGAATCCAACAGTGGGTGGCCGGCACCGTAGTCACGCTGCTGCTTATCGTGGCCGCGGGTTGGTTCCTCGCGATCTCGCCGCAAAAGCACAAGGTCGCTGAGCTCGGCACGCAGTCCGCCGGTCAGGAACAAGCCAACAGCGTCTTGAGCGTCAACCTGAAAAGGCTCAATGCGCAGATCCCGGCGTTGCAGAGCGAGCAGGATGTCGTCGAGTCGGCTACTAAGAAGATTCCGAGCGACCCGGACCTGCCCGACTACGTCCGCGCGCTGACCACCATCGCGAGCAAGATGGGCGTCGAGCTGATCTCTATCGGACCCTCGGCTCCCGCAGCAGTCGCCGTGGCGGCCGCTGCCGTACCGGCAGCCCCAGCGGCGACTGCGTCGGCAGCTCCGGTTGCGACCGCTCCAGCAGCGCCGGTCGTGAGCCTGCAGGTCATTCAGATATCTCTCAACGTGCAAGGCGGCTACTTCCAGATCCAGCAGTTCACAGCTGCCCTCCAGCAGCTTGCGCGGACTACCGTCATCAGTTCCATTGCACTCGCGCCGGGCTCGCCACTCAAGGCACCGAAGACGCCTGCGCCGCTTGCCGACGCGTACAAGACGCTTCAGGCGCAGATCAACGTGTCGATCTTCATGAACTCGAGCACCGCTCTCGTCATACCCTCCGCACCGGCACAAGCCTCAGGTGCATCTGTGCCGGGCGCAGCCGTTGCTTCAGCTGCACCCGCGGTGCCGTCCGCTAGCCCGAGTAACTAGGAGATCCGGATATGAGCGAGACCTCACCCGCGCTGGCCGGGTCGGCACAGCGCAACCAGCGCCTCGCGCTGGTCGCGGTGGTTGGCGTGGCTGTCCTCGGCGTGATCGCCTACCTGCTGCTGTTCTCCGGCGGATCCAAGTCGGCCAACTCCGGCGCAACGCCACCCCACACCCCTACCGCCCCCGTGGCGTCGGCGAGTCCGACCGCTGTACAAGCGGCTCCGGCTGCTTTCACCGGAGCGGTGGGACGTAACCCGTTCCAGCCTGCGTTGGTCCCCCCGACTCCGCCGGCGAGCCCCACTGCCAAGGCGTCGACCAAGGCGAGCGTCGCGCCAAGCGTTACACCGTCGGCGTCCCCGCTCATCGTCATTCCGACGTTGACGCTCGCACCGACGCCGACCGTGACCGTCACGGCTAACCCGTCGCCCACCGTGACTGTCACCGCAACGCCAACGCCGACATCACTGCCGACGGCGGGTAACGCGATCACGCTCACCCTCGTCAGGGCGGACGCAACGAACACGATCGATGTCACCGTGACGAACGGCGCGACGACCACTCCGTACAACGGCGTCACGCCCGGTCAGGTCTTCGGGACGTACTTCAAGCTGGTCTCGATCCTGGCCGACACGTCGGGCGCCACGCCGGTCTACGGCGCGGACTTCGAGTACGGCGACCAGTTCCTGCAGCTCGCGAAGGGTCAGTCAGCACAGCTCGGCTAGCCCCTCAGATCAAGCGACATTGGCCCCGTCCGGATCGACCGGACGGGGTCGATGCATTTGCGCGCCACGCGCGCGCAGTCTCTGCGTCGGAGCAGGCCCGCGTGCGTTCATGGGAGACTCACTCCATGCTGCGGTGGCTGACCGCCGGCGAGTCGCATGGTCCCGCACTCGTCGCGATTCTCGAGGGGCTGCCCGCTGGCGTTCACACCTCGACGCACGAGGTCGCTGACGCACTTGCCCGCCGCCGGGCTGGTTACGGTCGAGGCGCTCGGATGTCCTTTGAACGCGACGAGATCGACTTCCTCGGCGGTATCAGGCACGGCGTCTCGATGGGCGGTCCGATCGCGATTCGGGTCGGCAACAGCGAATGGCCGAAGTGGGAGAAGGTCATGAGCCCCGATCCCGTCGACGAAGACGAGTTGGCTGACCTTGCTCGCAACGCCCCGCTGACGCGTCCGCGCCCTGGTCACGCTGATCTGGTAGGGATGCAGAAGTACGCGCTCGACGACGTTCGGCCGATTTTGGAAAGGGCGAGTGCCCGCGAGACCGCGGCCCGGGTGGCGCTCGGCGAGATCGCCACCAGTTTCTTGCGACAGGCGTTGGACGTCGAGGTGCTGAGCCACGTTGTCTCCATCGGGCAGGTGAGCGCCCCGGCCGGACTCGTGCCAGCAGCCAGCGATCGCAACCGCATCGACGAAGACTTGGTGCGCTGCTTCGATCCAGTGACCAGTGCGGCGATGGTCGCCGAGATCGACAGCGCTCGTAGTGACGGCGACACCCTTGGCGGTGTTGTTGAGGTCGTTACTTACGGGCTACCGCCAGGTCTTGGTAGTCACGTCCATTGGGACCGTCGGCTCGACTCGCGGCTGGCCGGCGCGTTGATGGGCATCCAAGCGATCAAGGGCGTCGAGGTCGGCGACGGATTCGAGTCTGCGCGCCGGCGCGGATCACTCGCCCACGATGAAATCGAGAACGGTCCGGACGGCGTGCGCCGCCGGACGAATCGCGCCGGTGGCACCGAAGGCGGGATGTCGACGGGCGAGGTCTTGCGGGTGCGTGCCGCGATGAAGCCCATCTCGACGGTTCCGCGAGCCTTGGACACGATCGACGTCGCCACAGGTGAAGCGGCGAAGGCGATCAATCAGCGCAGCGACGTGTGTGCGGTTCCTGCTGCTGGTGTCGTCGCCGAGGCGATGGTGGCACTAGTGCTCGCCGATTGCGTGCTGGAGAAATTCGGTGGTGACTCACTTAGTGAGGTGCGCCGCAATGTGCGTGGTTACCTCGACACCTTGGTCGTGCACTGACTGATGGCGCCTCTCGTGGTCCTCGTGGGTCCGCCCGGAGCAGGCAAGAGCACGGTTGGCCGACTGCTCGCGAGCCGGTTCGGTACGACCTTTCGCGACACCGATCTCGACGTCGAGAAGGTCGCGGGTCTGAAGGTTGCGGACATCTTCTTCGAACACGGAGAAGAGCATTTCCGGAAGCTCGAAAGCGTCGCTGTCGAACAAGCGCTGGCAGAGCACGTAGGCGTACTCGTTCTCGGTGGGGGCGCGATCCTCGACCCGCACACTCGCGAACTCCTCCACGGGCACCGGGTTGTTCACATCGACGTCGACCTGGCCGATGCGACGAAGCGGGTGGGGTTCAACCGCGATCGGCCGTTGCTGCTTGGCAATCCGCGAGCGCAACTCCACGCACTGATGGAAGCCAGGCGTCCGCTGTACGCGGAGGTCGCGACGGCGACTGTTGTCAGCACCGGCAAGGCCGCGACCGCGGTCACCGCCGAAATCGCCCAGGTCATCCGATGACCGATCGCCTCATCGTTGCGGGCGACGACCCGTATGAGGTTGTCGTGGGTGCTGGTGCGCTTGCGGAGTTGGCCGCGCTGGTGCCGGCTGACGTACGACGCATTGCCGTCGTGCATCAAGTCGCGGTCGCAACCGTTGTTGACGATCTCGAGACGGCATTGTCGGGACGCGTCGATGTGCTGCGTATCGAGGTCCCCGACGGAGAAGGCGCGAAGGCGGCAGCTGTCGTCATTGCGGCGTGGGATTCCCTTGCTGCACGGGGATTTACCCGAACCGATCTGGTCGTCGGCATCGGCGGGGGAGCGGTGACCGACGTTGCCGGATTCATTGCGGCGACCTGGCTTCGTGGTGTGCGGGTGATCCAAGTGCCGACTACGTTGCTCGCGATGGTCGATGCCGCGATCGGCGGTAAGACAGGCATCAATGTTTCCGCTGGCAAGAATCTGGTCGGCTCTTTCCATCCGCCGGCCGCCGTGGTCTGTGACCTGTCCCTGCTCGAATCGCTGCCTCGAGCTGACTATGTGTCAGGACTTGCCGAGGTGGTCAAAGTCGGCTTCATCGCCGACCCGGTGATCCTCGATCTGATCGAGTCGGATCCACTTGGGGCGACCTCGCCAGCCGGACCACACACCGCTGCCCTCGTCGTCCGGGCTATCGCAGTGAAGGCCGCAGTCGTCGGTGCCGATTTGCACGAGGCGGCGGCCGTCGGTCCTGGTGGTCTTGGGCGGGAGATTCTCAACTACGGTCATACCCTCGCGCACGCGATCGAGAAGCGCGAGAACTTCGGGTGGCGACACGGCGACGCGGTCTCTGTGGGCCTCGTGTATGCCGCAGCGTTAAGCAGACATGCCGGGATTCTCGACACGGACTGCGCGGCGCGACATCGGGCGGTGCTCGAATCGGTCGGGCTGCCGACGTCGTATGCCGCGGATGCATGGCCGCAGTTGCGGGCGGCGATGAGCGTCGATAAGAAGACGCGCGGTGGAACGTTGCGTTTTGTCGTGCTCGAAGGCCTTGGCCGCGCGAGAATCCTTTCCGATCCTGATCCCGAACTGCTCGAGGCCGCCTACCTGGAGGTAGCGCAGTGATCCAGGGACCCCACTGAGTTAGGAGCTGCAGTGACTCGCAAGGTGCTGGTCCTGAACGGACCCAACCTGTCGCGCCTCGGCACTCGCGAGCCGGAAATCTACGGCTCTTACACCTACGACGATCTGGTCTCGACGTGTTCGCAGGCCGGGCAGGGTCTCGGCCTCGACGTCGAGGTACGGCAGACCGACGACGAGGCGACGCTGATCGGCTGGTTGCACGAGGCCGCAGATGCCAAGGTCGCCGTGGTCTTGAATCCGGCTGCATTCACCCACTACTCGTATGCGCTGCGTGATGCGGTCGCGATGCGCACAGCGCCGTTGATCGAAGTACACATCACCAATCCGGCCGCTCGCGAGGAGTTCCGGCACACCTCGGTCGTGGCAGCCGTCGCGACCGGCACGATCGCCGGCTTCGGGCTGGACTCCTATCGGTTGGCCCTCCAAGCCCTTATCGGGCTCGGGTAGTTCTCAGGTCTCACCCCGTGGAGCCGACGAACTAGGCAGGCGCCCGATCGGCGCTTCCGCCTGTCCCCGGGGGAAAACGCATGGAAGTCGACGTGTACACGGCCGAACTCGTGCCGCAGCTGATGCCACGCGTCTGCGTCAAGACTGGCGGACCTCCGGTGGCGACCCAGAAGCTGACGGTCCAATACACCCCGCGGTGGGTCTACTTCTTGCTCCCGCTCATCTTCATCGGTGTGGGAATCCTCATCGTCCTGGTCGTCGCTGTTGCGGTCCCGAAGAGGTTCACCATCGTCTTTCCCGTGTCGGCGGAGGTAGTCGCGGATCGACGGCGACGGATTCGACTCGCCTGGGGATTCGGCGCCGTCGGGACCATCGCGTTGTGCGCGCTCGGCATTAAGTCGGGCCAACCCCTGTGGTGGTTACTCGCGGCGCTCAGCCTGGCCGTCGGTTTGTATTTCGCGCAGAGCACCCGGAGGTGGCTGCGGGGCAAATTGAGCGTCGACGGACGAGTGACCCTGCGCAACGCCTCACCGGTGTGGGTCGCTCAGCAGTACGCCCTCGTGCAGGCTCATCGGGCTGCCGTCCACCAGGCTGCCTCCTACCACCAGGCCGCTCAGCAGCAGTACGCGGCGCAGCAGTACGCGGCGCAGCAGTACGCCGCGCAGCAGTACGCCGCTCAGCAGCAGTACGCCGCGCAGCAGTACGCCGCCCAGCAGCAGTACCCCGCTCAGCCGGACATTTTGGCCGCGTCACCCACGCCGCAGTAGACTGGCCCCAGGCTGATCCGCGCTGGTCGGCTTCTGCGGCGCCCGTTCTTAAAGCACGACGGGCTGCGCCCTCAGACGATCACGATCAACAAGGAGTCCGCGTCCGTGGCCACCACGAACGACCTCAAGAACGGCATGACGCTCTCGCTCGACAACCAGCTGTGGAATGTCGTCGAGTTCCAGCATGTCAAGCCCGGGAAAGGCCCGGCCTTCGTCCGCACCAAGCTGAAGCACGTCCTGACCGGCAAGGTCGTCGACAAGACGTTCAATGCAGGGTTGAAGATCGACGTGGCCACGGTCGACAAGCGAACGATGCAGTACCTCTACAAAGAGGGCACTGACTTCATCTTCATGGACACCGACACCTACGACCAGCATCCCGTCCCTGCCGAGACGGTCGGCGACGCCGCAAACTTCATGCTCGAGAACACCGAAGCCACCATCGCCTTGCACGACGGCATTGCGTTGTACGTCGAGTTGCCCGCGTCGGCCGAGCTGTTGATCTCCTACACCGAGCCGGGCATGCAGGGCGATCGATCGACCGGCGGCACCAAGCCCGCGACCCTCGAGACCGGTGCCCAGATCCAAGTGCCGCTCTTCATCACCACCGGCGAGAAGGTCAAGGTCGACACCCGCACGGGCGACTACCTCGGCCGGATCAACAGCTGACGAGCGTTTCGACGAAGCTGTTGCGACAAAACCACAAAGCCGGACGCCGATGAGCGCGCGTACCAAGGCACGCAAACGTGCGCTCGACGTGCTGTTCGAATGCGACCTGCGTAGCTCCGATGCGCTCGAAACGCTGGCCCGGCACATCTCGACCGCCACGCCACCGGTGCCCGCGTACACGGTCACGTTGGTCGAAGGCGTGGTCGCCCACCGCCCTCGCATCGATGAGCTGATCGAGACCTACGCAGTCGGCTGGACGCTTGACCGGATGCCCGTGGTCGACCGCAATCTGTTGCGGATCGGCGCCTTCGAGTTGCTGTGGGCAGAAGAGGTGCCTGACGGCGTCGTGCTCAGCGAGGCCGTCAACCTGGCCCGCGACCTGTCGACCGACGACTCGCCGACGTTCGTGAACGGCGTGCTTGCGAAGCTCCTCGACGAGAAGCCCGCGCTAACGGTCTGAGCCGTCTTGCTCGTCGCTTCAATTGCGAACGCTGACGCCCGGTAGGTCGGCGTATGCCTTGCTGTCAGCCGAAACGACGATCCGATCGGTGGCGATGGCCGTTGCGGCGATGATCAGATCATGTGCGCCACGCGGGCGACCGGCGCGCCGGACATGTGCCAGCAAATCGGCATGCGCGCGAGCGACGGACAAGTCGTAGACCTCGATGGGGATGGTGTCGAGGACACTGCGGACGAACGCCGTCCGTTTGTCGCGGTGAGCAGCGTCCGCGAGGTTGACCCCCGCAAGAAGCTCCGCTGCACTGATGGCCGCGATAGCCACGTCGTCGTCATCATCGATGACCCCATTCAGGTGCTTGCCGGCGCGCTCGGTAGCGATCAAGACTTCGCTGTCGAGGATCAGTCTTGCCACGAGCGCTCCTGTGTGTTGAGCGACGCCTTGATGGACGCCAGCTCGCTTTGCCATTCGGGATCGGCGGGGTAGTGGCGAAGGAGCGCCTTCACCGCCGCGCCTGACGTTCCGCGTGCCGGCTCGATGCGAGCGATTGTTCGGCCACCGCGGGTGACCAGGAACGTCTCGCCGTCCCGCTCGACCGCCGTGAGCAGGGCGGAGAACCCGCGCGCGGCGTCAGTGGCAGTGACCTCTCTCACCTTGTCAGATTATCTGATTCCTGCTGGTCAGGCGACGGCAAACCGCGACGGATCGGACGCTAGTCTGAGCGCTGTGGATCCGATCGACGAGTTGCGTGCCGAACTCTCGCAGGCGCAACTGATCACTGACGGCGATGCCGTCGAGGCCTACCGTCGTGACGAAGCAAGACTCGTCGAGCCGGGCCGCCCGCTGGGCGTGGTCCTTGCCCGCGATGTCGCCGATGTGCAGGCGACGATGCGCTGGGCGACCAGGCACGTCGTCCCGGTTGTGGCTAGGGGAGCGGGCAGCGGGCTGTCAGGTGGCGCGACCGCGATCGACGGTTGCATCGTGCTCTCGTTGGCGAAGATGAACGGCATCGTCGAGGTCAACGCGGGCGACCAACTCGCCGTCGTCGAACCCGGCGTCATCAACGTCGAGCTGCAAACCGCTGCGGCCGAGTACGGCTTGATGTTCGCCCCCGATCCCGCGAGCTTCGAGATCTCGACCATCGGCGGCAATATTGCAACGAACGCCGGCGGATTACGGTGCGTGAAGTACGGCGTCACGCGTGACTCCGTGCTCGGCCTGGAGGTGGTGCTCGCCGACGGCCGGGTCATGAAGACGGGTCGGCGCACGGTCAAGGGCGTTGCGGGCTACGACCTCACCGCGTTGTTCGTCGGGTCCGAGGGCACCCTCGGCATCGTGACGCAGGCCACGGTGAAGCTGCGACCGCGTCCCAGTACCGACCCCGTGACGGTCGTCGGCGTGTTCGCGACCCTCGCCTCTGCAGGCGAAGCTGTCGACGACGTCATGGCCGTCGGGTTGCAGCCGAGCCTTCTCGAACTGATGGATAACGCGACGATCCGGGCCGTCGACGACTGGAAGCACGTCGGCCTCGACCGCACGGCGGCCGCCATGCTGATTGCGCAGGTCGACGTCGAACATCCGCGCGAGCCGGCGCTCGCCATCGAGAAGGCGTTCGCGGCGGCTGGCGCTACCTACACCGCCGTGTCGACCGACGCGACCGAGGCGGCCGAGCTTCTCGGCGTCCGGCGAATGACGCACTGGGCGCTCGAACGGCTCGGGATGATTCTCACCGAGGACGTCGGTGTGCCCCGCTCGAAGCTGGCGCAGATGCTCGCCCGCATCGAAGAGATCGGGGCGCAGTACGACGTTGTCATCGCCACCGTCGGGCACGCCGGCGACGGGAACCTTCATCCGAGTCTCGTCGTCGACTCCGATCGGGCGATGCCCGCGGCCGAGGCGATCTACACAGCTGCGCTTGAACTCGGCGGCACCATCACCGGAGAGCACGGCATCGGTGTCTTGAAGCGCGATTGGTTGCCGGCCGAACTCGGCGAAGTCGGCATGGATGTGCAGCGCGCAGTAAAGGCGACCTTCGACCCGCTCGGCATTCTCAACCCTGGCAAGGCGATCTAGCTTCGCAGCCCTGGGTGTAGCTCAGGCACCCGACTCAGCTGCACTGCGGGCTGCGACGGGTTACAGCGTGTCGATGGCCCGGCGCGCCTCGGCGTTCAGGACACCCCACGAGATCAGCTCTTCGGTCAGCAGGCTTGGTGACTCGTCGTAGATCACCGCGAGGGATCGCAGGTCATCCTGGCGAATCGAGAGCACCCGCCCGTTGTAGTCACCGCGCTGGCTCTGGATCGTCGCTGCGTAGCGAGCCAGCGGACGGGCCTTCTCAGGCGGGACGTCGGCCAGCTGCTCGAGGTCGATCACCAGGCGCGGCGGCGGCTCGCTCGCGCCGCTCGGGGCGGCGTCGGGCAGCAATTCGCCGACCGGGACGCCGTAGAACTCGGCGAGCTCGGCCAGGCGCTGGACGGTCACAGCACGGTCGCCACGCTCGTAGGAGCCCACGACGACCGCCTTCCAGCGGCCCCGCGACTTCTCCTCGACGCCGTGCAAGGACAGCCCCTGCTGGGTGCGGATGGCGCGTAGTCGGGCGCCAAGCGCCTTCGCATAGTCGTTCAAGGTGACCTCATCGGTAGCGCGATCGGGTATGCCCGTCCCTGTGGTGAACAAGTTCATCGAGCCGGACCAAGCTCACGCCTGGTCACTCCCGGGCGCCGGTTTCACCAGTGGCTACTTCGGGGGATGGCCCTGAATAAGGACATAGTGACCCAGAATTCCCGAAGTCAAAGCCGCGCTCGTTACTCATTGTGACGGTAGGCCCATCGTCACTCTGCGTCAAGCAGGTCTGCTAGGTTGGCGCTGTTTGAGATCTGCTCGACATCCTTTAAGGCCCGTCCGGTGAGGCGGGGAAGGAGGTCCCGGCGATGACGGCTGCCCATCAGCACCAGCGCCAGAACGACCAGCAGGTTCAGCCCGCGATGCCTCGCGAGGTGCTCGAAGCACCCGACATGAGCCGCGCTCTGACGCGCATCGCCCATGAAATCCTCGAACGCACCCGTGGCGGCGCCGACGTTTTGCTCCTCGGCATTCCAACCCGCGGCGTGGGGCTCGCGCGCCGGCTGGCGGAGCGGATGAGCGCCGTCGAGAACCGGCCGGTCCCGGTCGGCTCCCTCGACATCACCATGTACCGCGACGACCTACGAATGCGACCGCCTCGCCCACTTGCCCGCACCGAGGTGCCAGGCGACGGCGTCGACGGGATGCTCGTCGTGCTCGTCGATGACGTCTTGTTCTCCGGGCGCACGGTTCGAGCCGCACTCGATGCGCTAGGCGAACTCGGCCGACCGAGGGCCGTGCAACTCGCGGTACTCATCGACCGGGGTCATCGAGAGTTGCCGATCAAAGCTGACTACGTCGGAAAGAACCTGCCGACCTCGGTGCGCGAGCAGGTGACGGTGCTCATCGAAGAGCTCGACGGGCGGGACGCCGTGTTGCTGGGCCCCGCTTCCGCTTCAGGGTCTGCGTCGGTTTCAGGGTCTGCGTCGGTTTCAGGCTCTGCTTCCGTAACAGCACAGGGCGGTGATGCACGATGACTCGGCACCTCCTCTCGGCCGGCGATCTGAGTCGCGACGACGCGCTGCTGATTCTCGACACCGCGACCGAACTCGCCCGCCTGTCGGACCGGCCAATCAAGAAGTTGCCCACCCTTCGCGGCCGCACGGTCGTCAACCTCTTCTTCGAAGACTCCACTCGCACTCGGAGCTCGTTTGAAGCCGCCGCGAAGCGGCTGTCCGCCGACGTGATCAACTTTTCGGCGAAGGGGTCAAGCGTGTCGAAGGGCGAGAGCCTGAAGGACACCGCGCTGACGCTCGAGGCGATGGGCGCCGACGGCGTAGTCATCCGGCACGAAGCCAGCGGCGCTCCCCACCGATTGGCCGGTTGGATCAAGGGCAGCGTCGTGAACGCTGGCGACGGCACCCACGAGCACCCGACGCAGGCCCTTCTTGATGCCTTCACGATGCGTCGCCACCTCGGCAATCTCGAAGGACGCCGGGTCGCGATCGTCGGCGATGTCTTGCACAGCAGGGTGGCTCGCTCGAACGTCTTGCTGCTGCACACGCTCGGTGCCGACGTCACGGTCGTCGCACCGCCGACCTTGTTCCCAGTGGGCATCGATGGGTGGTCCTGCTCGTACTCCTACGACCTCGATGCAGTGCTGCCCAAGACCGATGTCGTCATGATGTTGCGCGTTCAGCGCGAGCGCATGAACGCGTCGTATTTTCCGAATGCGCGCGAGTACAGCCGTCGCTATGGTCTCGATGCCGCGCGCATGGCAGTACTGCCCGACCACGCGATCGTCATGCATCCAGGCCCAATGAACCGGGGCATGGAAATCGCGGCGGAGGTCGCCGACTCCGAGCGCTCGGTCATCGTCGAGCAGGTGACGAACGGCGTGAGCGTGCGAATGGCGGTTCTGTACCTCTTGCTCGGTGGCAGCGAATCGGCGATTGGCCTGGAGCCGCTCGTGAGTGAACTGACTGAGACGCAGGGAGGGGCCGCGTGAGTAGCTGGCTGCTCAAGGGTGCCCAGCTACCTGGGCGCGCCGAGCCGGTCGACGTGCTGCTCGACGACGGGCTCGTCGCAGCGATCGAGTCTGGCCTGTCGCACCGCGGCGCAACAGTGCTCGAGGCTGATGGGCTGATGGCTCTCCCCGGCCTCGTCGATCTGCACACGCACCTTCGAGAGCCCGGACGTGAGGACGCCGAAACGGTCGCGACCGGCACGCTGGCGGCTGCCCTCGGGGGTTACACAGCGGTTCACGCCATGGCCAACACCGACCCGGTCGCCGACTCGGCGGGAGTCGTCGAACAGGTCTGGCTGGCCGGTCGCGACGCGGGCCACTGCGACGTGCATCCGGTGGGCGCGGTGAGCGTTGGTCTCCACGGTGAGCAACTAGCCGAGCTCGGCGCCATGGCGGATTCACACGCCAGAGTGCGGGTGTTCTCCGACGACGGCAAGTGTGTCTCTGACGCGCTACTCATGCGTCGCGCGCTCGAGTACGTCAAGGCGTTCGACGGGGTGATCGCGCAGCACGCGCAAGAGCCGCGGCTGACTGAAGATGCCCAGATGAACGAGAGCGAGCTGTCCGGAGTGCTCGGCCTGCGGGGTTGGCCCGCGGTTGCCGAAGAGGCGATCATCGCGCGCGACATCTTGCTGACCGAGCATGTGGGTTCGCGGTTACACATCTGCCACATCTCGACCGCCGGATCCGTCGAACTCGTGCGCTGGGCAAAGGCCCGCGGTGTCAACGTCACCGCCGAGGTGACGCCGCATCATCTGCTGCTCACCGACGAACTCGCCGCGACGTATGACCCGCTGTACAAGGTTAATCCACCGCTGCGCAGCCGTGATGACGTCGAGGCCGTCCGGCAGGGATTGGCCGACGGCACGATCGATGCGGTCGCGACTGACCATGCACCCCACGCGCTGGAGGACAAGGAAACCGAGTGGCAGGCCGCGGCGCCGGGCATGCTCGGCCTCGAGACGGCGCTCTCGGTGGTGGCACTCGCGATGGTCGAAACCGGTTTGCTCGATTGGGCCGGGGTCTGTGACCGGATGTCGACGCGACCCGCGCGTATCGGGCGGCTCGCTGGCCAAGGACAGCCGATCGCCGTTGGCGCACCCGCGAACGTCGTGTTGATCGACCCGGCCGCTCGACGCGTTGTCGATCCGCGCGCGCTCGCGTCGAAGTCCCGCAATACCCCCTACGCCGGTCGGGAGCTGCCTGTGCGCGTCGTCCATACCTTCCTGCGCGCGAGTCCGACCGTTCTCGACGGGAAGCCGGCATGACGACGCCAGCACCACGCCGTCCAGCGGGCACCACACCTTCACGGCGTCCCGCCGTGCTAGTACTTGAAGACGGCCGCGCGTTTCACGGCGACTCATACGGCGCAGACGGCGAGACGTTCGGCGAAGCCGTCTTCGCGACCGGTATGACGGGCTACCAGGAGACGCTGACCGATCCGAGTTATCACAAGCAGGTCGTCGTCATGACTGCGCCGCACATCGGCAACACCGGAGTCAACGACGAAGACAGTGAGTCATCGCGCATCTGGGTCAGCGGTTACGTGGTCCGCGATCCCGCCCGGGTGCCGTCGAACTGGCGGTCGCGCCGGACCCTCGATGACGAGCTGACCGCGCAAGGAGTTGTCGGCATCAGCGGCATCGACACCCGCGCGCTCACCCGCCATCTGCGTGAACGCGGCGCGATGCGGGTCGGCATCTCATCGACCGCGACCGATGCTGAGGCGCTACTTGATCGGGTTCGTGCAACCGACCGAATGGAGGGCGCCGATCTCGCAGGCCAGGTATCAACACCAGATCCATACGTGGTGCCGGCGATCGGCGAGCGGCGTTTCACCGTGGCAGCTCTCGATCTCGGGATCAAGGCGATGACTCCGCACCGCATGGCGCAACGCGGTATGGAAGTGCACGTCCTGCCGGCCGCGTCGACCATCGACGATGTCATGGCGATCAGTCCTGATGGGGTCTTCTTTTCCAACGGCCCGGGCGACCCGGCCGCATCGGTGGGTCCCGTGCAGTTGATCGCAGACGTTCTTGCTCGCCGGCTGCCGTTCTTCGGGATCTGCTTCGGCAATCAACTGCTGGGCCGAGCTCTCGGGTTCGGCACCTACAAGCTGGGCTACGGCCATCGGGGCATCAACCTGCCGGTCATCGACCGCGCTACCGGCAAGGTCGAAGTGACTGCGCACAATCACGGCTTCGCTGTCGACGCGCCACTGACTGGTGAGACGGTGACGCCGTTCGGTCGCGCGCGCGTGAGCCACGTGTGTCTGAACGACGAGGTGGTCGAAGGGCTGGAGTGCCTTGATACGCCGGCCTTTTCGGTGCAGTACCACCCTGAGGCAGCCGCGGGTCCCCATGATGCCGCGTATCTGTTTGATCGGTTCGGCGAGCTGATGAGCGCGGGTCGCTGATGCCGAAGCGGGAAGACTTGAAGTCAGTACTGGTTATCGGCTCTGGGCCGATCGTGATCGGCCAAGCCTGCGAGTTCGACTACTCCGGCACGCAAGCCTGTCGGGTGCTGCGCGCCGAAGGGCTGCGGGTCTCGCTGGTCAACTCCAATCCGGCCACCATCATGACCGACCCCGAGTTCGCCGACGCAACCTACGTCGAACCGATCACTCCCGAGTTTGTCGAGATGATCATCGCCAAGGAACGGCCCGATGCGTTGCTCGCGACGCTCGGCGGCCAGACGGCGTTGAACACCGCGGTCGCCCTGCACGAGGCCGGTGTGCTGGAGAAGTACAACGTCGAGCTCATCGGGGCGAACATCGAGGCGATTCAGGCGGGGGAGAACCGGCAGCGGTTCAAGGAGATTGTCGCGTCCGTCGGTGCGGAGTCGGCCCGCTCGGTGATCTGTCACAGCGTCGCCGACTGTCTCGAGGCGATCGACGAACTTGGCTACCCGGTCGTCGTCCGGCCCTCGTTCACGATGGGGGGCGCCGGCTCCGGTATCGCCTACGACGAGAGCGACCTACGGCGGATTGCTGGCTCAGGTCTGCAGGCCAGCCCGACCACCGAGATCTTGCTCGAGGAGTCGATCCTCGGATGGAAAGAGTACGAGCTCGAGTTGATGCGCGACCGCAACGACAACGTGGTCGTCGTGTGCTCGATCGAGAATGTTGACCCGATGGGAGTGCACACCGGCGACTCGATCACAGTCGCGCCCGCATTGACCTTGACCGATCGCGAATACCAGCACTTGCGCGATATTGCGATCGCGGTGCTGCGCGCAGTCGGGGTTGACACCGGCGGCTGCAACATCCAGTTCGCAGTGCAGCCCGAGACCGGCCGCGTCATTGTCGTCGAGATGAACCCGCGGGTGTCCAGGTCGTCGGCGTTGGCGAGCAAGGCGACCGGGTTCCCGATCGCCAAGATCGCCGCAAAGCTGGCGCTCGGCTACACACTCGACGAGATCCCCAACGACATCACAAGGAAGACGCCGGCAAGTTTCGAGCCGAGCATCGACTACGTGGTCGTGAAGGTGCCGCGGTTCGCGTTCGAGAAGTTCCCGGGCGCCGACGACACGTTGACGACCACGATGAAGAGCGTCGGCGAAGCGATGTCGATTGGCCGCAACTTCACCGAAGCTTTGCAGAAGGCACTGCGATCGCTCGAACAGACCGGTTCGTCATTTCGGTGGGATGGCGAGATCGGCGATCGCGCTGAGCTGATCGAGCAGGCCCGACGTCCGACCGACGGCCGCATCGTGACTGTTCAGCAGGCGATCCGCGCCGGTGCATCCGTTGAACAGCTGCACGAGGCGACCGGCATCGACCGGTGGTTCCTCGATCAGATCCTGTTGCTCGACGAGGTCGCGCACGCCGTCGCGCAAGCCGAGTCACTCGAGCTTCCGACACTTCAGCTGGCCAAGCGGCACGGCTTCTCCGATGCGCAGATCGCCCGCATCAGAGGGCTCTCCGAGGCGACCGTGCGTGGCATTCGGCATGACCTCAACCTGCGGCCCGTCTACAAGACCGTTGACACCTGCGCAGCCGAATTTGCAGCGAGCACTCCGTACCACTACTCGAGCTACGACGACGAGACCGAGGTGGTGCCACGCAGCAAGCCCGCGGTTCTCATCCTCGGATCGGGACCGAACCGCATCGGCCAAGGTGTCGAATTCGACTACTCGTGCGTGCATGCAAGCTTCGCTTTGCGCGCGGCCGGTTTCGAGACCGTGATGATCAACTGCAACCCCGAGACGGTGTCGACCGACTACGACACCAGCGACCGTCTCTACTTCGAACCGCTGACTCTCGAGGACGTGCTCGAGGTCGTGCACGCTGAATCGCAGGCCGGTCCGATCGTCGGCGTCATCGTTCAGCTCGGTGGCCAGACCCCGCTGCGACTTGCCCAAGCCCTCAAGGACGCCGGCGTGCCCATCGTCGGTACGAGTCCCGAGGCGATTCACCTGGCCGAGGATCGCGGTGCGTTCGGTCAGGTGCTGGCGCGGGCCAACCTGCCGGCCCCTCGCCACGGCACGGCAACGTCGTTCGACGAGGCGAAGGCGATCGCCGACGAGATCGGCTACCCGGTGCTGGTGCGACCGAGTTACGTTCTCGGCGGGCGCGGCATGGAGATCGTCTACGGCGAAGAGATGTTGGAGTCCTATATCGGCCGGGCCACAGAGGCGAGCCCTGAGCATCCGGTGCTCGTCGACCGTTTTCTCGACGACGCCGTCGAGATCGACGTCGACGCGTTGTTCGACGGCACCGAGCTCTATCTCGCCGGTGTCATGGAACACATCGAAGAAGCCGGCATTCATTCAGGCGACTCTGCGTGCGTGCTCCCGCCCATCACGCTGGGTAGCGCCGAGATCCGCCGGATCCGCGATTCGACGGTGGCGATCGCCGAGGGCGTCGGTGTGCTAGGTCTCCTCAATGTTCAGTACGCACTCACGTCGAACGTGCTGTACGTGCTCGAGGCCAACCCACGGGCGAGTCGCACGGTGCCGTTCGTCTCGAAGGCGACCGCGGTTCAGGTCGCTAAAGCGGCAGCCCGAATCATGACCGGCACCACGATCGCGCAGCTGCGAGCCGAAGGCATGCTGCCGCCACGCGGCGACGGTGCAGACCTACCCCCCGATGCCTCCATCTCGGTCAAGGAGGCGGTGTTGCCCTTCGGTCGCTTCCGCGGCGTCGACACGGTGCTCGGGCCCGAAATGAAGTCGACGGGAGAGGTCATGGGCATCGACAGCGGGTTCGGCATCGCCTTCGCGAAGTCGCAAGCCGCCGCCTACGGTTCGCTGCCCACCAAGGGCAAGGCCTTCGTGTCGGTCGCCAACCGCGACAAGCGCGCGATCATCTTCCCGGTGAAGCGACTCGCCGACTTGGGCTTTGAGATCCTCGCGACTCAGGGCACCGCCGAGGTCTTGCGGCGCAACGGGGTGACATCGACCGTCGTCCGCAAGCACAGTGACGGCGCCGGTCCGGGTGGTGAGCCCACGATCGTGCAGCAGATCCTCGCGGGCGACGTCGACATGATCGTCAACACCCCGTGGGGTGTCGGTCCGCGGGTCGACGGCTACGAAATCCGCACCGCGGCTGTCCTGCGCGGCGTGCCTTGTATGACGACAGTGCAGGGGCTTGCCGCTTGCGTGCAGGGGATCGAGGCGCTGATGCGCGGCGACATATCGGTGCGCTCGCTCCAGGAGCACGCTGCCGTTCTTGAGGCCGACCGCGCCAGCGGCGGGGGAGCGTGACAGGGTGACTCCCGGTCGCCGGACGACAGGCTGCCACGTAGGCGAGGAGACGGCGACATGCCGGTGCAAGTAAACGGCGAGGTGCTTTCGCTGCGCAGGATCGGCGCGTACCACGCCATGACCGTCGTCGCGCCGGGCGTGGCCGAGATCGCCAAACCTGGGCAGTTCGTGACGGTCGCCGTTGGTGGCCCCGACACCGCCATGTTGCTGCGCCGGGCATTTTCGATCCACCAGATCCACGAGCGCGGCGTCTACGGCGGCACCGTCGAGTTCGTCTTTTCCATTGAGGGCCGCGGCACGGCCTGGTTGGCCAGTCGCCAAGCGCACGAACGGATCGACATCGTCGGCCCCCTCGGCCGCCCGTTCTCACTGCCCCGCGAGCCGGCCACCTGCGTGCTCGTCGGTGGCGGGTACGGCACCGCCCCGCTCTTTCCGCTCGCCGACGCCTTGCGCGCTCGAGGGTGCCGCGTCGACTTCGTCATGGGTGCGGCGAGGGAGGACCGATTGTTTGGCGCGCTCGATGCGAAACGGATCTCCGCGACGTTGACCGTCACGACGGACGACGGGTCGGTAGGCCACCACGGCCGAGTGTCCGACGTCCTGCCCGATGTTCTTGCATCAAGCAAGGCCGACGTCGTCTACGCCTGCGGGCCGATGGGGATGCTGCGTGCCGTCAGTGAGGTAGCTGCCGCACTTGGCATGCCGTGCCAGATCGCCGTCGAGGAGTTGATGGCGTGTGGCGTCGGCGTCTGCATGACGTGCGTGCTGCCGGTGATCGGCGACGACGGCGTCACCCGCATGGTTCGCTCGTGCGTCGACGGGCCGGTGTTCCACGGTGACCGGGTGCGCTTCGATGACGTCGGAACGATTCCCACTGACGTACATGGTGCGTCAGTGCCGCCGGCAGGAAAAGCGCCGTCGCGCACGTCGACTACCCGCAAGGCCAAAGCCGAGGTGACCCGATGAGCCTGACGGTTCGCACGGCAACGCCGGTCACCAAGGTCGCGAGCACCGTCGAGATGGCAACGACACTGGGCCGGTTCGAGTTGCCGAACCCGGTGCTGACGGCGTCCGGTTGCGCTGCCGCAGGACAAGAACTCGCGCAGTTCTTCGACGTCGCGGAGCTCGGTGGCATCGTGACCAAGTCCATCATGATGAACGTGCGCTCCGGCCGCGCGACGCCGCGGATGGCCGAGACGCCGAGTGGGATGTTGAACTCGATCGGGCTGCAAGGTCCAGGGATCGAGATCTTCGTCGAGCGTGACCTTCCCTGGTTGGTTGAGCAGGGCGCCCGCGCGGTCGTGTCGATCGCCGGCAGCACCGTCGATGAGTACGCGAAGCTGGCGATGCGGCTGCGTGAAGCAAGCGGCATTTCGATGATCGAGGTCAACATCTCGTGCCCGAACGTCGAGGATCGCGGCCAGGTGTTTGCCTGCGATGCCGGACCCGCCGCCGAGGTGATGCAGGCCGTGCGCCGAGCGACGCGCTCCGAAATCCCGGTGTTTGCCAAGCTCTCGCCCGACGTCACCGACATCGTCGCGATCGCGCGCGCATGTGTTACTGCCGGCGCCGACGGGTTGTCGATGACGAACACGTTGCTTGGCATGGTCATCGACACCGACACCTTGCGGCCGGTGCTGGCTGGAGTCACCGGTGGGCTGTCGGGTCCGGCGATTCGCCCGGTTGCTCTTCGCTGTGTTTGGCAGGTGCACGCCGCGATGCCCGAGGTGCCGATCCTTGGCATGGGCGGTATACGTACCGGTCTCGATGCCCTGCAGTTCATCCTCGCTGGCGCGCGGGCGGTGTCTGTGGGCACCGAGATCTTCCACGATCCAACTGCACCTGTTCGCATCCTCGCTGAACTCGAAGAGGCATTGGCGGAGCGCGGTATCAAGCGATTGGTCGACGCCGTGGGGCTGGCGCACGGTGAACGCGAGAGCGCGCCGTGACCGAACGCGAGAGCGCGCCATGACCGAACGCGAGAGCGCGCCATGACAGGTACTGCCCCCATCGCGGTCGCGCTCGATGCGCGCGACCTCGAGACAGCTAGCGCATGGGCGCGTGCTGTCGAACCGCATGTGAGCACACTGAAGATCGGCCTCGAGTTGTTCTGCCGGTACGGTCCCGAGGCCATCGGCAGCGTGCGCGGTGGTAGCCGCATCGATCTGTTCCTTGACCTGAAGTTGAACGACATCCCGAACACCGTGGCGGGCGCTGTTCGCTCAGTAGCACGCGTTCGACCGGCCTACCTCACCGTGCACGCGCTCGGTGGCCGGGCGATGATCCAAGCCGCCAAGGAAGAGTTGCCGGACGGCGTCATCACTGCGGTCACCATCTTGACGAGCCTCGACGATGCCGACCTCGCCGAGTTCGGTATCGCCGGCGGTTCGCAAGATGCGGTGCGCAGGCTCGCGCTCATGTCGGTCTCCGCGGGCGCTGGCGCCATCGTTTGCTCAGCGCGCGAAGTCGCCGCAGTACGCGCTGAGGTCGGTCCGGATATCAAGCTCATTACGCCAGGAGTTCGCTCTGCTGGTGCCGACGCACAGGACCAGGCACGCGTCGCTACGCCGGAGCAAGCGCTCGCGGACGGGGCTGATCTGTTGGTAATCGGCCGCCAAATCACCGGCGCTGCTGACCCCGGTGCAGCTGCTGCATCACTGGCCGCGGCATTGCGTCGACAGCTTCGAAGTTAGGGCCGCGTTGCCCGACACCGCTCGTTGTCGCTAGGTTGCGAACTCGTCGGCGCAAAAACATCGCGTCGACTCCATTCGGTCCACTCCGGCCTCGCGCCGCCGCCCGTTCGAGGTGACCTTCGTGGCACTCCCGATCCTGACGCCCGAGCAGCGTGCCGATGCACTCGCGAAAGCTGCGGTCGCGCGGCAGCGTCGCGCCGAGATCAAGGCACGCTTGAAGCATTCCGGAGAATCTCTCGGCGCCGTCCTCGATCTCGGTGAACGTGACGACGTCGTCGGCAAAATGCGGGTGACCGCATTGCTCGAATCATTGCCCGGCGTCGGGAAGGTGCGGGCTGCGCAAATCATGGAGCGGCTAGGGATTGCATCGACCAGGCGGGTGCGGGGGCTAGGCACCAAGCAACGCGCCGCGCTTGTCGCGGAGTTCGGTGGCGGACGTTCCTGAGCCGGCTCGCCTGACGGTGCTGTCCGGTCCTTCTGGTGTCGGCAAAGGCACCGTCGTGGCCGCACTTGCCCGTCGCCTCCCTGAGCTTTGGGTGTCGGTATCGGTCACGACGAGATTTCCCCGACCAGGTGAGATCGACGGGGTGAACTATCGCTTCGTCGACGACGCGGGGTTTGACGCGATGATCGCCGCGGGCGACTTTCTCGAACACGCGACGTACGGCAAACACCGATACGGGACGCCGCGCAAGCCGGTTGAGGAGAAGCTGGCGGCCGGTGTGCCCGCCCTGTTAGAGATCGACCTGCAGGGAGCACGACAAGTGCGGGCGGTGATGCCTGACGTCTTCTGCGTGTTCTTGACCCCACCTTCGTGGGAGGAGCTCGTGCGCCGTCTGACTGGTCGGGGTACCGAATCACCCGAAATTGCGGCCGCGCGGCTCGAGCGGGCACGGCTGGAGCTGGCCGCCGAGCTCGAGTTCGACGCCGTGGTGGTCAACGAGTCCGTCCAGCAGGCGTGCGACGAACTGGTAAAGTTGCTGCATCTGCGCCCGTAGGCGCCTCCTGCTGGTCAGGCAGACCGCATCCGAACGAAGGGCATCGCGTGTCAGGCATTGTCGCCAGTCCCGAGGGCATCACCAATCCGCCTATCGATGACTTGCTCGAGATCGCCGACTCCAAGTACGCCCTGGTCATCTACTCGGCCAAGCGCGCGCGGCAGATCAACGCGTACTACTCGCAGCTCGGTGAGGGCCTGCTTGAGTACGTCGGGCCGCTCGTCGAGACGCACCCGCACGAGAAGCCGCTCTCCGTCGCCTTGCGCGAAATCAACGGCCGGCTGCTGACCGCCGAGCCGGTCGAGGCCTGACGCCGGCGGGTGCGATGACTCCCGCATCCCTGCCTCGCGAGTCCGCATCCGACGCGGACCAGCCTCGCATCGTGCTTGGCGTGACCGGTGGGATCGCCGCCTATAAGGCCTGCGAAGTGTTGCGGCTGCTGACCGAAGCGCATTACGACGTCACGGTCGTGCCGACGCAGGCGGCACTGCAATTCGTGGGTGCGCCGACGTGGGCCGCACTCTCGGGCAATCGCGTCCGCGTCGATCTTTTCGACGACGTGCACGAAGTCGCGCACGTGCGCCTTGGCCAACAGGCCGATCTGGTCCTCGTGGTCCCGGCTACCGCCGACGTGCTGGCCCGGGCAGCGCACGGTCTGGCCGACGACCTGCTGACCAACGTGTTGCTGACGGCACGCGGCCCCGTGGTGTTTGCCCCCGCCATGCATACCGAGATGTGGAATCACCCGGCCACCGCCGCCAACGTGGCCACCCTGCGGTCGCGCGGCGCCATCGTGATCGAGCCTGCGGTGGGCCGGCTGACCGGCCCTGATTCAGGAGTCGGCCGGCTGCCGGATCCCGCCGAAATCGCGGAGGTGGCCCGCCGAGTGCTCAGCCGCGGTCGTGACGGGCTGCGTCCCGACCTGGTCGGGCGGCGAGTGGTCGTATCTGCGGGCGGGACGCGGGAAGCGCTCGATCCGGTGCGTTTTCTCGGCAACCGCAGTTCCGGCCGCCAGGGCTACGCGCTCGCGATGACGGCGGTGGCGCGCGGAGCGGAGGTCACCCTGGTCTCGGCCAACGTGACGCTGGCCGATCCAGCCGGAGCCAAGGTCGTGCGAGTCGGCTCCGCCGACGAACTGCGCAGTGCCGTGCTCGAGGCGGCCGCCGACGCCGACGCGGTGGTGATGGCTGCCGCCGTCGCCGACTTCCGGCCGGTCACCATCTCGGCGTCCAAGATCAAGAAGTCCCACGCCGATCCGCCGGCGCTCGTGCTCACCCGCAATTCCGACGTGCTGGCCGAACTCAGTCGCCCTGACCGCGCCGGCCGGGCGGGTCAGGTCATCGTCGGGTTCGCGGCGGAGACCGATGACGTGCTCGCGAACGGCCGGGCGAAGCTGGCGAGCAAGGGCACCGATTTCTTGGTGGTCAACGAGGTCGGCCCGACGAAGGGCTTCGACGTCGCAGAGAACGCGGCGACGATTCTTGGCGCCGACGGCACGAAGGTCGACGTTGCTGCTGGGCCTAAGGCCGCGCTTGCGGATGTTGTGTGGGATCTCGTGGCTGCTCGTTTTCCGTCGGTGTCCTAGACTCTGGCGTCATTGACACCCAGGTGTCGTGCGAGTCAATCTGTCGACCAAGGGAGCGCCGTGTCGCGCCGCTTATTCACGTCCGAGTCTGTAACCGAAGGCCACCCGGACAAGATCGCCGACCAGATCAGCGACGGCATTCTCGACGCCCTGCTTAAGGACGACCCGAAGAGCCGGGTAGCGGTCGAGACGCTCATCACGACCGGCCAGGTGCACGTTGCCGGTGAGGTGACAACAGAGGCGTGGGCCGACATCCCCGCGATCGTGCGCGAGGTGATCCTCGGGATCGGATACGACTCATCGAAGAAGGGCTTCGACGGCGCGTCGTGCGGCGTGTCCGTATCGATCGGCTCCCAGTCACCTGACATCGCCCAAGGTGTCGACGAGGGTTATGAGCGTCGCCACGGTGAAGGCGTCGACGACCTTGATCGGCAAGGTGCCGGCGACCAGGGGCTGATGTTCGGCTACGCCTGTGACGACACCCCCGAACTGATGCCGCTGCCGATCGCGCTGGCCCATCGGTTGGCTCGCCGCTTGTCGCAGGTTCGCAAGGACGGCGTCGTGCCGTATCTGCGGCCCGACGGCAAGACCCAGGTGACGATCGAGTACGACGGCGACAAGCCGGTCCGGCTGGACACTGTCGTGGTCTCCAGCCAGCACGCCGCCGACATCGACATCGACACGTTGCTTGCTCCCGACATCGCCGAGTTCGTGGTGGCGCCGGAGATGGCCGACCTTGGCATCGACACCGGCAGCCACCGGCTGCTGGTCAACCCAACCGGCCGATTCGAGATCGGCGGCCCGATGGGCGACGCCGGGCTGACCGGCCGCAAGATCATCGTCGACACCTACGGCGGCATGGCCCGCAACGGCGGCGGTGCGTTCTCCGGCAAAGACCCCTCCAAGGTCGATCGTTCCGCGGCCTACGCGATGCGCTGGGTCGCCAAGAACGTGGTGGCGGCCGGGCTCGCGAGTCGCTGCGAGGTGCAGGTGGCCTACGCGATCGGCAAGGCGAACCCGGTCGGTCTCTTCGTCGAGACCTTCGGTACCGGCCTCGTGCCCGACGAGCTGATCCAAGAAGCCGTCGTGCAGGTCTTCGACCTGCGGCCCGGCGCGATCATCCGCGACCTTGACCTGCTGCGGCCGATCTACCGGCAGACCGCCGCGTACGGGCATTTTGGCCGGCCCGAGCTCGACTTCACATGGGAGTCGACCAGCCGAGCTGACGCGCTGCGCGCTGCGGTCGGTCGCTGATTCACAGGTGCGATGCATGGCCGCGGTGATCCACAGCCGCGGCTCCGATCCGCGCGGGGTCACTACCTTCTGGTAGGACTGCCAGCGCAATGACAGAGCGCAGCACGACCTCCAGGAGGCCGTCCAAAATCCAGACGGCGGGAGGCCGAACTCCCGGCGTCCGTTCCCCTGGCATCGCAGTGCCGGCCGCCGTCGTGCCCGTTGCCCGGATCGCTGTCGAGCTCTCCCTGCCGCACCTCGACCGACCCTTCGACTATCTGGTGCCCGAGCCGCTCGCGGCGTCAGCAGTCCCCGGAAGCCGGGTGCGAGTCCGCTTCGCGGGACAGCTCGTTGACGGCTTCGTCCTTGACCGACTCTCCAAGACCGAGCACGTCGGCCGCCTCGCGTTCGTCGAGCGATCGGTGTCGCCTGAGGTGGTGTTGACGCCAGAGATCGCCCGCCTCGCCCGCGCCACGGCCGATCGTTGGGCCGGCACCCTTGCCGACGTCTTGCGTCTTGCAGTGCCACCCCGACATGCGCAGGCCGAGGCGCGCGCGCTGCCAACCGCGCCGGGGCCGCTCTCGCCAACCGATGACGTCGGCGGGTGGGCTCGCTACGGCTCGGGTCGGCAGTTCCTCACCGCACTGCGTGACGGGCGGTCTCCCCGCGCGGTGTGGCCTGCCCTGCCTGGCCCTACCTGGCCAGCCGAGATCGCTGAGCTCGTGGCGACCACGATCGCGAGCGGCCGGGGTGCGGTGGTCGTCGTCCCTGATCGGCGTGACGTGACTCGGGTCGATACCGCGTTGCAGGCGAGACTCGGGCCCGACCGGCACGTCGTTCTGACCGCTGATCTCGGCCCTGCGGAGCGTTATCGGCGCTTCCTGCTGGCCAGCCGGGGAGCGGTCGGCGCGGTCGTCGGTACCCGCGCTGCCGCCTTCGCGCCGGTGCACAATCTCGGTCTCGTGGTCGTCTGGGACGACGGTGACGACCTGCACGCGGAGCCACGGGCGCCGTATCCGCACGTGCGCGAGGTGCTTGTGCTCCGCGCCCATCTTGCCAACGCGGCGGCTGTCATCGGTGGGCACGCCGTCACGGCCGAAGCGGCCCGCCTGGTCTCCACCGGCTGGGCGAAGCTGCTCGCACCGGGCCGCGTCGAAGTGCGGGCGAGTGCACCGGTCGTGCGGCCGGGCGACGATCCGGCTGCGGCGCGGCAGCCTTCGGCCGGGGGTAGGTTGCCGACGCTCGCGTGGGAGGCGGCGCACGCCGCCCTGGACAACCAGCGCCCTGTCCTGATTCAGGTCCCACGTCGCGGCTACCTGCCGGCCCTGTCGTGTGACAGCTGCCGAACGCCCCTTCGGTGTCCGGTCTGCGCCGGCCTGCTGGCCACGGGCGGCGCGGGGAGCGTGCCGACCTGCCGGTGGTGCGGGCGGATCGCGGCCGGCTGGGAGTGTCCCGAATGCGGCAGCCACCGCTATCGGGCGACCGTCGTCGGCGCGCGGCGTACTGCGGAAGAACTCGGTCGATCCTTTCCCGGCGTCGTAGTCCGCACGTCGGCGCAGGGCCAGGTGCTCGACGTCGTGCCAGCCGGTCCGGCCCTGGTGATCTCGACACCTGGCGCTGAGCCGGTAGCCGAGGGCGGATACGGAGCGGCACTGCTGCTCGATGGCTGGGCGCTGTTGCAGCGAGCCGACCTGCGCGCCGGCGAGGAAGCACTGCGGCGCTGGCTGAACGCGGCCGCTCTCGTTCGCCCCGCTGCCGACGGTGGACGCGTCGTCGTACTCGGCGACAGTTCGCTGCGGGCAGTGCAGGCCCTGATTCGCTGGGATCCGGTCGGTCATGCCGAGCGCGAACTGGCCGAGCGCGAAGCGCTCGGATTCCCGCCGGCTGTGACGATCGCCGAGGTGCTGGGTGAGGGTGATGCCGTCGATGAGCTGATCGCCGCGACGGCGATGCCGCCTGACGTGCAGGTACTCGGCCCGGTGCCCGGCGCAACAGACCGCGCCGCGCCGTCAGCTCCGGCCGAGGTCCGGGCGTTGATCCGGGTGCCGCGGTCGACCGGTTCCGACCTTGCCGCCGCTCTGCACGACGCGCAGGGCGTCCGCAGCGCACGCAAGGCGCCCGTCGTCCGCGTCCGCATCGATCCAGTCGACCTTGGCTAGCGCGATCAATCGGTAGAATCGAATCAAGCTCGCATCCGGTCCGGTGCGTTTCGCCGCTGCCAATAGTCGTGAGGAGTTCGGGTGGCCGTTCAGCCGATCCGCCTTTTCGGCGATCCTGTCTTACGCACGCCGGCTGAACCAGTCACCACCTTCGACAAGGAGTTGCGCAACCTCGTGCGCGACCTGACCGACACCATGCGCGATGCCCCGGGCGTCGGCCTTGCGGCGCCGCAGATCGGTGTGGGGCTGCGGGTCTTTACCTACTACGTCGACGACGAGTTCGGGCATTTGATCAACCCATCGCTGGATCTGTCGGAGGAACAGCAGGACGGCGACGAGGGATGTCTCTCGTTCCCCGGGCTGGTCTATCCGTGCAAGCGCTCACTTTTTGCCGTGGCCAAGGGCTTCAACGAGTTTGGCGAACCGATCGTCGTCGAAGGCACCGACTTGCTGGCGCGCTGCGTGCAGCATGAAACCGACCACCTTGACGGCGTCTTGTTCATCGATCGGCTCGAGGTCGAGCAACGCAAGTTCGCGATGCGGGCCGTCCGTGAGGCCGACTGGGCCGGCGACCCAGTCCGGGTCAAGGTTTCGCCCCACGCGACGCACGGCTTGGCGCTGTAGCGAGCGTGACCCGCCGTCCCGGTGGCATGTCTACCGAAGTGACGGGCTGACGCGATGCGCATCCTGTTCGCCGGAACGCCAGCTGTCGCGTTGCCGGCCCTCGAGACGTTGTTGGCCTCGCCGCACGAGGTGCTGGCCGTGATTACCAGGCCGGACGCCGCGGCCGGGCGTGGTCGAGTAGCCACCGGCAGCCCGGTCGGCCATCGTGCGCGCGAGGCAGGCGTCGAGGTGCTGACGCCTACAAAGCCCGCTGATCCGCAGTTCCAGGAGCGATTGCGCGCGCTGGCGCCCGACTGCATCGCCGTCGTCGCCTACGGCGCGCTGGTCCCGCCATCCGCGCTGGAAATTCCTCGCCTCGGCTGGGTCAACCTGCACTTCTCGCTGCTGCCGGCGTGGCGTGGGGCGGCGCCGGTTCAGCACGCAATCCTGCACGGCGACGACATCACCGGCGCGACGACCTTTGAGCTCGAGGCCGGCCTTGACACCGGCCCGGTCCTTGGCGTGCTGACGGAAGAGATCCGGCCACGCGACACCGCGGGCGAACTGCTCGGTCGGCTGTCGATTGCCGGTGCTGGGCTGCTCTCGGCAACGCTTGACGGACTCGCTGACGCAACGCTTGAGGCAGTCCCGCAACGCCCGGACGGCATAAGCCTGGCGCCGAAGATCACGCCGGCCGATGCACACCTCGATTGGACCGCGCCGGCGATGCACGTCGACCGATTGATCCGCGCGTGCACGCCCGCACCAGGAGCCTGGACGACGTTTCGTGGTCGGCGACTCAAGCTCGGTCCGGCCCTGCCGGCCCTCACGGGTCCCACCCCTCAGCTCGCCGCTGGGGCCGTGGTCGTCGTGCGCGACGGTTTCGAAGCGGTGCTCGTCGGGACCGCGACGACGCCGGTCATGTTGTCGACGGTCCAGCCCGAGGGCAAGGCGCCGATGGCCGCCGTCGCGTGGGCCCGCGGCGCCCGCCTGCTGCCAGCCGACCGGTTCTCGTGAAGGCCAACCCGCCCACTGCGGCGCGACCCCCACGCATGCCGCGGGTACCTGCCGACCCGGTCCGCGTTGTCGCACTCGACGCGCTGCGTACCGTGCGCGAGCAGGACGCCTATGCCAACCTGGTGCTTCCAGGTCTCCTTGCCAGTCGTCGGCTCGAAGCGCGCGATGCGGCGTTCGCGACCGAGCTGGTCTACGGCACGTTGCGGGCACTCGGCACCTACGACGCGATCCTCGGTGAACTTGTCGATCGCCCTCTCGACGCGCTCGATCCGCTGGTCCTCGACGTCCTTCGTCTCGGTACGCATCAGTTGCTGGCGACCCGGATCGGTGACCACGCTGCCGTCGACGAGTCAGTGAAGTTGGTGCGCGACAAGGTCGGCCACGGTCCGACCGGTTTGGTCAACGCTGTGCTGCGCAAGGTGGCCGGACGCGACTTGGCCGGCTGGTGCAGGGCAATCTCGCCACGATTCGACCTCGACCCGATCGGGAACCTGTCGCTCACTCACAGCCATCCGCGCTGGATCGTCGAAGGATTCCGCGACGCACTCGATGGTGATCTCGACGAAACGATGGCGCTGCTTGCTGCCGACAACGTCCGGCCGGCTGTCACTCTCGGCGCGCGGCCCGGCCGTTGTGAGATCGACGAATTGGTCGCTCTCGGCGCGCGACCCGGTCGGTGGGCACCGACTGCGGCGATCCTCGACGGAGGGGCTCCGACTGCCCTTGCCGCCGTTCGCGAGGGGCGCGCCGGTGTGCAGGACGAAGGCAGTCAGTTGGTCGCGCTCGCACTTGCGGCGGCACCGATCGACGGCAGCGACCTGCGCTGGCTCGACATGTGCGCAGGCCCTGGTGGCAAGGCGGCCCTACTGGCCGGCCTGGCCACCGAACGCGGCGCGCGGCTGCTCGCGGTCGAACGCCAACCCCATCGCGCACGCTTGGTCAGCCACGCGGTCGCCGATACCGCTGACGTCGCGGTCGCCGATGGCCTCGCACCGCCCTGGGCCCCTGCATCATTTGATCGGGTGCTCGTCGACGTCCCGTGTTCTGGGCTTGGTGCGCTGCGGCGCCGGCCCGAGGCTCGCTGGCGGCGCA
>DATCDK010000070.1:0-4416 GCA_036510735.1 Acidothermaceae bacterium | reverse complement strand
CCCGCCCGTGGCGCCTCCTGCGACGCGACCGCTCGAAACATTGCGGCCCGGCGCGACCCCCGCAGAAGCCCAAACGAACGACGACCTCGTCATGGAGCGCCTGTTCGGCAAGGGCCACTAACCACTCACAGAAAGGCCAGTCATGGCCGAATATCTCCCCTTGCATTCGCCGGGGCAGGCGTTTACGCGCGTTGCGTCGGCGGCTATCACGGCAGGCAACCTGCTGTCGGTGTCCGGTTCGGGCACTGTCGCACCGTCCGCGGCTGCTGACGCAACTGTCATCGGTGTCGCCGCGTTCGACACGGCGTCCGGTGCGAACGTCACCGTGTTCGCGGGCGGCGTGCAGCGATTGGTCGCCGGAACTGGCGGCCTCACTGCCGGCCAGTTCGTCCACGCCGGTGCGACCGGCACCGTCATCGCGCACACCAACGGAACAACCGACTACCTCATCGTCGGTCTCGCCCTCACCACAGCGACTGCGACCAACTTGGTCGAAGTCCTGATGGTCCGATAGGAAGCGTGAGCTGACATGCCGTACACCTACGGGCCAGCAGCCCCAACCCTCTCCGGGGATTTGGAGACCATCAGCGTCTTCCTGCAGTCCCCGACGCTCATCACCCGCTACCTGCGCACCCTCGCGCAGCAGCGTTACATCTCCGACCGCGTCCTCTCGCAGCGTTTCGTTGTCCAGGGCGGCGCTGTCGTCTACGAGACCGGTGAAACGATTTTCACCGTCGACAGCCCGCGCGCTGTCGCACCGGGCGCCGAGTACCCGCTGACGTCCGCCACGACCGGCCAGCAGTCGATCGCGAAGACCGTGAAGTGGGGCCAGGACACGAAGGTCTACGACGAGTCGATCAAGCGTCAACTGATGAACCCGGTGACCCGGGCGTTGCTGAAGCTGGTGAACCAGAACGTGAAGTTCATCGACTCCATCACCTTGTCGGCGATCGCCTCAGCGGTGACCGCGACCGCTGCGGTGACGGCGTCGTGGAAGACGGCGACGGCGGCGCAGATGCTGTCCGACGTTGCGCAGGCGAAGGCGTCGATCCTGGCCCTGAACCAGGGATACGAGCCGGACACTGTCGTCTTGGATGACGCGACGTGGGCTCGCGCTTACGCCGGTTTCGTCTCCGGTGGTTTCCTTCCCAGGGAGCAGACCGACAACGCGTCGGTGACTGGCACGTTCGCGGTCATCGACGGTATGGCGTTCCTCCCGTCGCCGAACCTGCCCACTGCGGGAACGGTTCTTGTCGTCGACTCGACGATGCTCGGTGGGATGGCCGATGAGGACCTCGGCGGCCCGGGTTACGCCAACGCGGGCGCGTCAGGCGTGCAAGGCAAGTCGATCCGTGACGAAGATCAGGATGGTTACAAGTTGCGGATGCGGCGTGTGACTGTCCCGATCGTTCAGGAACCCGCAGCTGGTTTCGTCTTGACGGGGGCTGCGGCATGAGCCGCGTCGTCAAGGCCCCGTTGGTTATCACGAAGAGTGACACCGGCCACGACCTGTACCTGTACGAGGGTGCGGAGTTGCCGGCGCACGCTTCGGCCGCGGAGGTCGCTCGTCTCGACGCTCTCGGGTTCCTCGCGGCGGAAGGAACCGATCCGACTCCTTCCCGCAACGTCACCGACGACCCGGACGCACCGGAACCGGCGAACGAACCTCCGGTCGGGTCCTGATCGTGCCGTGGGGCGGCGGCACAGACCCGTCGCCCCACGGTTCACTTCCACAGCGAAAGCGGTGACCTGTGGCGCGTCTGACATTCCCCGACGAAGGTTCGCGGTGGGTGTACCGCACCGCTGGCAGCGGTATCCAGACCGCTGCGCAAGCAGCCTGCACCGTGTATTTGGACAGTTCCGCGACTCAACTCGCCGACATTGAGCTGCCCGATTCGACGCCTGTTGTCGGGTCGGTGCTGACGGTCGACGCCTATTCGAAGATTCCGCTGTTCCTCGGGCCGCCGTCGGGTGCAGACACCCTGTATGTGGTGGTCACGGGCGGCCCGGTGACGGCGATCTATGCACGGTTCGATGACCGGATCGATGCACTCCCGAGTTCGTTTACGCTGAGGGACACGTACTGATGGCCATTACTGGTACGCACAGTCCCGGCGACCCGGGCCACACCGCTGATCACAACGCTATTGACGATGCGCTGATTGCGTTGTCTGGCACTTATGCGCCGATCGTCGGCGTCACGATGCCAGCACCTTCAGCGGATGCAACTGGTGTCGCAGATACGGCGGCCTTCACTGCGGCACTTGTTGCCCTCGGTGCGACTGTCGCCGGTTCGACCGGCGCATATACGGCCACGGGCGGCAGCGGCATCATCCAACTCCGTGCCGGGTCGTACTACTTCAACCATGACATTCCGGCGATCCTCTCACCAACCGTTGGCATAGTCGGTCCCGGTTCAGTGGGGTCAACCATTTGCACCATCTACAAGGTCGACGCTGGGGACACGCTACAGATCACCGACCCGACATTCTCCAGCGACACCCACGACGGGGCGCCGGTCGGCGGGTTCGCTATTGACGGCTCGCTCGCCAGCGCGGGGGCAACTGGCTTGCACATCGGTGACCGTAGCTGCCAGGCGCTCGACCTGTTGGTGAGCAACTTCAGCGGGGCCGGTTCGATCGGGGTCAACTTCGACAACCAGTATGGCTGGTTTGAGAAGGCACGTGTCCGAATCACCGCCAGCAACAACACGGTCAACTATCAGTTCATCAGCCACAACACGAACGGCGCGTCGTTCGGTTACTCACACTTTGACCTGGATGTCAACGCGCTCGCCAACCAGCACGGGGTTGTGCTCGCCGACGACGGCACCCATGGGGGGCCGAAACTATACGGCGGGTCGTTCTCCCTGGGCGGGAACTGCCTGGGCGGCACCGGCAGCAACACCGGCATCGCCATGTATTTCAAGTCCGCGACGTGCCAGGTGTTCGACAAGTTCACTATCAACCTAGAAACCGACTTGGGCACCGGCACGGTCGGACACCAGTCGATGAACTTCACGGTCGGCGCCCAACTCATCGGCGCGCAGGGAATCCTGTCGTTCCTCGACGAAAACTCGGTGGCATGGGTCGCGTCCAACGCTGCCGCGAACGTCGCCAACATCGCGTTCGACGGGAAGATCACCGTCGCCCACGACACGTTCTTCGGCCAGTTGCCTTTCCGGGGCGCCCGTACCGTGATCGGCGCATCCACGGACTCGAAGTCGGCGGCCTCATCCAGCGAGTTCTTCCTGCCGACCGGCAACATCCAAACCATCACACTTGCCAGCGGCGTCAACAACCTGACCATGCAGGCCACCACCGGGCAACGCCCAGGCCGGTACACGATACTGGTCACGCAACCGTCCAGCGGCGCTGCCGGTACTTTGGGGACAGTGCCGTGGAACTGGATCGGCACCGCACCCCTCTTACAGATCGCCAACAATGCGGTCGACTCAATCATTCTGGTCACCCCAGACGGCTCCACGTTCTACGCCTTCCTCGCACCCAGCGCAACCCCGGTCGCGGCAGGCACCTACCAGACCATCACGGCCAACGGAACGCTGACGGCTGCCGCTGCGGGCACCTATGAGATCGGTGTCGTCGGCGGCGGTGGCGGCGGTGGCGGTGGCGGTACTGCGGCAACGACCGGAACGGCACAGAGCGGCGGCGCGGGTGGCGCGTGTGGCGCTACCGCTATATCTCTCATCGCCCTAACGGCGGGCGAGGTCATCACTTTCGTGATCGGCGGCGGCGGCAGTAGTGGCGGCGCTGGCGCGTCTGGCGGCCACTTCGGCTCATCTGGCGGAATCGGCACCACCAGCACTGCGACGGGCACTGGCGTGAGCCTATCGGCGATTGGCGGCGGCGGCGGCGCTGGTCCCGGTTCAAGTTCCGCAGGAACGGTCAACGCGGGCATTCCCGGCTTCAATGGCACCTCCGGTCTGCCGTACCCCGGCGCCGGTGGCCCCGTCGAATCGGGTGTCGGCACCGCATCGGGTGTCGCGCTCGGCCGCGCAGCCTCAGGCGGCGGCGGCGGCGGGGCGGCACAGGCGTCCGGTTCCTTCTTCTGCGGCAGCGGTGGAACGGCGGGAGCGCTCGGGGTCTCCCAGGGTGCTGCCGGAACGGCTGGCGGGAACGGGGCAGTAGGTGGAGCGGCTGGGGGAAACGCGGCAGCCAATACGGGCGGTGGCGGCGGCGGCGGCGGCGGAGCGAACGGCGCTAGCGCCGCTGGCATTGGCGGCACTGGTGGTTCTGGTTTCGGCTGGATGGTGCAGGTTTCCTAACATGACCTGCCGCTGTCACCACGCCAAAGACGCACACCGGCACTACCGGCACGGCAAAGATTGCGGCGTGTGCAAATGCTCGCGGTTCCGCTGGTGGCCGTTCTTCCGCTACGCCACCTGAACTGCTCATA
>DATCDK010000069.1:0-15250 GCA_036510735.1 Acidothermaceae bacterium | reverse complement strand
CGTCGACGTGCTTTCTGGTGTGCCACCCCCGAACTCCGCAAGGAGATCCGCAGCACGTTGAACTGCGACGGGCGCGACCGCAGGATCGACACCGCGTTCGAAGCGACGCGACGCTTCACTTAGCAAGCTGTGCCGACGGGCGCTTCGCGAAATGACGGACGCCGTGAAGTGGGCGCCTTCGATCAGCACCTGCGATGTCGTCGCATCGATTTCGGTGGTCGCACCGCCCATGACGCCGGCGATGCCGATGGCTCCGCTGTCGTCGGTGATGAGCAGATCGTCAGGATGCGTTGCGCGATCGACATCGTCGAGCGTGCGCACCCGCTCGTTCGGCACCGCACGGCGAACCACGATCGGCCCGCTCAGCTTGGCGAGGTCGTAGGCATGCAGCGGCTGGCCGAGCTCGAGCATGACGTAGTTCGTGACGTCGACCGCGAGGCTCACCGAACGGATGCCGGCGGTCTGCAGTCGGCGTCGCATCCAGTCTGGTGAGCTGCGAGTCGGGTCGATCCCGCGTACGGCCTTAGCGACGAACCGATCGCACCCACTGGCGTCGTCGATGCGCACCGGCCACCCGCCGTCCGCGCTTCCGGAAGCCACCGTCACTGCCTGAGCCGGGTCGCCGAACGGAATGCGGTACGACGCCGCGAGTTCGCGCGCGAGGCCGCGCACAGACATCGCGTAGCCGCGGTCGGGTGTCGGTGAAACGTCGAGGACGTCGTCACCGAGCCCGAGCACGACCGCCGCGTCACCTCCAAGCGGGGTGCCCGGCGGCAACACCAAGATGCCCGTGTGGTCGTCACCGATGCCGAGTTCGCGCGCCGAACAAATCATGCCGTCGCTGACATGGCCGTAGGTCCTGCGTGCGGAGATTTCGAACCCGCCCGACAACACCGCACCAGGCAGGGCGACGACGACTCGATCGCCGGCGGCGAAGTTGTGGGCCCCGCACACGATGCCGCGCGGCTCGGCGCCTTCAGCCACCCGAACCTGACACCACCGGATCGTCTTGCCGTTCGTCTGCGGTTCGTCGTCGAACGACACCACCTCACCGACAACGACCGGGCCAGACACCGAGCCCTCGACCTCGACCGAATCAACCTCGAAACCGGCGCGCACCAACCGATCGGCGACCTCGTGGCCGCCTTCCCCGGCCGGGATCGCGACGATCTCACGCAACCACGACAGCCCTATGCGCACCTTAGGACTCCGGGCCGAACGCGAGGGCGAAACGCACATCACCCTCGACGACGTCACGCATGTCGCCGCCACCGTGCCGTGACATCAGCGTCCGTTCGATGCCCATCCCGAACGCGAACCCGGTGTAGACCTGTGGGTCGACACCACAGGCGATCAGCACTCGGGGATTCACCATGCCGCAGCCACCCCACTCGATCCAGCCTTCGGAACGGCAGGTGCGACACGGGTTCTCCGGATGACCGACCGAAGCGCCGTGGCATACCCAGCAACGCAGGTCGACCTCGGCCGACGGCTCGGTGAACGGGAAGAAGTGCGGCCGTAATCGGGTCACGACTCCGACGCCGAACATGGCCTCGGCGAACGCATCGAGCGTGCCACGCAGGTTCGCCATCGTCAGTCCCTTGTCGACGGCAAGCCCTTCGCACTGGTTGAAGACCGGCGTGTGGGTCGCGTCGAGTTCGTCGGTGCGAAACGTGCGGCCGGGGGCGACGATGTAGATCGGCGGTTTGCGCGTCAGCAAAGTGCGCGCCTGCACGGGCGAGGTGTGGGTGCGCAACACCACGCCGCTGTCAGCCGACTCGATAAAGAAGGTGTCTGCCAGCGCGCGCGCCGGATGATCGGCCGGCGTGTTGAGCGCGTCGAAGTTGAACCACTCCGCCTCGACCTCGGGGCCTTCGGCGACACCCCAGCCCATCGAGATGAACACGTCGACGATGCGGTCGGTAAGCGTCGAGATCGGGTGCCGGGCACCTCTTGGCGCGCGGTCCCAAGGCAGCGTGACGTCAACCGCTTCTTCGACCAGGATCCGCGCATCACGCTGGGCGAGGAGTACTGCCTCGCGTTCGGTGAGCGCCGCGGCAACGGCCGCACGGGCCTGACCCACCCGTCGTCCGGCATCGGCTTTGGCTTGTGGCGGCAGTGCGCCTATCTCGCGGTTCGCCAGCGCCAGCGGAGAGCGGTCGCCGGCGTGGGCGAGGCGCAGCTCCTTCAGCTGGTCGAGGTCCGCGGCGTCCGCAATCGCGGCCAAGGCCTCATCGCGAAACCGCTCGACCTCGTCGGCGCGCAATGGGCTCACCTCGACGGGGTCGTAGTTGCTGTTCGGCGCGGACACGGGGCGACTCTCCAAGGTGTGCGGGATCACCGGTGAGTCTAGAGGGCGAACGCGGGCGTCCCCGTGGGTAATGAGATCCGGAAGCTGGCCCCGCCCGCAGGCGCATCGAGGACGGCGACCTGCCCACCATGCGCCTCGACGAGCCCCTTGACGATGTAAAGGCCGAGTCCGGTGCCGCCCCGGCGGCCGGTTCGCCAGAATCGGCGGAACACCAGGTTGCGGATGTCGGCCGCAACACCGTCGCCCTCATCGGCCACCGTCAGCACGATTCCGTCGTCAGCGGCGGCAATCGTCACGGTGACCGTGCCGGCGCCATGGCGCATCGCGTTGTCGACGAGATTGGCCAGCACCTGATCGAGCTTGTCCGGATCCAGCCACATCTCCGGCAACAAGGTGGCGGCCACCAACTCGAAGCGCTCGGGCGGATCGCCGGACGCGACGCGCCCAGAGATCAGCCGCCGGACTGCCGCTGACACGTCGACCACCTGCTTGTGCAGTTCGAGCCGGCCAGCGTCGATGCGCGAGACGTCGAGCAGCTCCGCGATGAGTCGGGTGACCCGATCGGCATCGGCGTTGACGGTCTGCAGCATCAGCAGTCGCTGTTCGTCATTGAACCGATCCCACTTGTTGAGCAGCGTGGCCGTAAAGCCCTTCACGCTGGTCAGCGGCGAACGCAGTTCGTGAGCGACGGTGGAGACCAGATCGGCTCGATCGCGTTCGGCCCGCTCGCGCTCGGTCGCTCCGCGAAAGCTCACGACGAGCTGGTGAACCGGCTCGCATGTGCCAGGGCGTACGTAGCGCGCGGTGACGTAGAGCTCCCGCTCATCAGGCAGCATCAGGCGGCGCTCAGGCTGACCAGTTCGAATCGCGAGGCCGTCGTACGGTCGGGTGCACGCCCACCAATCGCGCCCCACGGCATCGGTCAGCGGGAGAACCTCGCGGTAATCGCGACCCAGCGTCTCGTCGCTGCTGCGACGCAGCAACGCGGACCCGGCCAGATTGACGAGCACCACGGTGCCCGCCTCGTCGGCGATGAGCACACCGTCGGGCAGTGCGTCGAACGCGGCCTTCTCGTGCTCAAGACCTGGTGCCACGGCAGCTGCCTCCCGATCGGGTGATCAAAACACTACCCACCGATACGGGGCGTCACTCCGCTCACGCGGGTCGACGAGCGCGAGCCGACGCGTAGAGGCAGACGGCAGCTGCGGCCGCGAGGTTCAGGCTCTCGGCGCGGCCGTAGATCGGCACGCGGACCGCGATGTCGGCAGCCTCGACGACGTCGGGCGGGAGTCCCCACGCCTCGTTCCCGAAGACCCACGTTGTCGGCTGGGCGAGTCGCCCATCGCGATCGAGCTCGTCGAGGCTAACCGCGTCGGGCCTGCTGTCTGCGGCGAAGACGTGGTGCCCCGATGATCGCAACGTGGCGATGGCAGCGACGACCGGTTCGCCAACCACGATCGGCAGGTGAAAGACGCTGCCCGCTGAGGCTCTCACGCATTTACCGTTGTACGGATCGACCGAGTTGTCGCTGAACACCACTGCCGACGCGCCCGCGGCATCGGCGGTGCGCAGCACGGTTCCCGCATTGCCTGGGTCGCGGACGGCGGCCAGCAAGACGATGAGCGCCGGCACATCGGCGTCCCGGCTGAGCTCTAATGCCGCCGCCAACGCGACGTCGAGGACGTCGCAGACCGCCACCACGCCTTGTGGGGTCACGGTCTCGGACAGCTCGCCAAGCACTGCACCACTAGCGAGATGAACGGGGACGCCGAGGGCAACCGCCCGCTCCATCAACTCGGGGTGTCGCCCCCTGGCGTCAGCCGTGACGAAGAGTTCGCGAACACCCTGCCCGCTGTGTGCTGCATGGAGCTCTGCCGCATGGAACTCTGCCGCATGTAACAGAGCCTCGCGGACAGCCTGCGGCCCTTCGGCCAGGAACGCACGATCCTGCTCGCGAAACGACCGCTTGAGCAGCCGCTTCGCCGCCTTGACCCGCGGTGACCGGACGTCGGTCAGCTCGCTGCGCGACCCGACGACCTCCGGAGACACCGGATCAGGCAGCGGTCTCGGCGCCCGCGACCGGCAGAGCAACAGGCAGGGCCTTGCGCGCGACCTCGACCAGCACCGCGAACGCCGCGTCGTCAGAGACGGCGAGTTCGGCGAGGTTCTTGCGGTCGACCTCGACGCCGGCGGCCTTCAGCCCTTGGATCAGTCGGTTGTAGGTCATGTCGTGCAGCCGCGCGGCCGCGTTGATGCGCTGAATCCACAGCCGGCGGAAGTCGCCCTTGCGTGCGCGACGGTCACGGTAGCTGTAGGTCGCCGAGTGCAGCAGCTGCTCTTTGGCCTTGCGGTAGAGCCGCGAGCGCTGGCCGCGGTACCCGCTTGCCCGCTCGAGGACAACCCGGCGCTTCTTCTGGGCGTTAATCGCCCGCTTCACGCGTGCCACGTGGAAACTCCTTGTTCAGTCCGGCGCCCCGATGGGGCCGGCTCATCGGACGACGAGTGGGGCGAACTACAGACCGAGCAGCTTCTTGGCGCGCTTGGCGTCGGGCGCCGACGCCACGACCTCGTTGTTGAGGCGGCGCGTCAGAGTCGACGGCTTGTGCTCGAGGTAGTGGTTGCGATGCGCACGGCGGCGCATCACCTTCCCCGCGCCGCTGATCCAAAATCGCTTCTTGGCACCGCTATGGGTCTTGTTCTTCGGCATGGTCGCCGTCGTCTCCTTCGTCTCGGCAGCTCTGCTGTGAAGGCAGTGCAGCTCTGCTGTGCAGTGCGGGCTAGCGGTGCGGTGGAACCGTGCGGTGTAGCTGGACGATCAGGCGGGTGTCTCCGCGCCGTCCGCTGGCTGGCTGACCTTCTTGGCGGCCGGCGCTCTCGGCTTCGGCGGCGCCTTCGGGGCGGCGGCCTTTGCTGGCGCCTTTGCCGGTGCGCGCGGCGCCGGCACCTTGGGTGCTGCTGCCTTCGCTGCAGTCTTGGTGGGCGATGGTGTGGTCTCGTCGACTGCCGCGGGTTCGTCGACCAGCGGCACGTCGGGCACCGCTTGCTCGACCTCCGGCGCTGCTGCCACTACCGACGGAGCCGCCGCTGCGGCGGGCCGTGGTGCGGCTGTTTGTGCCGGCGTGGGCGCAGCTGTCGCCGGGGCGTGCTCGGTCAGCAACTCATGCGCAAGATCGTGGTCATCGTGCGCGCGGCCAGCAGCCCGCTCCGCCCTGAAGTCGGCCTTCTTCTTATGCGGGCCCAACACCATGATCATGTTTCTGCCGTCGAGCTTGGGTGCCGATTCGACGAAGCCGAGTTCGACGACATCTTCGGCGAGCCGCTGGAGTAGCCGGGCGCCCATCTCCGGCCGCGACTGCTCGCGACCACGGAACATGATGGTGATCTTGACCTTGTCGCCTTCCTTGAGGAAGCGCACGACGTGACCCTTCTTGGTCTCGTAGTCGTGCACGTCGATCTTCGGTCGGAGCTTCATCTCTTTGATGACGGTCTGCGCCTGGTTCTTGCGGGCCTCGCGGGCTTTCACCGCGGACTCGTACTTGAACTTGCCGTAGTCCATGAGCTTGGCCACGGGCGGCCTTGCCATGGGGGCGACCTCGACGAGATCAAGATCTGCTTCTTCGGCGAGACGAAGAGCGTCTTCAATGCGGACGATGCCGACCTGCTCGCCGTTGGGACCGACGAGCCGAACCTCAGGAACACGGATCCGGTCGTTGATGCGGGGCTCGACGCTGATGAGACCTCCTACTGGGTTGGATAAGAACGATCCGCCGGCGGTACGCACGCCAAGGCTTCCTCGCCCAGACACGCAAAAAGCCCCGCACGACGTCGCATGCGGGGCTCCTACGGCAAGGCCAGACGCCGCCTGCACCGGGGTGCACGCGTCGCCACAAACCGCAGCACCTGGCCGCGGCGGCCGACCGAACCTTTCGACGCGGACGTCGAAGAGGTGGGAGGGAGCCTCCACTTGCGGATACCACGCGTGAGCGCGGCACCGGTCGCCCCAAGAGACTACCAGGCGATCCAGGTCGTCAGAATTGACTATTCAACACCGACGCCGCGCCGTGGTTTCGTCACGCATGCGGTTGACCCGTTTTCGCCCGTCTCGCGCTACCGGCGCGCACCCATCGCGACCGCGCGCCAGCCGTCGATGGGCGATCCGGCTGGTAGCGGCGGCAGTCTTGGGCGGCGGCAGCTTGCTTGCCATGGCCGGGCCCGCGGCCGCGACGTTCACGACCAACACCACCAACTGTGCTGGGTCGGCGACGATCGTCGGCACCGGCTCAGACGCCGGAAAGACGGTCTCGGTGAACGCCAACGACGCCAAGGTCACCATGCTGCGCGAGGGCGACGTGCACTGGGAGGGCAGTGTGCCGACCGCCATCCACGGCAACCAGGGCGACATCGTCATCCATCTCGGCCTGGTCAGCGTTACGGCGAAGACCTGGGGCCCGTCGAAGAATGCGTCGAACAAGGTCTCCAAGTCCGGGGTCGCCAAGATCCCCTCGGCCTTGAAGCTGGTGCCGCCTGGCACGTACCACATGACCGGCTACAACAGCAGCGACGAGGGCACCTGCTCGGGTTCGATGGACCTGCGCTTCACAGGTTCGATCGTGTCGTCGCCAGTCGGCATCGTCGCCGTCATCGGCACCATCCTCGGCGCGATCGGCATCGTGTTCGCCGGCATTGCGAAGGCGTTGCCGTGAGGCGGCGCGGGCGGCCGGTACTCGGTGCCATCAGCGGCCTGATCTTTGGCGGGTTCTTGACGATCGACCTGCAGATCATGAACGTCTGGAAGCTCAGCGTCGCCAGTGAGATCGCGCTTCCGCTTATCGGCCTGGCGATCGGTCTCGCACTCGGCCTTACTGGGGTGATCCCGCGGCTGCGGCGCTCCGACCGCGAGGCCCGCACACCGCAGTACTGATCACTCGACGATCTTCGAGATCGCAATCTCGAGGATGTCGCGCGCACCGGCGGCCTTCAGCGTCGGGATCAACGTGTTGACGCCGCGCTTGGGCACCACCGACTCGACCGCGTGCATGTCGCCGGACGCCAACGCCGTCACTGTCGGGGAACCCATCGATGGCAGCACGGCCAACACCGCGGCCAACTGTGTGTCGTCGACGTTGAGCTTGATGAGGACGTTGCCACGGGCCCGCACGGCCCCGCGCAGCAGCAACATCACGTCGTCCATCGCGGCCCGTTTCTCGACATCGGCGTACGCGGCCGCGTTCGTGATGAGTTCGGTGCGCGACGTCAGCAAGGTGTCGATGATTTTCAGACCGTGCTTGCGCAGGCTGGTGCCGGTCTCGGTGAGGTCGACGATGGCGTCGACGATGTCGGGCACCTTCGCCTCAGTCGCACCGTAGCTCGGCACGATCTTGGCCTGCACCCCGATGCTCTCGAAGTAGCGCTTGGTCAGTTGCGGGAATTCCGTTGAGACACGGACGCCGTCGGGCAGCTCACTGCCCCGGCTCGCCGCGTGGTCCTTGACCACTGCGAGGACGATCCGCACCGGATTGCTCGTTGCCTTCGAATACTCGAGTTCGCCCACGGACACCACGTCGGCGTCGGTCTCGGTGATCCAGTCACGTCCGGTGATGCCGAGGTCGAACAGACCTTGCTCGACGTACGTCGGGATCTCCTGCGGCCGCAGGAACCGCACGGTGTCAATCCGCGGATCGTCGATCGACGCGTGATAGTCGCGGTCAGACCCGCGGCTCACCCGCAAGTCAGCGGCTTCGAACAACTCAAGCGTGGCGGCTTCGAGCGAGCCTTTGGGCAGAACTAGGGACAGCACGGTGGTTGCCTCTCGGATCGGGGACGGCGCGACTCAGTTTGCCGTCGGCCCAAATCCTGGACCGACGGAAGCCTTTCGATGTCGCAGATCGCGCAACACAAGCGCGGAATCCAGCGCGGCCACCGTCGCCTCCCATCCCTTGTCCTCTGCGCTGTCGGGCAAGCCGCAGCGGTCCAAAGCCTGCGCAAGGTTGTCACAAGTCAATACACCGTTGCCGATCGGGGTCGCGGCGTCCAGCGCAATACGAGTGAGTCCTGCGGTCACCGCGTCGCAGACATAGTCGAAGTGCGGCGTGCCGCCCTTGATGACCGCGCCAAGACAGACGACTGCGTCGTGGTCGACAGCGAGCTGCTGGGCAATCACGGCCAACTCCAATGCACCTGCAACCCGGACGACGGTGGGCTTGGGTACGCCGGATGCGCGAGCCGCCTCAAGTGCCCGTTCGAGCAGGGCCTCGACGACCTCGCTGTTCCAGCGGGACGCCGCGATGCCCAAGCTCAAACCCGTCGCAGCGACGGCGTCAAGGTCAGGGCGTCCAGTACCCGTCATCACAGCGCGCCCGTCATGAAAGCGAGCCCGTCATGACAGCGCGCCCGGCTGATCGTCAGGAACCAGCCCGTCGTCAGGAAGCAACTCGTCTTCAGGAAGCAACTGGGGGTGGCCCGGTAGCAAGAGGTCGTGTCCCATCCGGTCTCGCTTCGTCAGCAGGTATCGCATGTTGTCAGGGTTGGCAAGCGTCGGCAACGGAACCCGGCCGACCACCCGCAGACCCCAACCCTCAAGGCCGACCCGCTTCGCCGGGTTGTTCGACAGCAGGCGCATCGACCGCACGCCGAGGTCGACCAGTATCTGCGCGCCGGTGCCGTAGTCGCGCGCGTCAGCGGGCAGGCCGAGTTCAAGGTTCGCATCTATGGTGTCAGCCCCGCTGTCCTGTAGCTCGTACGCATGCAGCTTGCGCATGAGCCCGATGCCACGCCCTTCGTGACCGCGGATGTACAAGACGACGCCTCTGCCTTCTGCGGCGATCGCCGACATCGCGGCATCCAACTGCGGACCGCAATCGCAGCGCAACGAGCCGAACACATCACCGGTCAGGCACTCGGAGTGCGCACGCACCAGAACGTCCTCGCCGTCGTCAGCTCCGCCGACCTCACCCATGACGAGCGCGATCATCTCGGCGCCGTCGAGCAGACTGCGGTACCCGACCGCCCGCCATTCCCCATGGAACGTAGGCAACCGAGCCTCGGCGATGCGCTCGACCGTGGTCTCGTGCCGCCGCCGGTAGGCAACGAGGTCGGCGATGGACACGATCGCAAGACCGTGCTCGGCGGCGAACTCCAGCAGCCTCGGTAGTCGAGCCATCGAACCGTCGTCGTTGACGACTTCGCTGATGACACCGGCCGGTGTCATACCTGCGAGCACCGCGAGATCGACCGCCGCCTCGGTGTGGCCGGCCCGTCGCAACACGCCGCCCTCGACTGCGCGCAACGGGAACACGTGCCCTGGACGGGTCAGTTCGTATGGCTCCGTCGCCGAATCGGCCAGGACCCGAATCGTGTGTGCCCGATCTGCTGCGGATATTCCGGTCGTCACTCCACGCCGCGCATCGACCGAGACGGTATACGCCGTCTGCTTCGCATCTTCGTTGCGTGCCGTCATCGGCGGCAGGCCGAGCCGGTCGAGCGTCGCGCTCTTCATCGGCACACACAGGACGCCACTGGTGTGTCGCACCATGAACGCAACGAGCTCCGGCGTCACTTTGGATGCCGCGGCGATGAGGTCGCCCTCGTTCTCGCGGTCTTCGTCGTCGACCACGACAATGGCGCGCCCGGCGGCGATCTCTTCGATCGCGCGCTCGATAGTGTCGAACGTCATCCGGTCGCCTCCTGGGGTAAAGGTGCGAGTCCGCGAAAGGTCGGCGCCGTTCGCTGCAGTTGTCGCCATACGAAGAATCCCCAGATCACGAAGCCGGCGTAAATCGCGTACAACGCGGCCGACGGGTAGTAGTGGAAATACAACAACTCAGGGACGCCGACGACGTCGACAGCGATCCAGCACAACCAGAAATCGGTCCAGCCGCGGGCCATCGCGTACGTCGCGACCATCGAGCCGACGAAGATCCAAGAGTCGGCGAGGTAGTACCACCACCGCACGGCGAAGCCCTCGCCGATCAGATGGAACGCGACGACGCACACGACGAGCGCCACGGCAGCCGCGGAAAACAGGATCAGGCGCTCTCGTCGGGTCGCCCATCGTGGTGTCACCGCGGGGGCGCCCGACTCGGCTTGCGCGTGCGACCACCGATACCACCCGTAGATGCTGGTGATGACAAAGAACACCTGACGCCCGGCCTGCCCGATCAGTGGTGCTTGGTGGGAGTGCGAAGTCCAGCTGCCGAGGAAGACGGTGAAGAGCATCACGTTGCCGACGATGCCGACGGGCCAGGCCCACACCCGACGGCGCATGCCGCCGATCGCGGAGGCGAGCCCGAACAGGTTGCCGAAGATCTCGCGGTAGTAGATCGCCTGGCTGCCGATGTGCCACTGCGCTGTGTAGAGCCAGTTGATGGCGGTCACGAGGGAGCCTCTACTGTCGCGAAACCCAGCAGCCGCTCGGCGTGTTTCGCCATCACGTCGACCTCGAGATTGACAGCGGCGCCAAGGGCTTTCGCTCCCAGCGTCGTGCGCTGCAGTGTCGTCGGGATCAGGCTGACGGAAAACGATTCGGCACCGATCGCGGCGATCGTCAACGAGACGCCGTCGACGGCGATCGAGCCCTTCTCCACGACGTAACGCGCCAACTCACCCGGCAACGAGAACTCCACGAGGTCCCACTCGGGCGTGTGCTGGCGGCGGACCACCGTGCCGGTGCCGTCGACGTGACCCTGCACGAGATGGCCGCCCAGCCTCGTCTGCAGGGTGACCGCGCGCTCGAGATTCACCGGTGTGCCCGCGCCAGCATCGTGCAGAGTCGAGCGCGTGAGCGTCTCTCGCATCACATCCGCGGTGAAGCGTCCCGACGACGCACCGACAACCGTCAAGCACACACCGGAAACCGCAATCGAGTCGCCAACGGCAACATCCGAACTCACTAGTGGGCCTTCGACCGTCACGCGGACGGCACGCTCGCTACCGGCCGCTGTCTCGTCCACGGCCACGATCGTGCCGAGCTCCTCGACAATCCCGGTGAACACGACTACTCCCCGTGGGTTGGTGTCGGTCTTGGCGTCGCGATGATCCGGATGTCGTCGCCGATCAGATCGACTGCATCGACGTGCAATCTCAAGGCAGATCGCAGCGTTTCGATTCCCGCGTCGCCCAGCGCCGCAGGACCCGCACCGAGTAAGGCCGGCGCCAGATACGCAACGACGCGGTCGACCATGCCGGCGGCAACGAACGCGCCGGCCAGCGTTGGGCCGCCCTCGAGCAGCACGCTGACGACGCCTCGGTCACTGAGGTTGGCGAGCACCAACTTCGGGTCGTGCTCGGTCAACAGCACGGTGGGCGCCGCGTCGTCGAGCACTTTCGACACCGACGGCACCTCTCGACGTCCGACCACTACCCGAAGCGGTCGATTGGGATTCGCGGCGTCCGGCAGCCGGACGTCGAGGCGTGGATCGTCAGCCAGCACGGTTCCTGTTCCGACGACGATCGCGTCGCTGCCTGCCCGCAACCGATGGACGTCGTGCCGCGCGGCCTCGCCGGTGATCCAGCGACTGGTGCCGTCGGCCGCGGCAACGCGGCCGTCAAGGGTGGCCGCGTACTTCCACGTCACGAACGGTCGCCCCGTACGGGCATGATGCAGCCAGGCCGCATTCGATCGGGCCGCCTCGTCACCGAGCAGGCCTTCCTCGACGAGGACGCCGGCAGCGCGCAGGTCGTCGGCGCCATGCCCGGCTACCGAGTCGGGGTCGGCGACGGCGAAGACGACCCGGGATACGCCCGCATCGATGAGGGCTCGCGTGCACGGAGGGGTTCGGCCGGTATGCCGGCACGGCTCCAGCGTGACGAAAGCTGTCGCGCCAAACGCCCGCCCCCCGGCGTCCCGCAAAGCAATGACTTCGGCATGAGGCTCACCCGCACGGGCGTGATAGCCCTCGCCGACGACCGAGCCGTCCGGTCCGACGATGACGCACCCGACGATCGGGTTGGGACTGGTCGATCCGAGGCCGAGTTCGGCAAGCGCGATCGCTCGGCGCATGGCTGTGACAGCCACGACATCTGCCCCGGCTGCCACTGCACTCACCTGCGTCTCCTCACCCATTGAGCACCCCTGGGCGAGTGAAGACGTCGGCGAACGAGGCCGCGCAGCAAGCCGCGAACCGCCCGCGCGCCGCCTCCCATCCGGACTTTCACCGTCGGTCCCGGAGTTCCACCGGGTCAACCGACCAATCGCCTGAAAATCCACAGGTTCTCGGTCGGGTCGCGGACTATCACCGCCGGTTCGGAATTACACCGACCCCGGAGCGCACGTTGCTTCTACGACACCAGTTTGGCACGCCGCGCGCTCGCCCGCGGAGTCGGCCAAATGTAGGGCCGTCGTCCAGGTCAGACAGCGCGACGGTCGACGGCGATCGCCGACCCGCTCTCGCCCTTCGCGACGCCCTTCATTTCAGTGGCGACAATGACGACCTCGCGGTAGTCACCGAAGCGGCGGCGCTCGCTGGTGGCGATGCCGACGGAGACCGAAACCAGCGGGTAATCACGCATGACGCCTTTGCGGTCGACGACCTCGAGGTAGCCACGCGCAACGTCGGCGGGGTCGTGCAAGGACGGCGACTTCTGATCGAAGTACTCGACCGCGGCGAAGCTCAGGTCTTCGACCTGTTCGGGACGGCACACCAGCACGAAGTCGTCTCCCCCGACGTGCCCGATGAAGGCCGGAGGTTGGGCGCCGACGACTGCCCGCCGCAACGCCGCCGCGAGCAGCAGGATCACCTGGTCGCCGCGCAGAAATCCGTGTGCGTCGTTGAATACCTTGAAGTTGTCGAGATCGAGGTAGGCGACGGCGAACGGACTGCCGCTACTCACTCGACTGGCGATCTCGTCCTCGATCCGGACGTTTCCCGGCAGGCTCGTCAGGGGCGACACGGCACGCGCTTCGGCGTTGCGCCGCAACGTCGATTTCACCCTGGCCACCAGCTCGAGGGTGTCGAACGGCTTGATGATGTAGTCGTCGGCACCCGTCGTCAGGCCGAGTACGCGGTCGGCGGTCATCGTTTTCGCAGTGAGCATGATGACCGGCAGCGTCGACGTGCGGCTGTCCGCCCGCAACCGGCGGGTCACCTCGACCCCGTCGACGCCAGGGAGCATGACGTCGAGAAGTACCAGGTCTGGCACCTCGGCGGCGACCATGTCGAGCGCCTCGAGACCGTCGCGAGCGGTAAGCACTCGGTAGCCCTCGAGGCGCAGGTTCATCTCGACGAAACGGACGATGTCCGCGTCGTCGTCGACGATCAGGATCGTGCCTCGTTCAGGACCTGACGCGTCCACGCCCCTGCCTCTCGCCCTTCAGCCCGCAAGCTGTCTCAGCAGCGCCTGTCTCACCAGCGTCATCGGCCCGATGCCTGCCCTTCTGCAGCAAAGACACTGGCCCGATGGCGCAGCGCCGACACTGCCGCGGCCGGGTCGTCCGCGCCGTAGACCGCGGACCCGGCCACAAAGACGTCGGCCCCTGCCCTCGCGCACTCCTCGATCGTCGCTTCAGTGACGCCGCCGTCGACCTGAATCCACAGCGGCAGGCCGGTGTCTCGCAGGTACTTTCGAGCGTGGGCCACCTTGGGCATCATCGCGGCGAGGAACTCCTGCCCACCAAACCCAGGCTCGACGGTCATCACCAGCAGCATGTCGAACTCCCCCAGCACATCGAGGTAGCTCTCGACGTCGGTGCCCGGCTTCACCGCAAGACCAGCTCGCGCACCGGCCGCCCTGATCGATCGAGCTGTCTGGACGACGTCGGCGGCGGCCTCAGCGTGGAACGTCACGTTGCCCGCGCCGACCTCGGCGTAGGTCGCCGCCCAGCGGTCAGGGTCGTCGATCATCAGGTGGCAGTCCAGCGGCAGGGTCGTCGCCTTGTGCAGCGCAGCAACGACCGGCGCACCCAGCGTGAGGTTCGGCACGAAGTGGTTGTCCATGACATCGACGTGCAACCAATCGGCGACGCTGGCCACCGCGGCCGCCTCGTCGGCCAGCCGCGCGAAATCCGCAGACAGGATGCTTGGCGCGATCTGCACAGCCATGGCTGCGAGTCTAGGGCGAGCGCCCTACACCGAGCCGCGCCGCAACAGCGCGATGTACATCGCGTCGGTGCCATGTCGATGCGGCCACAACTGCACGTCGGGACCGTCGCCAAGCAGTTCGACGCCGGGCAAGTAGGGCCGGACGTCGATGCGCTCGACCGCTGCGTCGGATCGGCCGTTCACCGCTTCGTCAACGACCGACCTGGTCTCGCGCAGATGGGGCGAGCAGGTGACGTAAGCGACCAGCCCACCGGGGCGGACTGCATCGAGAGCCGATCGCAAGAGCGCGACCTGCTGCGGCCGCAGGGCCTCGACGTCAGCGAGCGTGCGCCGCCATCGAGCCTCGGGGCGCCGCCGCAAAGCACCAAGCCCAGAACACGGGACGTCGACCAGAACCCGATCAAACGAGGCAGGCACCCAAGGCGGCGCGAGACCATCGGCGACCGTTACGTCAGCGGTATCGGCGACCGCGTGGCTGACCAATCGCGCGCGGTGCGGTTGGCGTTCGACGGCAAGCAGCCGCGCGCCGCGCCCGGCGGCCAGTCCGGCCAGCAGTGCCGCTTTGCCACCAGGGCCTGCGCACATGTCGAGCCAACGCAGGTCGCTGCCGTCGATCGGTGCAGCGGCCAGCGCGAGCGCGACCAACTGACTGCCTTCGTCCTGGACGCCGGCCCGACCCTCGCGGACGGCGGCGAGGGCAGTCGGAGCCCCTCCGTCGAGGATCGCCGCCGTCGGCGCCCACCTGCCGGGGCGCGCGCCGAGAGCGACCAATTCAACGACGTCACAGCGCCCGGGCCGGGCGACAAGGGTGACCGCCGGCCGGACATTGTCGGCGGTGAGCAGTGCCGTCGTTTCGTCGAGATCGCCGCCGAGTGCGTCGCGGAATCCTTCGACGATCCAGCGC